>JBDSRF010000173.1:0-20525 GCA_039929445.1 Arachnia sp. | reverse complement strand
GCCTCCATGGCCGCCACGAGTGCAAGCTGGGAGGAACGGTCGAGGCGGCGGGCCTCGACCCGGTCAATGTCAGGCTCGACGGCCACGTGTGCGGCGATGCGCACGGGCAGGTCGGCGGCCCATGCCTCCTCCAGGCGGCGAACGCCTGAACGGCCGGCCAGCAGGCCGTCCCACGTGCTGGGGGCGTCGCCGCCCAGGGGGGTGGTGGCGCCGAAACCGGTGATGACAACGGTGGTCATGGGGCTCCTTGTCGGACGTTGTTCGGAGAAAAGTGAGGGGGGTGTCGACGGAGCGGGCGTGCGCTCGCTTCCACGTCGACCCGCCGGGAAGGCGGGTGCGGGCGGGCCCGGCGAGGGGCCCGCCCCGTGGCCTCAGTTGGAGGCGCGCTCGATGTAGGCGACGGCGTCGCCGACGGTCTTCAGGTTCTTGGAGTCCTCATCGGGGATGGAGACTCCGAACTTGTCCTCGCAGGCGTAGATGATCTCGACCATCGACAGGGAGTCGACGCCCAGGTCGTCGATGAAGGACTTGTCCAGCTGGACGTCCTCGACGGCCACGCCGGCCACGTCGTTGACGATCTCGGCCAGGTCGGAACGGATTTCTTCGGTGCTTGCCATGTCGGCTCCTTGGGTGGTGGTGAGTGTGGATGAATGATCAGGGGAGGAGGACGGTCTGGCCCGCGTAGACCAGGCCGGCGCCGAAGCCGATCATCAGGGCAGTCTGCCCACTGGTGGCGTCGCCCGAGTCGAGCAGCGCCTCCATCGCCAGCGGAACCGAGGCCGCGGACGAGTTGCCCATGCTGACGATGTCGCGTGAAACGACGACGTCGGCCGGGAGCTTGAGGTGGCGCAACATTGAATCCGTGATCCGGTTGTTGGCCTGGTGGGGGATGAACACGTCGAGTTCCTCCGGGGTCAGCCCGGCCAGCTCCAGTGCCTCGCGCGCCTTGCCGGCGATGAAGGTGGTGGCCCACTTGAAGACCTTGCGGCCCTCCATGTGGATGTAGGGCCCGCCCTCCTCGGGGCTGCGGTCCTCGCGCCAGTCGTCGATGGTGATGACCTCGTGCTGCGATGGGTCGGATCCCCACAGCGTGGGGCCGATGGAGGGCGTATCGCTGGGGCCGATCACCACGGCGCCGGCGCCGTCGCCGAAGAGGAACGCGGTGCTGCGGTCCGTGAAGTCGGTGTACCTCGACAGCACCTCGACGCC
Source organism: Arachnia sp. (assembly GCA_039929445.1). Classification (GTDB taxonomy): domain Bacteria; phylum Actinomycetota; class Actinomycetes; order Propionibacteriales; family Propionibacteriaceae; genus Arachnia. The sequence continues at coordinate 19,316 of JBDSRF010000173.1, read as the reverse complement.
CAGTACCAGCACGTGCTTGGCGGACCCGGCACGCACCATGCCGTCGGCCATGCCGACGCCGTAGCAGAAGCCGGCGCAGGCGGCGGACAGGTCGAACGCGGCCGGCTCGGGCATGCCCAGCTTGTCGGCGATGATGCAGGCCATCGACGGGGTCTGCATGAAGTGCGACACCGTGGAGACGAGGATGGCGTCGATGTCGCTGGGCTGCAGCCCGGCCTTCTCAATGGCCTTGGCGGCTGCGGCGGTGCCGAGCGTGATGGCGTCCTCACCGTCGGCAACCCAGCGGCGCTCCCGGATCCCCGTGCGCTGCTGGATCCACTCGTCCGAGGATTCGATCATGGTGCACATCTCGGCGTTGTCGACGACGCGGCTGCCGCGTGCACCGCCCACCGACATGATGCGGGCAAACTTTGCTCCCTGTGAGGGCTTGATGCTCAACGTGGGTTCTCCTCAGTCGGTTCTGGTGCGTGATTGGTGCAGAAGGTGCGTGCGTCGTCGAGTTGGTCGGGGGTGTTGAGGCTGAAGAGCTCGACGCCCTTGAGGTTGCGCTTGGCGATGCCCGTGAGGGTACCCGAGGGGGGCAGCTCCAGCAGGCCTGTGACACCGAGGGAGGCCATGGTCTCCATGCAGAGGTCCCAGCGCACCGGGCTGGCCACCTGGGCCACCATGCGTCGGAGGAACTCGCGGCCCTCAGTCACGACGGCGCCGTCGGCGTTGCTGAGGAGGCGCATCCGGGGGTCCGCGGTGGCCACGCTGCGGGTGAGCCGTTCCAGGTGGGCCACGGCTGGCTGCATGTGGTGGGTGTGGAAGGCGCCGGCCACGCTCAGGGGGACCAGCCGCGTGCGGCGGGGCGGGTTGGCGGCCAGGGCGGCCAACTGCTCGACGGTGCCCGCGGCGGCCACCTGTCCACTGCCGTTGTTGTTGGCGGCCGTCAGCCCGTGCGCTTCAAGAGCTGCCAGCACCTCGTCGCGGTCGCCGCCCACAATGGCCGTCATGGAGGTGGGGGTGACAGCGGAAGCCTCCGCCATCGCCCGGCCCCGCTCGCGCACCAGGATCATGGCGGTTTCGGCGGAGATGACACCGGTGAAGGCTGCGGCGGTGAGCTCACCCACGGAGTGGCCGGCGGTCACGCCCACGGTGGAGACTGCATCCGCCGGGGTGGGGAACAGCGCCAGGGCAGCGACGAGGCCGGCAGCCACCAGGAGCGGCTGGGCAACGGCGGTGTCCCGGATGGTGTCGGCGTCGGCCTCGGTGCCGTAGTGCACCAGGTCCATGCCCGCGGCCGCCCCCAGCCAGTTGAACTGGTCGGCGATCACGGGTTCCGCCAGCCAGGGGGCCAGGAATCCGGGGGTCTGGGCTCCCTGTCCGGGCGCGACGATTGCAAGCATGTGACAACTGTGCCCCCTCGGCACCCCTCCGCGCGGGATCGAATGTCACGAAGTTGTCACGGGACTCTTTGTGGGGTTCCCACAACGGCGCGCCTCTGCCGCTTCCTGTCGGTGGCGGCGATGTTGTGCAGGTTGGTGAACAACACCGATGTGATTCGTGGGAGAGTCAGCTGTTCTGGAGGCGGCCGAGTGTGATCGACATCCTCAGCACGTAGGCTTCCCGCGCGTCCGTGGGGTTGTAGCCCGTGGCCTCCTGGATGCGCTTGATCCGGTACCGGACCGTGTTGGGGTGGATGAAGAGGGCGCGCGACGTCGCCTCCATGGAGGACCCGCTGTCGAGGAATCCAACGCAGGTCTCCAGCAGTTCCTTGGACGCCGCCAGGGACTGGTAGATGGCGCCGCCCAGAATCCGGCGGGCGTGGCCGTCGCCGGAGAGTGCCCGCTCGGGCAGGAGGTCGTCCGAGAGCATGGTCCGGGGGCCCTCCGGCCAGGCAGCGGCTGCGCGATACCCGGAGGCGGCGGCCCGTGCCGACTGGGGGGCGCCTGCGAGGCCGTCCGCGACGGGGCCCACAACGATGGGGCCGTCGGCGAAGTACGGCTCCAGTCTCGCGACCAGTTGGCAGGCTTCCATCGAGTCGGTGATGGCCTCGCCGCCGAAGATGCAGACGAGGCGGTCACCATGGGGTGAGGTCAGCAGGTCCAGGCCGAGTTTGCCGGCGGCCCGTCGCAGGTCGTCGAGGTTGGCCTCGCGCGGTGTGGCGGCGATGGCCACCACCACGCGTGACGCCGTGTTCCACCCCAGGGTGGATGCGCGCGACAGCACCGACTCGTCGGTCTCGGCCCGGACGACGGCGTCGATGACGGTCGCCTCGATGCGGGAGTCCCAGGCGCCGCGGGCCTCGGCGGCGCTCGCGTAGATTTCTGCGGCGGCGAAGGCGATCTCGCGGGAGTAGTGGACGATGCCCAACTGCAGAGCCTGCCGGTCGCCGCGGGGCAGCAGCAGGTGGATCTGCTCCTCGACGACGTCGGTGGTGGTCCGCACCAGGTCAACGGTCTGCTGCAGCGTGATCCGCCCGGCCATGGCGCGGGGGGCCGCGTCGAACACGGTTTCGGGGGAGAAGTCCTCGCCGGACAGCCAGTTCACGAAGCCGTCGATACCGCTCCGTGCCAGCACGTTGATCCAGGAGCGGGACTCCGCGTCGAGTTGGGCGAACCACTCGTGCCGTGACTCCATGGCCGCCAGGGTGGCGGTGTTCATGGCACCGGTGACGGCCCGCAGCCGCTTCAGGATCGCGACGCGGGTGCGCTGCGAACTGACCTGTGCGGGCAGCGTTCCGTTGCGCGGCTGGGGTGGGTTCATGGTGGACACCCTATGCGGAGACCGGCCCCGGGGGCTGGCCTGACAGGATGCGTCGTCGGGCCACAAGAGTCTTTTCGGTGTGTGGCTGCCGGTCCGGAACCAGTCAATCCACAGTGTGTCAGGCGGGGGTCTTCAGGCCATGGAGCGTGCCGTCACCGTCGCGGACGATGAGGTGACGGCCCAACTGGTGCAGTTCCTGGCCCGCGTCCAGTTCAACGGTCCACACGGCCCGGGCGGTGGAGGGGTCGATGGCCGCGATGCGCGGCACGTCGTCCCTCTCGCTCGCTTCATACATGTTCTCCCCCATGTAGAGCCACTGCGTGCCCTGGAAGGTCACGGCGTAAGGATCCAGCGGCATGGTGCCCACCTCGTTGAGGTGGCTGTCCAGAAGCGTCAGCGTTTGGTTGTGCAGCACTCCGAGACGGCCCTGCGGCAGCGGGTAGACCAATCCGGCCGCTCCGTCGAACGCATCTGTTGTCAGGGCGGCCCCGGTCCGCGGATCCACCTCACGAAGCTCCTGGACACCCGGGTCCGACGACGAGCTGGGCGATTCCCACCGGTAGAGCCGGGATTCCAGCGGTGTGAGGTTCCCCACCTCCGTCTTCCACAGTTCCCTGCCCCGCAGATCAAGGACGGTTGTTCCCTCCTCCCCGTCACGGCGGTCCCAGACGACCACGTCGCCCACCCGGGTATAGAAGTGGAGGTCGGCTGCGGTTCCCCGGACCCAGGACGGGGTGCGCCCGTCCGCCGTCGAGAAGAACGAGGTGTACAGGAGGGGATAGCCGTCTCCTGTCGAATAATGCATCTGGACGGTAGCGTCATCTATCTGCCCGATGGAGATCGTGTCGGCCTCGGCGGGGTAGCCGGGGAGCTGACGGCTCCAGATGGGTGTGGCGAGATCGTCGGGCTCCACTGCCGTCAGCATGTTGGCGTCGTCCACGAGGCCGATCATCGCCCCCATCGGGACCACGTGACGCAGCGTGGTGTCCGACAGTTCCGCGCGTTGTTCCCCCGTCGTGGCGTCGAAGAACGTGGCGCGGAGGACCGGACGGGGATCCTTGTCTGCGTACTCCAGGGCGGCCACCAGGTTTGAGCCGGGCAGGCAGGTGATACCCCAGTTGCCGGGCAGATCCACGTCCCAGAGAGTGTCGCCCGTCTGCAGATCGAGCGACCACACGCGGCCATCCTCCGACAGGATGGCGTGGTCCTCAGACGACGAGTACTGGCACTCCTGCCCGCCATCGGCGGCCCAGGCGATCTCCGGCGCGGTTGCGAAGTCGACCACCGATTGTGCGGGGGCGGCCAACCCGGGGTCGTGCGGACGCAGGATCATCACGGTGAGGACCAGGGCCACCGCCACCGCGAGGAACCCCATGATCAGGGCGGCGCGACGTCCCGGACGCTTTGCATGCCCCGGCCGGTCGACCTCCGGTTTCGCATCGGTGGGGGCGCCGTGGTTCTCGGGCAGACCGGGTGGGGGTGTCGACGGCGGGGCGGTGAACGGCGGGTCTCCCGGTCGTGGCCGCCGGAAGGTGCGGTGTGGATCCTCGCCGGGGGTGTCGGGGGTCATGACGTGGTCCGGAGCCCGTGCAGCGTTCCATCACCGTCGACGACGAGGAGGTGGCTTCCCAGTCGTTCCAGATGTTGCACGGGCTCGAGGTCGAAGGTCCACAGGACGCGGGCGCCGCCGGGATCCACGGCCGAGAGTCGGGTCTGCTGGGACTCGCTCGGCTGGGCGATGTTGGATTCCGCGTACAGAAACTTCTCGCCCTCGTAGGAGGCGAGAAAATTCTCGAACTGGACGGCGGGCAGTTCGGCGAGGTGGTCGTCGAGGATGATCAGCGAGTTGCCTCGCATCACGGCGACGTGCCCGGCCGCGCCGTCGACGACGTAGTCGAATGCACCGTCGTATGTGTCGCCGTTCAGCGGCTTGCCGGTGCGGGGGTCCACTTCCCTGAGATGCGTCAGCCGGCCCTCGGGGGCGGAGCCCGGTGTTGACAGGTAGAGCCGCGAGCCGGAAGCGCCCAACTCGTCCTGACCCGGTTCCCACAGATGCCGGCCACGCAGGTCGAGGATTGAGGGTTCTCCGCCCTCCTCGGCGTCAAACGTGAGCAGCACGTCGCCGATCCGGAAGAAGACCGTGTGTTGCGTCGACGTCTGCGCCCACTCCGGCGGGGTGCCGTCGGACAACCTCAGAGAAACCGCGAAGCCCTCCACGTCGCCGACGGAACCTTCCACCCAGTAATGGAGCTGGACTGACCCACCGTCGACGCTCCGCACCGCGATGACGTCGTCCGCAATCGGGAATCCGGGGAGTTGACGCGACCAGAGAGGCTTGTCGAGTTGGTCGGGGCGAACGGCCGTCAGCAGGCCGCCTGCGTCCATCAGTCCGAGGTTGCGACCCAGCGCGATCACCTGCACGGTGGAGCTGCCCGGAAGCTCGTGCACCTGTTGGCCCGTGACGGCGCTCAGCAAGATTGTCCGCTCAACGGTCTGAGTCGCGGTGTCGGGCAGCGTGACGGCCACCAGGTCGAGTTCGGACAGGCAGGTCACCTTCCCGTACCTGCCGAGGTCAACGCTCCAGCGCGTCCTCCCGTTCGTCAGATTGATCGACCAGACGCGCTGGGCATCCGTCAGGATCGTGTGGTCCCCATCCTGCGGCGGGCTGGCGCACTCGATCCCGCCCGCGGAGGTCCAGGCGATCTCCGGCCTTGTTTCCATGTCAGCCACGAGTGGCTCGAGCCGCCACGGCGACGGCTGGCTGCGGGTGCCCGGCACCACGAACGCGACAACCAGCGTCAGGATCACGAGGCCCAGCAGTAGTGGCGCCCACACGACTGGTCGTTTGATCAACGTGGCGGGGGCGGCGTCGGGGTGCCCGGCGCCCAGTGCTGGATCGACGGGTTCCTCCCACGGCTTCCAGACGGACTGGTGGAAGTCGGGGTCGAGGATGACCAGGTTGGCGTCAGTGGCGGGGACGGATGACGTGGCTGCCGCCGAGCACTCGACGGCGTCACCGTGCGCAGGGTCATGGTGGGGGCGGCGGAAGGGTTGGTCCGGATCAGTCATCCCGGCCCCTGGTGACGGCATTCACGGCGAGCTGCTCCTCAGACCCTGGACGGTTCTGCCGCCATCGTCGAGCAACACGAGGTGACGACCCAACTGTGCGATGCGCTGACCGGGCTCGATGTAGAAGTCCCACACGACGCGGGAGCCGACGGGGTCGATGGCCGTGAGACGTGTCCTCCTCGCGTTGCTGTCCTGTTGCATGTTTCCGCCGGTGTACAGGAACTCCTCGCCGCTGTAGGTCCCGCCGTAATCGATGTCCTGCAACTTGTCCTGCTCGCGCAGGTTCTCATCGAGGATCGTCAGGGAGCCGAGCATGAAGACCGCGATGCTGCCTCGGGGGGCTGCGAACGCGTAGTCGAAGAGACCCACGAAGACGTCGTCGTTCACCGGTTCGCCGCTTCTGGGATCGACCTCACGCAGTTCGTGCACACCCGTTTCCGACTCCCTGCTGCCGGGATACGTCACGTAGAGGCGTGACCCGGAGATGGTGGGTGTCAGGTTCTCCAGACTCCACAGCTCCCGCCCCTCCAGGTCCAGAACCGACACGTGGCTGCCCCACTCCATGTTCTGGTGCCACAGGACCACGTCTCCCAGCCGTTCGTAGAACTGGTTCTCCGTCACGGAGTCGTGGGCCCAGGTGGGGGCCCTTCCGTCCGCCAGCGACAGGATTGGCTGGAAGGATTCCCCGCTCTCGCCCGGGCTGGTCTCGGGGGAGTACCAGAGCTGCACTGTGTCCAAATCCACCGGCTCGACGTGGATGTCGCCGAGGACGCGCTCGGCGCCGGGAAGGCGCACACTCCACAGCGGCTCGGCCAGTCGTCCCGGCCTCACGGCACGCAGCATGTTGCTCCTGTCCAGCAGACCCATGTTGCGCCCCAGCGGAATCACCTGCACCGTGTCGTCGCCGGACAACTCTGTCACCGTACGTCCGGTCGAGCCATCCAGCAGGGCGATGCTTTTCACCGTGCCAGCAGGCCGATCCACGATCGAGACCGCAACCATTTCCGCACCGGCCAGGCACGTCACCCGCACATCGCCACTGGGGACATCCACGCTCCACCGGGTCCGACCGTCGCGGAGGTCCAGTGACCAGACGCGCTGACGTGCGGTCATGACGGCGTGATCCTCGTCCAGTTGCGGGTCACAGGGCTGTCCACCCTCCGCACTCCAGGCCACCTCCGGCGTGCTGGCCAGGTCCTCCACGATCGACGACGGCGTCCACCTCGGCGCGTGCAGCAACCCGGGGATCAGCAGCGCCAGCGCCACGGCCAACGCCAGGCCGACAGCCACGGCGGCGATCGCCATCCTGGGGGCGCGCCGAGAGCCCATCGGGGCTGGCGGCGGCACGGTGGTGGCGCCCGGGGAGGTGCCCCCATCCGGATGCAGTGCGCCCATGCTGGCCATTGCGTCCCACGGCTTCCACACCGACTGGTGGAACTCGGGGTCCAGGATGACCGGCTCGGCTGCGGGCAGGGAGGCCGTGCAGGTGTTGTCGACTGCCGGAGGGTGCACGTCGTCGGGAAGCGTCTGGCCGGGCACGGGGCGTCGGAAAGGCTGATCCGCATCAGTCATTCGACACCGCCTTCAGGGTTCGCACCGTTGCCATCCCGCACTCGCATGCTACTGCCACCAGCGAAAGTGGCACGGCAGGCGGGCCCGTGATTGGGTGCGCCCCGCACTAGAGTGCGGATGCATGAAAGCCGTGGCGTCCGAGGTTGCCGAGTTCCTGCGCGAGTTCGCGTTCTGGCTGGAGCGCGGCATGGCGGACCCCCACCGCATCAAGGCCTACCGCCGGGCGGCGGAGGTCGCGGCGGGGCTGACCGCGGAGGAGGCGAGTGGACTCCACACGATCGCTGAGTGGCAGTCGTTGCCCTCGTTCGGCCCGAGCACCGCCGCCTTCGCTGTCGTGGCGGCCCAGGGGCGAATCCCGGACAAGCTGGCTGAGGCGCGGGTGGGGGGTGCCGCGTCGCTGGACCCCGCTGGCGACCGGCTCGGCCGGATGCTGCGCGGCGACCTGCACACCCACACCAATGCCTCCGACGGTGGCTCGCCGATGTGGGAGATGGCGGAGGTCGCGGACCTGATGGGGCGGGACTACCTCGCCATCACTGACCACTCGCCGCGTCTCCGGGTCGCCAACGGACTGTCCCGCGAGCGACTCCTCGCGCAGTGGGGGGAGATGGAGCGGATCCAGACCGCACACCGCTGTCGCCTCCTGCGGGGGATCGAAGTGGACATCCTGGCCGACGGCGCACTGGACCAGGCCGACGACATGCTCTCGGGCACTGACGTCGTCGTTGCCAGCGTCCACTCCCAGCTGCGCTCCGAAGCCGAGGCCATGACACGCCGCATGGTGGCTGCCGTGTCGAATCCGCACACGCTGGTGCTCGGGCACTGCACCGGTCGACGGCTGCGTGACGACGGGACCTGGCGACCCGAGTCGCAGTTCGACGCCGAACTGGTCTTCAGCGCCTGCGAGATGTTCGGTGTGGCCGTGGAGATCAACTCCCGACCGGAACGACAGGATCCTCCCATGCCGTTGCTGGAGTTGGCCCGCGACCTCGGGTGCCTGTTCGCCATCAACACCGACGCCCACGCGCCCGGGCAACTCGACTTCTGGTCGCTGGGCGCAGCCAGAGCCACGGCCGCGACGATCGAGCCTGAGCGCGTCATCAACACCTGGCCGCTGGAGTCCCTGCTGGAGCACTCGCGCCGCCGTCGCGCTGCACAAGGGGCGTGAGTACCTTCACCATCTCAAGCTCCGACGTCGTCGGGTCCAGCGGGTACGGCAGGGTCTCTCCCGTGGGGACGAAGCCGAACTTTTCGTAGAAGCGTCGCGCCGGCAGGGCGTGCTCGTGGACGTCCAGGAACAAGCGGTCAAAGCCCCGGTCCACTGTCCACGACTCGACCGCCCGCAGCATGTTTGCGGCAGTGCCGGTGCCGCGAAGGGCGGGTGTCACGTAGACCCCCATGAGCCAGGCCCGCGGCGGGGAGTAGTTGTGGAACTCGCGCACGCCCATGTGGGCCATCCAACGCCCGTCCTCCGCGACGGCGACGAAGACCCCCGAGTCCGGGAGCAGATGGGACTCGTGCCGGATCATCCATTGGTCGTCGTCCCACCCCAAAACCTCATGGAGGTGATCGCCGAAGGAGTGCGGCGTGTCCGCCAGCATCTCGAGTCGGAGGGTGCGGGACTGGCGCCACTCATCCGGGCGCGCCTCACGGATGGTGACGGCATGGAAAAGCCGGGGAGGCGCACCTTCGTGCACTTCCCCGGCCACCATATGAGTATCAGCCCTTGACCGAGCCGGCCAGCAGGCCACGCACGAAGAAGCGTTGCAGCGACAGGAACACGATCATGGGCACGAGCATTGAGATGAAGGCGCCTGCGCTGAGCAGGTGCCATTTCGCGCCCAGCGTTCCGGAAAGCTCAGCAACGCGGACCGTCAACGGTGCCACGTTCTTGTTGCCGCCGGCGAAGGTGAGCGCCACGAGCAGGTCGTTCCACACCCACAGGAACTGGAAGATGGCGAACGACGCGATCGCGGGGACCAGGAGGGGGAGCAGCACGCGGAAGAAGATCTTCACGTGTCCTGCCCCGTCCACGCGTGCCGCCTCAATGAGCGACGCCGGGATTTCTTTCATGAAGTTGTGCAGGAGGAAGATCGCCAATGGCAGCGCAAAGATCGAGTGCGACAACCACACCGGCCAGAACGATCCCGCCAGGCCCCAGTTCACGTACTGGGTGAGCAGCGGTACCAGCGTCACCTGGATGGGCACCACCTGGAGTGCGAACACCGCCACGAACAGGATGTTGCGCCCCGGGAACTCGATCCAGGCGAATGCGTAGGCGGCCAGCAGCGCCAGGGTGATCGGGATGATCACGGAGGGGATGGTCACCACGAAGGAGTTGAGGAAGAACGTGCTCAGGTCCGTCGAGGAGCCGAACAGCGTGTCCTGGTAGTTCTTCAGGGTGACATTGGGGTTGCTGAACCATGTCCACCACCCCGTCTTGCGGATGTCCGGCTCAGGCCGAAACGATGTCAGGAACAGGCCGAACGTGGGGATCGTCCAGATCAGCGCCAGCAGGATCGCGACGCCGGATGCCCACGGCGACGAGAGGCGCCCCTTCGCGTCGATGGCGCGCTTCTCGGCGCGCGTCAGCTTGCGTTCCTTGCGGAACATCGGATCGTCGGAGAAGTTCGACCTCGTCGGCTCCACCGTGTCCACCATGGCGTACTTGATTTCTTCACTCATCGTTCTCCCTCCGAAATCCTCATCTGGCGGACGTTGTAGATGACGATCGGGATCACCAGCACGAACAGGATGACGGCCAGGGTGGCGGCGATGCCGTTGTTGAACTGGGTGAACTTCTGGCTGTAGAACTCGTTGGCGATCACTGACGTCTGGAACTGACCACCGGTGGCGGTGCGCACGATGTCGAAGATCTTCAGGGTCGCCATGGCGATGGTTGTGATGACGACGATGAGTGCAGGCCGGATGGAGGGCACCGTGATGTTGAAGAACGTGCTGATGGGGCTGGCGCCGTCAATCTGGGCCGCCTCGGTGATCTCGTCCGGTATGGCCTTGATGGAGGCCGACAGGATGGTCATGGCGAAACCGGTCTGGATCCAGATCATGATGAGGATGAGGAAGCCGGTGTTCCATGGCGGGTTCAGCAGGAACTGCTGAGGTGGCAGACCCAGCCACACCAGAATCTGGTTGGCGAAGCCGGTCTGGTCTGTGGTGGGGGGCTTGTACTGGTACACGAACTTCCAGATGATGGACGCTCCCACCATGGAGATGGCCATGGGCAGGAAGATCAGCGTCTTGGCTATCTTCTCGAACCGGGTGCGGTCCACAAGGACGGCGTAGAGCAACCCGAACACCGTGGACAGCAGCGGCACCGCGACCACCCACGCCAGGGTGTTGAGCAGGATGATCTGGAAATTCGGATTCGTCAGGACGGTGACGTAGTTGTCCACGCCGACGCCCTTCTGACCATTCGCGTCGAGGAACGAGTCAAAAACCGTTCGTATACCGGGCCACAGGAGGCCGAAAACCAGCATGATGACTGCAGGTAGGAGGAACCCCACGGCAGGGATCCAGCGGGGCAATTTTTCCGAGACGTACAGGATGAAGGACATCACTGCGGCGAACAGCAGTACCGCGACGATCATCACAAGGATCTTCTCGGCAGGCGTTGTCGCCTTCAGTAGCCAATCCATGGGCATCTCCTCTCTGAGATGTCTGGTGACGCAAACCTAACGGGTGCGGAGCCGGAATGTGGGCCACAATCCCGGAGGGAGTGTGGCCCACATTTCGGTGTGGTTCTAGCGGGCTCGGATCAGGACTTGGGCCAGGAGGCCTCGATGGAATCGAGGACTTCCTTGCTGCTCTTGTCGAGCGCGATCCAGTCGGTCATGCCCTTCCAGAACGAGCCGGAACCGACGGCACCCGGCATCAGGTCGGAGCCGTCGAAGCGGAACACGGTCTTCTCATCGGACAGCAGCTTGAAGGCCAGCTGGTCGATGGGGGACTTCAGGTTCGCGGGGTCCAGTTCCTTGTTGGCGGAGAGCCAGCCGGCGGGCGAGGCCTTGGCCTTCTCGTTGCTCCACTCGGGCGAGGTCAGGTAGGCCTGGAAGGCCTGGACCTCGGGGCGGTCGGCGAACGCCGTGGCGAACTCGCCACCACCCAGGAGGGGCTTGACGTCGGCGTCCTTGCCGGGCAGGTAGAAGGCGAAGACGTCGCCGTCCTCGGCGATCGTGGTGCCCTCGGGCCAGTTGGCCTGGTAGAACGACGCCTGGCGGTGCATGTAGCACTGGCCCTCCAGGATGGGCAGTCCTGCGTCACCGAAGGCCGTCGTGGCGATGGTCTTGACGTTGCCGTAGCCACCGTTGACGTACTTGTCGTTCTTCAGGATGGCGCCTGCCATGTCGAGAGCCTCAACCACCTTGGGGTCGTTGAAGGGCATCTCGTGGTTGACCCACTTGTCGTACTCCTCGGGGGTCACGGTGCGCAGCATCATGTCCTCGAGCCAGTCGGTGGCCGGCCAGCCGGTGGCGGCACCGGACTCGATCCCTGCACACCACGGCTTGGCATCCGGGTGCTCGGTGGCGATTTTCTCGGTGAGGGCCATCAGCTCGTCGAGCGTGGTGGGGATCTCGTATCCGCCGTCGGACATCAGGCTGGGGGAGTACCACACGAATGACTTGGCGTTGGCGCCCACGGGAACGGCGTAGTACTTGCCGTCGACGGTGCCGTAGCCCTTCCACGCCTCGTTGTAGTACTTGTCCACGTTGGCGTCGGCGGCTGCGGCCACAGGCTTCACGGCGTCCGGGAAGCGCTCCACGAGCGTCTTGAGGAGGCCGGGCTGCGGGATGTAGGCGATGTCGGGCGGCGAGCCGGCCTCGATCTTCACGGGCAGCTGGGCCTCGAACTCGCGCGAGCCCTCATAGGCGATTTTGGCGCCGGTGCACTTCTCGAAGGGCTTGTACGAGTCAATCTGCGGCTGGTCCTCGGGAGAGACGATGGAGGCATAGACGGTGACGGTCTTGCCGGAAAGGTCTCCGTAGGACTCGTATGCTGCGCAGTCGGCGCTGCTGGCGCCCTCGGTCCCGGACGCGGCTGGCTCGCCGGGAGTGGCACCGCCGTTGCTGCAGGCGGCCAATGCCACCAGGGAAGCGACCCCGAGGGAGGCCACGGCTAATCTGTTCTTCTTGCGGAACATCATCGTCCTTTCGAAACGGACCAACCTTCTTCGGCTGGTTCAATGATCGCCACCAGTCAACCTGAGAAATCCCGGGTTCGGCACCGGATACGGTCACGAACCAATAACGATTTGTCAACGTTCACATCTTGACAAGGTGCACATTCGTGGAGCATGGGGCGAAGCGCTGATCCCAAAGTGCGTACCGGAACATGAAAGTTCACCGGGGTGGGGGGTATCTTGGACGCGATGCGGGCGGCCGTGGACTGCGGATCGGCCCTAGACGACTGAGAGGACTCACGTGAGCCAAATGGACGAGGCCGGACCGATCCTCAACGGACTTCCCACCACTCTCCCCGACAGCGACCTCGACGAAACGGCCGAATGGCTCGAATCGCTCGACGGCGTCATCGAGGACGGCGGCCGCCACCGGGCCCGGTACGTGATGCTGAAGCTGCTGGAACGTGCCCGGGAGCGCCACATCGGTGTTCCATCCCTGACGGGTACCGACTACATCAACACCATCCCGGCGTCACAGGAGCCTTCGTTCCCCGGCGATGAAACGCTGGAACGCGAAATCCGCCGCCTGCTGCGCTGGAATGCCGCCATCATGGTGCACCGCGCGCAGCGCCCCGGCGTCGGCGTCGGCGGACACATCGCCACGTACGCCTCGTCGGCCACCCTGTACGAAGTGGGCTTCAACCACTTCTTCCGGGGCAAGGACCACCCCGGCGGCGGCGACCAGATCTTCTTCCAGGGCCATGCCTCACCCGGCATGTACGCCCGCGCCTTCCTCGAAGGGCGCCTCCAGGAGGAGGACCTCGACGGTTTCCGCCAGGAACACAGCCATTACGTGGACGGCAAACTGCGGGCGCTGCCGTCGTACCCGCACCCGCACCAAATGCCCAAGTTCTGGGAATTCCCGACCGTTTCCATGGGTATCGGTCCCATGAATGCGATTTATCAGGCGCAGTTCAACCGGTACCTCCACAACCGTGGAATGAAGGACACGTCCCAGCAGCACGTCTGGGCATTCCTGGGCGACGGCGAAATGGACGAGCCGGAATCGCGCGGTCTGCTGCAGACGGCCGCGAACGACGAACTCGACAACCTGACATTCGTCATCAACTGCAACCTGCAGCGCCTCGACGGCCCCGTCCGTGGCAACGGCAAGATCATGCAGGAACTCGAAGCCTTCTTCCGGGGCGCGGGATGGAACGTCATCAAGGCTGTCTGGGGACGGGGCTGGGACCCGCTTCTGGCCGCCGACAGTGAGGGCGCGCTCGTCAACCTCATGAACTCCACCTCCGACGGCGACTACCAGACGTTCAAGGCCAACGACGGCGCCTACGTGCGCAAGCACTTCTTCGAGCGTGACCCGCGCACCGCGGCCATGGTCAAGGATTGGTCCGACGACGACATCTGGCGCCTGACCCGTGGCGGTCACGATTACCAGAAGGTCTACTCGGCCTACAAGGCCGCCACCGAGTTCACGGGTGCGCCGACGGTCATCCTCGCCCACACCATCAAGGGCTACTTCCTGGGCAAGCACTTCGCAGGCCGCAACGCCACGCACCAGATGAAGAAGCTGGCACTGGACGACCTCAAGACGTTCCGCGACCGCGTGAACCTGCCCATCACCGACAAGGTGCTGGAGGAGGACCCGTACCGTCCCCCCTACGTGCGCCCCGACGCCAACGACCCGCGGATGGAGTACATCCACCAGCGCCGTCGTGAACTGGGCGGCTACCTGCCGGAGCGTCGCGGGGACCGCAAGTTTCTGTCCCTGCCCGGCGACAAGGCCTACGCCAGCGTCCGCAAGGGCTCCGGCAAGCAGGAGATCGCCACCACCATGGCGTTCGTTCGGCTGCTGAAGGACCTCATGCGGGACAAGGAGTTCGCGCCGCACGTGGTGCCGATCATCCCCGACGAGGCCCGCACGTTCGGTATCGACGCGTTCTTCCCCACCATCAAGATCTACAACCCGCACGGGCAGAACTACACCCCGGTCGACCATGAGCTGTTCCTCGCCTATCGCGAGGCCAAGAATGGCCAGATCCTGCACACCGGGATCAACGAGGCCGGGTCGGTGGCCGCGTTCACCGCCGCCGGCACGTCGTACGCGACCCACGGGATCCCGATGGTTCCCGTGTACGTGTTCTACTCCATGTTCGGTTTCCAGCGCGTCGGCGACTTCCTCTGGGCCGCCGGCGACCAGCTGACCCGCGGTTTCCTCATCGGCGCCACGGCGGGCCGTACCACACTGACCGGTGAGGGCACCCAGCACATGGACGGTCACTCGCCGCTCCTGGCATCGACCAACCCGGCCGTGGTGTCCTACGACCCGGCCTACGGGTACGAGATCGCCCACATCGTGCGCAACGGTCTGGAGCGCATGTACGGCGAGAAGCCCGACGACGTCATGTACTACATCACCGTCTACAACGAGCCCAACGTGCAGCCCACCGAGCCTGAGGGTGTGGACATCGAGGGCATCCTCAAGGGCATGTACCTGCTCAAGGAGGGCTCCTTCGACGGTGTGGGCGAGGATGCGCGCCGCGCGCAGATCCTCGCGTCCGGCGTCGGCGTCCCGTGGGCGCTCGAGGCACAGAAACTCCTCAAGGACGACTTCGGCGTGGTTGCCGACGTCTGGAGCGTCACCTCCTGGGGCGAGATGCGTCGCGAGGGACTGGAACTGGACGAGAAGAAGTTCCTCGACCCCTGGGGCGAGCACGACACCACGTGGGTGGAGAAGAAGCTCGGCAACACGCAGGGCCCGGTCGTGGCCGTCTCCGACTACATGCGTGCCGTGCCCGACCAGATCCGTCAGTGGGTGCCGGGCGAGTACACCACGCTGGGTGCCGACGGGTTCGGCTTCTCCGACACCCGCGCGGCTGCCCGCCGCTACTTCCACATCGATGGCCCGTCCATCGCCGTGGCGGTGCTGCAGAGCCTCGGCAACACCGGTGACGTGCCCACGCAGTGGGCCTCGGACGCCGCGAAGAAGTACCGGATCGATGACGTGACCGCCGGCACTTCCGGCAACGCCGGTGGAGATTCCTGACCGGCATCCACCCCTGTGCACACCGCCCCCCGCTGACTTCAGCGGGGGGCGGTGTGCACTCGGGCCCCTTCATCTGGCAGGCTGGGGGCCGTGTACGTCATTCGTGGAAGGATCGAACTGTGAGCGCGGCTGAGGGGGCGGAGCTGCTCGGCCTCGAACCAGGCATGGTCGTCGAGGAAGTGGGCTGGGATGAAGACGTGGATGCTGCACTCCGCGACGACATCATGGACATCATCGACGCCGACATGGTGGAAG
This sequence comes from Arachnia sp., assembly GCA_039929445.1. Taxonomy (GTDB): domain Bacteria; phylum Actinomycetota; class Actinomycetes; order Propionibacteriales; family Propionibacteriaceae; genus Arachnia. The sequence goes on along the minus strand of JBDSRF010000173.1, from coordinate 3,471 downwards.
AAGCCCTCGAGGGGGTGGACGTCGTGGTGCTCTGGTGGCGCGACGACGACGGCGACGTGGCCGACGGTCTCGTCGAGGCCATGACCGACCTTGCCCCGAAGGGTTTCATCTGGTTGATGACCCCGAAGGTGGGACGCGACGGCTTCATCGAGGCGAGCGACCTCGACGAGGGCGCAGTCACGGCCGGGCTTGCTCTCACCGGAACCGCCAACGTGAGCGCCGAATGGCAGGCTCACAAGGTGGTCCGGCCCAAGAGTTCCCGCCGCTAGTCTTCCTCACCCCACCCAAGGAGCACCCCCATGCCCGCACGCATCGGCGTCCTGACATCAGGCGGTGATGCGCAGGGCATGAACGCGGCCGTGCGCGCCATCGTCCGCGCCGCCATCCACCGCGGGGCCGAGGTCTTCGCCATACGCGAGGGCTGGCTCGGGGCTGTCGAGGGTGGCGACAACATTGCGCGCATGGGCTGGTCGGACGTCTCCGGCATCCTGAACAAGGGCGGCACTGTCATCGGAACCGCCCGGTGCGTGGCGTTCCGCGACGAGGAGGGCCGGCGCAGCGCCGTGCGCAACCTCATCGACCGGGGCATTGACCACGTCATCGTCATCGGCGGGGACGGCTCCCTCACAGGCAGCGCGATGCTGCGCACCGAGTGGCCCACCCACGTAGCAGCACTCCTCGAGCGCGGTGAGATCTCGCAGGAGCAGGCGGCCAAGTACCCCGTCCTGCACATCGTCGGCTTGGTGGGGTCCATCGACAACGACATGGTCGGCACCGACATGACCATCGGCACCGATTCCGCCCTCCACCGCATCACCGAGGCCATCGACGCCATCAGCTCGACGGCCGAGTCGCACCAGCGGACGTTCATTGTGGAGGTCATGGGCCGCAACTGCGGCTACCTCGCACTCATGAGCGCGGTCGCGGGCGGCGCCGACTACGCTTTCCTCCCGGAGGCCCCTCCCCGCGACGGGTGGGAGGACCGACTGGTGGAGTTGCTCGCACGGGGGCGGGCCGCAGGACGTCGCGACTCCATCGTGATCGTCGCCGAGGGTGCAGCGGATCGCCATGGCACCCCCATCACAGCCCAGGTCATCCAGGGCGCCATCTCCGAGCGCACCGGCCAGGCGGCCCGCATCACGATCCTCGGTCACGTCCAGCGGGGAGGGCGCCCCAGTGCCTACGACCGGTGGATGGCCACGGCCTGCGGCGTCGAGGCCGTCAACCAGATCCTCGCAGCCGAGGGTGACGGCGAACCGGTGCTGGTGGGGGTCAAGAGGGACGCCGTCGCGTGCCAGCCCCTGCTGACGGCGGTGTCCGAGACGCGACGGATCGCGGACCACATCGCCGACGGCAACTATCCGTTGGCCATCGAGGCACGCGGTCCCGGTTTCACCACCATGATCGACATCTACCGGGGCATCACGGAGGCCAAGGCGTCCAGGGGTGGTCGCGAGGAATCCAAGCGGATCGCCATCATGAACGCCGGCGCCCTTGCGCCGGGCATGAACCAGCTCGCACGGGTGGCAGTCCGATCCGGGATCGACATGGGATACAAGGTCTTCGCCATCCAGGGTGGGGTGCCCGGCCTCGTGGACGGCAACTTCACCGAGTTCTCGTGGGCAGGCGTCGAGGGCATGGCCCACACGGGAGGTGCCGACATTGGCACGCGCCGCTACGTGCCGGAGGAAACCGACCTGTACGCCATGGCCCGGCAGTTGGAGGAGCACCGGATCGAGGCCCTCGTGGTGATGGGCGGGTTCCACGCCTACGCCACCGTGCGGTTGCTGGAACAGGAGCGCCGCCGCTACCCCGCCTTCGACATCCCCATCGCCGTTGTGCCGGCCAGCATCGACAACAACCTGCCGGGTTGGCCCATGGCCGTGGGGGCGGACACGGCCCTCAACACGGTGGTCGACGCCATCGACATGGTCCGCATGTCGGCCTCGGCGAGCAGGCGCGCATTCATCGTCGAGACGATGGGGCGTGGCTGCGGGTTCCTGCCCCTGGTCGGAGGTATCGCCGCCGGGGCGGAAAAGGCCTATCTTCCGGAGAGCGGCATCACCCTGGCGGACCTGGAAGAGGACATCGCCGCCCTCGTCGACGCCTTCGGCACCGGCCGGAACTTCTATCTGGCTGTCATCGGCGAGGACGCCAGCGAGTACTACACCACCGACGTGCTGCGCCGACTGTTCGAGGCCGAGGGCGGGGGCAAGTTCTCCGTCAGGCAGGCAGTGGTGGGGCACATGCAGCAGGGTGGCACCCCGTCACCGTTCGACCGGATCAACGCCACCAGGCTGGCCCACAACGCCATGGTGCACCTGGACAAGCAGATCGCTGCGGGCACGGCCCACTACTCGGCCGCCTCCCGCGAGACACCCGGCCTGTTCGCGCCCTTCCGTGACGTCACGGATCAGATGGACTGGGACAAGCAGCGCCCCCGCAACCAGTGGTGGATGGACCTTCGGCCCGTGTTCCTGCAACTGAGCAGGCGTCCCGGCCAGCAGTGACTCGCCACCGCGGGTACAGCTAGCGCGGCGGCACCAGCCCGTTCTTCTCGGACGCCAGCGGCGCCCAGCGACGTGCGAAGTCGAGGAACAGTTCGTCACCGGTGAGGCGGTGGAGGTCGAGAAGTTCCACCACGTGGCTCTCGTGGTAGCCGTAATGCAGGTTGCGGCCCGTGAAGCGTTCCGGGATGACTGTCCTCGAGGTGGACCCCGGGGTCAGCGACACCTCGGCCACGTCCTGCCACCGACCGTCGGCGTGCGCCTGCAAGGTGGCTGTCCCGGTCCCGGTGAGCGACACGGTGTTGACCGGGGTACGGTCCACCCGCATGTCGTAGGCGGGTACGACGCTGTCGCCGAGCCTCTCGGCCCGGGACAGGACGACGTCGTCGAACTCGACGATCGTGTTGGCGGGCCCCTTGTTGCCGGATGTCAGCCGGATCTCCAGCAGGCATCCGGCGCGGGGTGCGGGGAACGTCAGTGTGTAGGAAGCCCAGTCGGTGCTGCGAAGCTTTGTGTCCGTGTGGAGGACCCGGTACTTCCCGGAGCAGCGCTCGTAGGCCATGATCTTCCCCGAGGTGCCGGGCGCCCCTGTGGGCAGTGTCAGCCTGCTGCGCACGCCCAACGTCAGTGGCTCATTCGGTGCGAAGGTGTCGGCGGCCACGCTCTGGACGGCTCCCTGCCAGGCCGCGCCGTCCGTGACGAGACGCAGGGCGCCCGCCGACGCGCTGATCGCGGAGCGCGCGTTCAGCGGCGACCAGTGGGACGGGAGTCCGTTGCTCACCAGCGCCATGTCAGAGTTGCGGAGCACATTGGGCAGCGGTGCATCGGCCGCGACGACGGTGGGGATCGACCGGAATTCCCCGTTGAGTCGGGCCGTGTCCCAGCGGAAGTCGGCGGAGGTCGCCAGGAGACGCAGGGGCGCGGCGGGGTATCCGCGGACGAGGTCGTAGCTGGAGAGGAGCCC
>JBDSRF010000172.1:0-32096 GCA_039929445.1 Arachnia sp. | reverse complement strand
CCAACTGACACACGAGAGACACGAGGGGCCGGCGTCCATCACGGAAGCCGGCCCCTCGTCGCGTTGTGCCCGGTTGTTCGCCGAGTGCGGCGCTCAGGGAACAGATAGTTTGTTTGGTGTGCAGCGCTCGCGTGTCGAAAGAGTTGGGCGTATCGAAGGACCTCCCACACCTGACGTGCCAGTCGAGTCACCGCCAGTGGCGCTGGGCGGCAGCCAGGGACCGGAGCGACGAGGTGGACTCGATTCCCAGCCGGTCGGTGCCTCAACTCTTGGTGGGGCCGCCGAACATGATCTCGTCCCAGCTGGGAATGCTGGCCCGCTTGCGCGCGGGCTTGCGCTTGGGTGTGGCAGGCGCCGTCTCGGGGACCAGCGCATCCTGCTCCGGGGTGCCCGACGACGGCTTGGGGTCGGGGGTCGCGGCTGACGAGCGAACGTCGCGCGCTGGATCCTGATCAGGCGACGGGGTCGGCGCAGGCGCATCGTGGCCCGGGCCAGGTGTGTCAGCTGTTGAGGGACCCGTCAGGGTGCCCTGCTCCAGGTCGGGGTGTTCGGACGGGGCGTCCGCCAACGCCTCATCAGACGCGCCGTCGTCAGACACGTCCGCAGAGATCGTCGTGCCGGGTGCATCGGCGTTGCCGCTGGCTGCGGCTACCCGAGTTTCCCCGGCGACGTCGACTGCGACTTCTTCTCCCGCCCTCGTGTCCTCATCGGGGCTGTCGCTGTTGGCGTCGTCCTCGAGGCCTAGGTAGATCCTGACGGAATCCTCGCTGACCCCGCTGAGCATGTCGTACAGGTAATCCAGCTCCGAGGTGTGGGAGGACGCCTCGTAGGGGGACTCCATGGGCGGGACGTCGTCGCCGGGGGTGCCCGTTCCCGATGTGATGAAGGAGGGGTCGTCCGACGTGGCCCGCACCAGGGCCAACTCGTCGTGGAAGTCGATGGTGTTCTCGTTGTCGGGGTCGCCCTGGCTGCCGGGAGGTTCCTCCCCGATCATCCACCGGGAGTCCGCATTGTCCGCGACGCTGAACAGGCCCTTGGGGTCGAAGATGAACTCGGCCGCACGGGATGCCGCCTGTTCGTCCAGGAGGCCCACGAGACGCCACTTGAGGTCGTTCTGGCGCCAGGAGTCCCATTCGACGACGTCGGAGTCCAGGCCGCGCGCCTGGAGGCGCTCACGGATGAGCTCCCCGAGGCGTCGGTGACCGGATCCGTCGCCGCGGCGACGGACGGTGGAGGCCAGGGCCGTGCGGGTCATGTGTGCCCGCTCGGCCATGACGGGGATCGCGAACCCGGAAATGCGGTCCACGTCAACCCCTGCTTCGGCCGCCACCTCGGGAATCGAGGCGCCGGCCCGGAGGCGCGCTTGGATCTCGCGCGGGCTCAGTGCACTGTTCATTCTCACCTCTACCTGGAAGATTGCTGGCGCCCAACCTATCAGCGGAACACGCACCCATCAGGCGTGACCCGTCGCATCCGGCGGTTCGCGCCATGGACAAAGACCTGCTACCACTTGCGTGTACACAGGAATGTGGTACACATACCCCGATCAAGTCGGCTGGGTCCGACATGGTGTGGGCCAGAGAAAGGACCTGCGGATGGCCACTGACTACGACGCCCCGCGCAAGAACGAGGAAGAAACGAGCGAGGATTCGCTCGAGGAACTCAAGTCGCGGCGCAATGACAAGAACTCCGGCAAGGTGGACGAGGACGAGGTCGAAGCGGCCGAATCATTCGAGCTTCCCGGAGCGGATCTCTCGCACGAGGAACTGACGGTTCGCGTCCTGCCCAAGCAGGCCAACGAATTCACGTGTGCCTCCTGTTTCCTCGTGAAGGCGACAAGCCAACTCGCAGAGACAAAGAACGGCCAGGGGTACTGCATCGACTGCGTGTGACACCACGCACGAGGGGGCGGGAATGGATCACATCCATTCCCGCCCCCTTCGTCGTCACTTCTTCGACACGTCCAGCTTGTTGAAAAGGTGGCCCGGCGCCTTCTGGCCCATGTTGGCCACCCACCTTCGCTGCATGAACCGATTCATGGCCAGCTGCGCCATTCCCACGCCGAGACCACTGGACGCCGCCCAGATGAGGGCCGCAGTCAACGGGGTATCAGGATCGTTGGGATCGGGTGGTGTGTCACCGGTGCTCAGCTCCCACACCTTGGTCACGACCTTCTGCGCGACCAGTGTGGTCACCGCACCCAGCACCCCCGCGTAGACCTTCCACAACACCTTCTCGGACATACCCATTTGTTGGCACCTTTCCTTGTAGACGCGTTTCATTATGCTTCACGCCCCGGACTACATTGGGGGGATGACCTATGTCGAGCGCCTCCGGGTGCCCTCTTGGTGGTGGATTGTGGCAGCTCTGCTCGTGGTGAGCATTGCCCTGGCGGTTCTCGCCTACGTCCCATCAGCCCCCGGTTTCGTGGTGGTGGGGCTGTTCACCCTCGCCGTCATGGCCGTTGTCTTCTCCTACGGAAACACGGCCATCAAGGTTGACGGCGGCGTCCTGCACGTGGGCCGCCACGCCATCGAGGGACAGTGGATCGCCGGAGTGGAGGCGCTGGCCCGCGACGAGAGCGCATACGCCATGGCTGCCGGTGCCAACCCTCGGGACTTCCTCGTCACCCGTCCCTACATCTCGGACCTGGTGCGCATCCGGCTTGACGACGCCGCCGACCCGCATCCCCACTGGCTGGTCAGCAGCCGGCGCGCGGAGCAGCTCGCCGCAGCCGTGGAGACCATCAGCGGGCGGCCCGCATGAAGATCCCCGTGAGGCTCGACGCCGGGCTCAGCCTCCCCGCCTACGCACGGCCCGGTGACGCTGGAGCGGACCTCCGGTGCACCAGCAGCGTGCGCCTGGAGCCAGGGGAGCGGGTCCTCGTCGGTACAGGTGTCAGCGTCGCCCTACCGGAGGGCACGGTGGGCCTCGTGACACCCCGCTCCGGCCTGGCCGCGCGCCGCGGGCTGGGTATCGTGAATGCGCCGGGGGTGATCGACTCCGGGTACCGGGGCGAGATCCTGGTGTGTCTCATCAACCACGACCCTACGAGCGCCATCACCCTCGAGGCGGGCGACCGGGTGGCCCAGATGGTGGTGATGCCGTGCATCACTGCGCAGTTCCACGCCGTGCCCGTCCTCGATGAGACGGATCGTGGTTCGGGTGGTTATGGTTCTACAGGCGTGGGTATTGACACGCCTGAGGTCAACTGAGAGAGGCTGCAACCGTGGATGTCGGACGCAGGATGGACGGCGACGCAGAAGTCGACGACGTGACGCAGGAGCGGGCCGAGGGGCTCGACGGGGATGAGGCGACCCTCTGGGAAGAGTGGGACGCCGACTTTGACCGCGAGGAGGGGCCCTTCGACATCGGGGAGGTCGACCTGGAGGCCGACGAGGTCAAGCGCCTCGATCTGGGCACCCTCGTCATCACCCCTTTTGACAAGATGAATCTTCAGCTGCAGGTGGACAAGGCCAAGGAGAAGGTGCAGGCGCTCCTGATCTCCGACGGCACGTCCGCCATGGAGGTGGCCGTTTTTGCCGGTCCCACCCGCAGCTCCATGCTGGGTGAGATCCGCGAGGAGATCATCAAGGCCACCGCCGAGGCCAACGGCACAGTCGAGGTTGTGAGCGGCCCCTTCGGCGCCGAGCTTCGCCGCCACCTGCCGGTGACCACGCCCGACGGCCAGCCAGCCACCCACATGTCCCGCACCTGGCTCACCAGTGGCCCCGGATGGGTGCTCCGCGGCGTCGTGATGGGCAAGGCTGCGCTGGAGCCCGACAACCAGGATGCCGACCTCGCCATGTGGGAGTTCTTCACCAACCTTGTTGTGCGCCGTGGCCCCGAGCCTGCGGCCCCCGGCAGCGTTCTCCACATGGAGATTCCGCAACTGGACGAGCAGTGACCGACCAGGAGCGCAAACGCAGGACGCTGGGGGACCGCTTCCGGCGATTCATGTCGACGGCGGAGCAGCTGGAGGCCGAGGACCTCGCGGACCAGGCCCGTGAGGCGGGCGCCGTGCCGCTGAGCGAGTGTGCGCTGCGCCAGAAGGTGACGGTGCGGGGCACCGTCACCTCGGTGACCGCCTCCAACACGTCGTGGCTGGAGGCGGACCTCAACGACGGCACCGGTGTGGTGAGCCTCATCTGGATGGGCCGCCGCAGGCTCGAGTGCGTCATCCCGGGACGTCACCTCATCGTCACGGGCAGGCTGACTGAGGAGGAGGGCCGTCGGGTCATCTTCAACCCGGAGTTCGAGGTCGTCGCCTAGGAGCTACTCGTCGTCGGCCGTGAACATGGCCGCGAGTTCGGACTCGGCCTGCTGGCTGACAACGAACAGCAGCTCGTCCTCGCCCTCCAGAGCACCGTCACGATCGGGGACCAGCGGGACGCCGTCACGGATGATGGCCACGAGTACGGCATCCAGTGGCAGTTCCAGGTCGCGGAGTCGGCGCCCCACGTAGGAGGAGTCCGCAGGCAGCCTCATCTCCGACAGGTTCGTCGTCGACTTGGTGAAGGTGAACAGTCGCACCAACTCACCCGTGGCAACGGCTTCCTCGACGAGCGCCGACATGATCCGGGGCGTGGAGACGGCAACGTCGACGCCCCAGACGTCGTCGAACATCCACTCGTTGCCGGGGTGGTTGACACGCCCCACGGTGCGGGGAACCCCGAACTCGGTCTTGGCCAACAGGGAGTGCACGAGGTTGGCCTTGTCGTCGCCGGTGGCGGCGATGCTGACGTCGCAGTTCTCCAATTCGGCGTCCTCCAGGGTCTGCAGTTCGCATGCATCCGCCTGGAACCACTCTGCCCCCGGCACAGACTCCGGCTTGATGGCGTGCGGATCCTTCTCGATCAACAGCACCTGATGACCGTTGGCGATCAACTCACGGGCGATGGACCGACCGACGTTGCCGGCACCGGCGATGGCGACGCGCATCTTCTCTCCTAATGCCTTGCTGGGGCGGTGGCGAACAGGGTCTCAATGTCGGAGGTGCGGCTTGTCTCGCAGCCCACGAAGATCATGTCCCCGTCCTGCAGCACGGTTTCGCTGTCGGGAACCAGGCCTTTGCCCACCCGCATCATGAAGGGGATGGGGGCGTGCGCAGCCGTGGACAACTCGCGGATGCGGCGACCCACCCAGCCCTCGTGCACGAAGACCTGCAGCAGGTGGACATTGCCTGAGGCGTCGCGCCAGACGGGCTCACTGCCCTCCGGCAGAAGGCGGCGCAGAACCTGGCCGACGGTCCACCGGACGGTGGCGACAGTGGGAATGCCGAGGCGCTCGTACACGGCGGCCCGGCCCTGGTCGTAGATGCGGGCCACGACGTTGCTGACGTGGTACCCCTCGCGGACCACCCGGGCGGCCAGGATGTTGGAGTTGTCGCCGCTGGAGACGGCGGCGAAACCGTCCGCGTGCCGGATCCCGGCCTCCTCCAGCACCTCCCTGTCGAAACCGACACCCTTGACGGTGGTGCCCTGGAAATCGTTGCCCAGCCGGCGGAACGCCTCCGGGTTGACGTCCACGACGGCGACGCTGTGGCCCCGCTTCTCGAGGCCGCGGGCGAGCATGGCGCCCACGCGGCCGCAGCCCATGATGACGATGTGCACGCGGGGTTCCTCCTCAAAGGATTGACACAGCAGACGCTATCGCACCCGGCCGTCCCATCGGCGAGGCGTGCTGTGTAGGAAATGGGGGGTGACGGGTCTACCGTTGGCGCGTGAACATCTACTCCGCGCTCAAGCGGGTACTGGTGGGCAGGCGCCTGTCGAACGAGCAGATGGGCGAGACGCTCCTGCCCAAACGGCTCGCCCTCCCGGTGTTCGCATCGGATGCGCTGAGCTCCGTCGCCTACGCCCCCGACGAAATCCTCATCACCCTGTCCCTGGCGGGCATGACCGGCTACCTCTTCTCATGGCAGATCGGCATCGCCGTGGCGGTGGTGGTGGGTGTGGTGGTCCTGTCCTACCGGCAGACGGTGCATGCGTACCCCACGGGGGGTGGGGACTACGAGGTGGCGGCCGCCAACCTGGGACGGAGAGCGAGCCTCACCGTCGCGTCGGCGCTGCTCGTGGACTACGTTCTCACCGTGGCCGTGTCAGTCTCGGCGGGCGTCCTCAATGCACAAGCCATCATCCCGGCGCTGGCGGGGCACGAGGCCACCGTCGCCATCGTGGTGATCGTGCTGCTCACCATCATGAACCTGCGGGGCGTGCGTGAGTCGGGCAGCTTCTTCGCCCTCCCCACCTACGTCTTCATGGTGTCGATGTTCATCATGCTGGGGGTTGGGTTCTTCCGGATCTTCGTGCTGGGGCAGCCGTTGGCCAGCGAGACCGCGCAGCTGACCGTGATGGCGCCCGACGGCAGCCCCGAACCGGTCGGGTGGGTGCTCATCGCGGTCCTGGCGCGCGCCTTCTCCTCCGGCTGTGCCGCCCTTACGGGCGTCGAGGCCATCAGCAACGGCGTGCCGTCGTTCCGCCCCCCGAAGAGCCGCAACGCGGCGTCGGTGCTGGGCATGCTCGGTCTGGTCGCCATCACGCTTCTGGTCGGCATCATCACGCTGGCCAACCTGACGAAGGTGCGACTCATCGACGAACTGACGGGGGCGCACTACATCGACGGGCAGGGCAACGCCATCCACAGCTCCGCCGTGACGGTGACCGGCCAGCTGGCCCGCGTCGTCTTCGGCGACTGGTTTGTTCCCGGGGTGTTCATCGTGGTCATCGCCACCATGGTCATCCTGTTCCTCGCAGCCAACACCGCCTTCAACGGGTTTCCCTCCCTGGCGTCGATCCTTGCGAAGGACGCCTACCTGCCGCGCCAGCTGCACAGTCGCGGTGATCGGCTCGCCTACTCCAACGGCATCATCACCCTGGCGCTGTGCGCCATCGGTCTGGTGTGGGCCTTCGATGCGTCCGTCACCGCCCTCATCCAGCTGTATGTGGTGGGGGTGTTCATCTCGTTCACGCTGGGCCAGATCGGGATGATGAAGCACTGGACGACGGCGCTGGCCACGGAGACGGACCGGCGCGCCCGCCGTAAAATGCAGCGCTCCCGCATCATCAACACGGTGGGCGCAGCACTGACAGGACTGGTGCTGGTCGTGGTCCTGATCTCCAAGTTCACGCACGGCGCCTACCTGGCGCTGGTCGCCATGGGTGTCATGTACCTGATGATGACGTTCATCCGCAAGCACTACGAGGCCGTCAGCGAGGAGGTGCACCTCGACGAGAACTCCGAGCGTGCGCTGCCCAGCCGGGTACGCGGGGTCGTACTGGTGCAGCAGGTGAACCTCCCGACCGCCAAGGCGGTCGCGTTCGCGAAGGCCAGCCGCGGCACCAGTCTCGTCGGAGTTCTCGTGGCCCTCGACGAGGACGAGACCGCGCAGGTCATCCGCGACTGGAACGCCGAGGACTTCAGCGTGGTGCTCAAGGTGGTCGCGTCGCCGTACCGGGAGATCACCACGCCCTTCATCCGTTTCGTGGGGGATCTGCGCACCGAGAATCCGCGCGACGTGGTGGCGGTCTACATCCCCGAGTTCGTGGTGGGGCACTGGTGGGAGCAGCTGCTGCACAACCAGACGGCCCTGCTGATCCGCACCCGCCTCCACTTCATGCCGGGCGTGATGGTCATCAGCGTTCCGTACCAGCTGCAGAGTTCGAAGCGTGCCAAGGAGCGCGCGAAGGCCGCCTCCCGTCCCGGCCGTGGAAACCTGGGTGCCCGATGACGGAGGTGCTGCTGGAACGGGTCGCGCACGGCGGAACCGTCGTGGGCCGGGCCGACGACAAAGTGGTGTTCGTCACGGGCGGCCTGCCGGGGGAGCGGGTCGTGATCGAGGTCACGGAACGCGCCAAACGATTCGACCGGGGGCGGGTCATCGAGGTGCTGGAGCCCGCGGAGGGACGCGTCACCCCACCCTGTCCCATCGCGGAGCAGTGCGGTGGCTGCGACTGGCAGCACGCGTCGCCCGGAACACAACTGGACCTGAAGACGGCGGTGGTGGCCGAGCAGCTGGACAGGCTCGCAGGCATCACCTGGGATGGACGCGTCCAACCCGTCGCCCCCACCACCGGGTGGCGCACACGGATGCGGTACTCCGTGGACGACGGGGGAAGGGTCGGGCTCAGGGCCCGACGCTCACACGCCGTGGTGCCACTGCCGGAACAGGGTTGCCTCGTGGCCGCGCCCGGGCCGGACCTGGCCGACCTCACGGCCATGGCGGCCGGCGCGGAGGCACTCGAGGTGGTGGTGTCCGACGATGGCGTCACGGTCCTGGCCGACGGGGTGCTGGTCCGCGGGGAGCGTCTGGTGCACCAGAGTGTGGGGGGTCACCGTTTTGCCGTGGAGGCGGCGGGTTTCTGGCAGGTGCACCCCCGGGCCGCGGAGGTGCTGACGGATGCTGTCGTGCGCGGTCTGCAGCCGAGGGCGGGGGATACGGCGCTCGACCTGTACTGCGGGGTGGGGCTGTTCGCCGCCCCTCTGGCGACTGCCGGGTGCGACGTTCTGGGGATCGAGGGCTCCCGTCGGGCCATCGCCCGGGCCCGCGACAACGTTCCTGCCGCCCGGTTCATTGCGGGCAGTCTGGAGGGTTCGCTGCGTTCCCTGCCCCGGCAGGCCGACATCGTCGTGCTGGACCCGCCACGCAAGGGGGCGGGCGCCACGGTTGTCGAGGCCATCGCGCATCTCGGGCCACGCGCCATCGCCTACGTGGCGTGCGACCCGTCTGCCCTGGCCCGGGACCTGTCGACGTTCGCGTCGCTCGGCTACGGCCCCACCAGCATCGAGGCCTTCGACGTGTTCCCCATGACGCACCATGTGGAGTGCGTGGCCATTCTCAAACCCGTGGATGGGTCGGAGGAGAAGGGCTAGAGGATGTGGGCCTCGTCACCCGCCGGGACACCGCCGGGCCCTAGACTTGTTCCGCCACCGTCAGGCTCGCGGGAGCTCCCGTGATATCTTGACGTCAAGACAAATCACAGCTGCGGGACAAGGAGAGTCGATGAGCATCAACAGCTTCGGGGCCAAGGCCAATCTGGACGTGGAGGGAACCGCGTACGAGATCTTCCGGGTCGACGCGGTGGAGGGGCACAACAAGTTGCCCTTCAGCCTGAAGGTCCTACTGGAGAACCTGTTGCGCACCGAGGACGGCGCCAACATCACAGCGGAACACATCACCGCCCTCGGCAGCTGGGATCCGGCCGCCCAGCCGAACCAGGAGATCCAGTTCACCCCGGCGCGCGTCATCATGCAGGACTTCACCGGCGTGCCCTGCGTGGTGGACCTGGCGACGATGCGCGAGGCCGTCGAGGCGCTCGGCGGGGACCCCGCCAAGATCAATCCGCTCTCGCCCGCTGAAATGGTCATCGACCACTCCGTCATCGCCGAGGTGTTCGGAATCCCTGGGGCCTTCGAACAGAACACCGACATCGAGTACCAGCGCAACCGTGAGCGCTACCAGTTCCTGCGCTGGGGCCAGACCGCGTTCGACGACTTCAAGGTGGTGCCCCCGGGCACCGGCATCGTTCACCAGGTCAACATCGAGAACCTGGCCCGCGTGATCTTCCCCCGCACCGTCGACGGCGTGCTGCAGGCCTACCCCGACACCTGCGTGGGCACGGACTCGCACACCACCATGGTCAACGGCCTGGGCGTTGTCGGCTGGGGCGTCGGCGGCATCGAGGCGGAGGCGGCCATGCTGGGCCAGCCCGTCTCCATGCTCATCCCGCGCGTCGTGGGCTTCAAGCTCACCGGCAGGCTCCCCGAGGGCACCACGGCCACTGACCTGGTCCTCACCATCACCGAGATGCTGCGCGAGCACAAGGTGGTGGGCAAGTTCGTCGAGTTCTACGGCGAGGGCGTCTCCGAGGTGCCACTGGCCAACCGCGCCACCATCGGCAACATGAGCCCCGAGTACGGCTCCACCATCGCGGTCTTCCCCATCGACGAGAAGACCATCGACTACATGCGCCTCACCGGCCGCGACGAGCACCAGCTCGCCCTCGTGGAGGCGTACTCGAAGGAGCAGGGACTCTGGCACGACGCCAACAACGAGCCCGAGTTCTCCGAGTACATCGAACTCGACCTCGCCACCATTGTTCCCTCCATCGCCGGCCCCCGCCGTCCGCAGGACCGCATCCGCCTCGACGAGGCCAAGGCGTCCTTCCGCGAGGCCGTCGCCGCATTCGTGGGCGAGCCGGAGCACCAGCACACGCACCAGTACTCGGGCTACGACGACTCCGTGGAGTCCACCATGGTCGCCTCCGACCCCACGGGTGCCAACCCCACGGACGTCGACAACTCCCCGGCGCCAGCCGGCCACGACCATCCCCAGGGTGACGTCAAGGACCGGGTGTACAAGAAGGTTCCCGTCACGTTGGCCGACGGCACTGAGTTCGAACTCGACCACGGCGCCGTGACGATTGCGTCCATCACGTCGTGCACCAACACGTCCAACCCGAGCGTCATGATCGGCGCGGCTCTGGTGGCGAAGAAGGCCGTCGAGAAGGGCCTCAACCGCAAGCCGTGGGTCAAGACGTCCCTGGCGCCGGGATCGCAGGTGGTGACCGACTACTACAACAAGTCCGGACTCACCCAGTACCTCGACGCCCTCGGCTTCAACCTCGTGGGATACGGCTGCACCACCTGCATCGGCAACTCCGGCCCCCTCATCCCCGAGGTGTCCGAAGCCATCAACGCCCACGACCTGGCCGTGGCCGCCGTGCTGTCCGGCAACCGCAACTTCGAGGGTCGCATCAACCCTGACGTGCAGATGAACTACCTGGCGTCGCCGATGCTCGTCATCGTGTACGCGCTGGCCGGGACGATGGACATCGACCTGTTCAACGAGCCCATCGGGCAGGACACGGACGGCAACGACGTCTTCATGCGCGACATCTGGCCCACGGGCGCGGAGATCGAGGAAGTCGTCGGCAGCTCCATCAGTGCCGAGATGTTCACCACCCGCTACGCCGACGTGTTCGCCGGTGATGAGCGTTGGCAGTCCCTGCCCACCCCCGATGGCGAGACCTTCGCATGGGAGGACGATTCCACCTATGTCCGCAAGCCCCCGTACTTCGATGGGATGCCGGCGCAGCCGGAGCCTGTCGAGGACATCTCGGGTGCGCGGGTGCTGCTGAAGCTGGGGGACTCCGTCACCACGGACCACATCTCCCCGGCGGGCAGCATCAAGGCCGACTCCCCGGCCGGCGTCTACCTGAGCGAGAACGGCGTGGAGCGTCGCGACTTCAACTCCTACGGTTCCCGCCGAGGCAACCACGAGGTGATGATCCGGGGCACGTTCGCCAACATCCGGCTGCGCAACCAGATTGCTCCGGGCACCGAAGGTGGTTTCACCCGCGACTTCTCGGCCGACGACGCACCCGTCACCACGGTCTACGACGCGTCGGTGGCCTACGCCGAAGCGGGGGTGCCGCTCGTGGTGCTCGCCGGCAAGGAGTACGGCTCGGGATCGTCGCGCGACTGGGCGGCCAAGGGCACGGCCCTGCTGGGCGTGCGCGCCGTCATCGCAGAGAGCTACGAGCGGATCCACCGTTCCAACCTCATTGGCATGGGCGTGCTCCCGCTGCAGTTCCCCGAGGGTGACACCGCGGATTCGCTGGGTCTCACGGGCGAGGAGACGTTCTCCTTCGAGGGCGTCACCGCGCTCAACGACGGCGCAACGCCGGAGACGGTGAAGGTGACGGCCAGCAGGGCTGACGGCTCCGCCGTTTCCTTCGACGCCGTTGTCCGCATCGACACCCCCGGAGAGCGCAGCTACTACCTCAACGGCGGGATCATGCAGTACGTGCTGAGGAACCTGGCTGCAGCAGCCTGACATCCTTGCAACCGGCTCCTGCCCCGCACCCGCAAGGGTGCGGGGCAGGAGTCTTTCTGCGGCCCGCTCTTGGAATTGTCAGCCCGTAGGAGTGTAATGGAACACATGTTCGATGAAGAGGCTGTCATCAGGGTGTGGGTACCGCCGGGTTGGCCTGCGGTGGTGCGGCCGCCCAACTCGCCGGGATGGGTCAGGAGCGCCTTGTCGTTCCTCCTCGACTGCTGCCCCCCGGACTACCGGGGGTACCCGGTTTTGCTGCGCCACCCCGTCGTACTGGCCCGCTTTGCCCGGGAGTTCGCCTCCAGCCAGCTGGCCGCCACACGGACCAACCTGGCCGGTGCCCGCCCGGATCTTGCCGGGTGGGTGGACACCGCCACGGTGGACGCCGCCGTGGCGGTCCTGCACGCGGAGGAGGCGCGCATGGTGCGGCAGGTGCGTGCCGTGTCGTTGGTGGAGGAGGCGCTGCGTGATGTGCGGTTCACACCCAAGCTGTGACGGCGCGCGAGGTTGATTCCCTTCCGTGTTGGGTACCTGCCCCTACTATTGAAAGCATGCCGTTGTTGGACAGGATCTCGACCCCCCAAGACCTCCGCACGCTGACCCGCCGTCAGCTTGAGGAGCTTGCCGAGGAGATCAGAGCCTTCCTCATCACGAAGGTGAGCCGCACCGGCGGGCACCTCGGACCCAACCTCGGAGTGGTGGAGTTGACGCTCGGCCTGCACCGGGTCTTCAATTCCCCGCAGGACCCCATCATCTTTGACACGGGGCACCAGAGCTACGTCCACAAGATGCTCACGGGGCGCCTCGCCGGCTTCGACACGCTCCGCCAGCGCGGTGGCCTGTCAGGCTATCCGGAGCCGTCGGAGTCGGAGCACGACTGGGTTTCCAACTCACACGCCTCCACCTCCCTGTCCTGGGGGGCCGGCCTGGCGCAGGGTTTCCAGCTGAAGGGCGAGGACCGCACCGTGGTGGTGGTGGTGGGCGACGGTGCCCTCACCGGCGGCATGGCCTGGGAGGCCCTCAACAACATCCCGATCCGCCCCGGTGTGAAGCTCGTCATTGTCGTCAACGACAACGGCCGCTCCTACACCCCCACCGTGGGGGGTCTCGCCAACCAGTTGGCGGGACTGCGGACGCACAAGAAGTACGAGAAGACACTCAGCTGCATCAAGCGGCGGGTCAGCGCACTCCCAGTCATCGGCCGGCCAGCCTACGACCTCCTGCACGGCTTCAAGACAGGTGTGAAGGACGTCCTCGTACCCGAGGGCATGTTCACCGACCTGGGGATCAAGTACATCGGTCCCATCGACGGCCACGACATCGGCGCTGTCATCAGCCACCTCGAACAGGCGCGCCACTTCGAGGGCCCCGTGATCGTGCACTGCATGACCCGCAAGGGCAAGGGCTTCAAGGCCGCGGAGGAGAACGAGGAGGACCGGTTCCACGCCGTCGGCAAGATCAACGAGTTCACTGGCGAGCCGTTGACGGCCTCCGTGCAGGCCACCTGGACCGACGCCTTCGCGGAGGCGATGGTGCAGATCGGCCAGCGCCGGGAGGATGTTGTCGCCATCACCGCCGCGATGTTGTACCCCGTTGGCCTGGGCCGGTTCGCCGCCGCCTTCCCGAATCGCACCTTCGACGTCGGTATCGCCGAGCAGCATGCTGTGGTGTCGGCCGCTGGTCTCGCCGCGGCCGGTCTGCACCCCGTCGTGGCGCTCTATGCGACGTTCGTCAACCGGGCGTTCGACCAGGTGCTCATGGATGCTGCCCTCCACAACGAGGGCGTGACGTTCGCGCTCGACCGTTCCGGGATCACGGGCACCGACGGCCCCAGCCACAACGGCATGTGGGACATTTCCCTGCTGGGTCTCGTGCCCAACCTGGAGATCGCCGCACCGCGTGACCAGCCCCGGTTGGTGCAGGCACTGGAACGGGCGGTGTGCGTCGATGACCGGCCCACCGTGGTGCGCTACTCGAAGGAGCGGTTGCCGGATGAGATGCCTGCCGTCTCCCATCGCGGCGAGGGACGCGACCGCGTCGACCTGCTGCGAGCGGATCAGTCCGCTTCGGTCCTGGTGGTCGGGTACGGACAGTTCGCCGGGATTGGCATGGACGTCGCGGAGCGGCTGGCGCAGCAGGGGATCTCCTGCACAGTGGCCGACCCGCTGTGGTGCGTGCCCGTCAGCGGCGAGCTCGTGACTCTGGCCGGGCAGCACCACATGGTGGTCAGCGTCGAGGACAACATCGTCGTGGGAGGGCTGGGGGAGCGGCTGCGCTCGCGGCTCATTGCTGACGGTGTGAACACCCCCGTGATGGCATTCGGCATCCCGCAGCGCTTCCTGGTGCACGGCAGCCGCGACGAGGTCCTCACCGAACTGGGCCTGACCGGTCGCGACGTGGCCCGCCAGGTGCTGGAACGCCTCGTCAACGACGACACGATCCCCGCCGAGGAAGCACACACCCTGTCCTGATCAGTCACCCGGACCTGGAACTGGCAGTCCATCGAAGTGATTGCCACGTACGGGAAATCCTTCGATAGGCCCGGCGACTGCGTCGCGAAGCTACTCAGGACGCGGCTTGTGGGTTCCGGCGAATTTGTCGCGAAGCCTGCTCAGTTCACGGCTTGTGCGCGCTCGGAGACCTCGTCGAGCAGGGGGGCCAAGAAGTCCACCTGCCAGTTGCGGGCGCCCAACCGGCGCAGAGCCGCGGCGAAGTCGGGCTCCTCGGCATGGTCGAACACCACCTGCTGGATGATGGCAGGCGGCGCCACCAGGCTGGGCTGCATTGCCAACTCACAGCCCAACTCGTCCACGGCGGGCTTGACCTTCCACCACAGCTCCGCAGCTTCGGGGTGGTGACGGTCCCAGTTGCGGGGGTGGGGCAGCCCGTTCGACGGTGGACGTCGTGACGGATAATTCGATGTGGCCATACCGTCCACTGAGGCGATCGCCCGCAACCAGTTCGAGCGGTAGCGCTGGCTGGCACGGTTCTGGAACCCGCGGATGGTTCCGAGGTCGACGGGTCCGGGCAGGGGCCCGCTCTGCGTGACGCGCTGCGCCAGTTCGACGATGGCCGGGTCGGGCAGGATCCGGCCGGGGGGCCTGTCCCGGTTCCGGGCGATGGTGTCGCGTTCCTCCCACAGCGCCCTTGCGACGGCCAGTTGCCGCGGAGACTTCAGGGAGGTCACCCCGGTCAGGCGCCGCCACGGGTCGATACGCGGGGCTGGCGCCACGCTGAACTGCTCCAGGGTGGCGGCGAACTCCTCCTGCGCCCAGGACAACCGGCCGATGGCGTCCAGCTCGTCCCGAAGGATTTCGTGGAGTTCGAGTAGATAGTCCACGTCGAGCGCGGCATAGTCGAGCCAGGACTCGGGAAGCGGTCTTGTGGCCCAGTTGTCGGCGGAGTGGGCCTTCTCGAGCCGGATGCCCAGCTTGCGTTCCAGCAACGATGCCAGCCCAGCCGAGGGCTCACCCAGCAGCCGGGCGGCGAGTTCCGTGTCGAACAGATGACGGGGTCGAACACCGGCATCCCGCATGCAGGGCAGGTCCTGGCTGGCTGCGTGCACGAGCCAGAGGGCGTCGCCACAGCACTCACCGAGATCGGCGAGGTGCGCCGCGCCGTCGACTTCGAAGGGCAGGGGGTCCACCAGCCACGTGCCTGCGCCGCGGCGGCGGATCTGGAACAGATAGGCCTTGGGCCAGTAGCGGTGGCCGTGGGCCCGTTCGGCGTCGAATGCGACGGGCCCCTCGCCTGCTGCGAGCGCGGCCACGCATTCGGCGAGCGCCTCGGGGGTGGCCACGACGTCGCGGAGTGGTTCGCGGGAGTGCTGTACGTAGCCGTCGTTCACGAGCTGCGCCCCGGAAACTTGACGATGCCCTCGGGCAGCGACGGCGTCCCCGCCAGCATGCCGAGAAGGTCCTGCCAGGCTTCCAAATGGCCCATCAATCGGTCCTCCTCGTTGAGCTGGGGTGTCCATGAGCAACGCAGCTCCACCTCGGCGCGGTCGTCTGATTCGGACATGTCTCCGAAGCCCTTGCCGTAGGAGGCTGTCACCGTGCCAGCCAGGTGCCGGTGCTTGGCGCCGTGTTGTTGCAGAGCGTCGGTCATCCATGACCACGCCACCTCGGGCAGCAGCGGATCTGTGACCATCTCGAGGTCGACGTCCGCCCGGGCGTAGGAGACGATCCTGAACGGCCCGCCCCACCCGTCGTTGCCGGCAGGATCGTGAAGGAGGATTAGCCGCCCGTTGCCGAGGACATCGTCCTCGTCCCCGTCCACGAGTAGTTCTGCGGACAGGGCAATGCTGTGCGGCGCGATCTTCTGCGGGGAGCCGATCTCCTCCACGACGAGGCCGGGACGCCACTGCATCGAGTGCAGTTCGGCCATGGCTCGACTGAAGTCGAGGGGGACGATGTTCGGGGTGGGGGCCACGCACCTGAGCGTAGGTGAGACGGGGCCGGGGCTGTGGGACGCGCGCCGACCGCCGTCAAACACCTATGCCTTGGGCTGCAGCGAAAGCGAGACGGAGTTGATGCAGTAGCGCAGGTCGGTGGGGGTGTCGTAGCCCTCGCCCTCGAACACGTGGCCAAGGTGGCCGTCGCAGGCTGCGCAACGCACTTCCACGCGTGCGGGACCGGGCATCGACGTGTCCTTTATATAGCGAACCCGCTCCTCGGCCAGCGGCTCGAAGAAGCTGGGCCACCCGCAGGTGGAGTGGAACTTCTGGTCACTGCGGAAAAGCTCGGTTCCGCAGCCGCGGCAGGAGTACACACCTTCGGTTTCGGTGTCGGTGTACTCGCCGACGAACGGCCGCTCGGTGCCGCCGTGCCGCAGCACTTTGTACTCGAGGTCGTTGAGCTGCTGGCGCCATGACGCGTCCGGCTTGTTCAGGGGGGCGACGTGGGTCTCTTCCTGTGTCATGCACCCAAGTTTAGGTCCCCGGACAAGGGCTCCGGATACGCTGGGCGCCATGGCCAGCAACGATGCGATCATGCTCGACGTCGACGGACGCGAGGTCCGTCTGTCCAGCCCCACCAAGCTGTATTTCCCCGAACTGGGCCTGTCGAAGCTCGACGTGGCCCACTACGTCATGGCGGTGGCCCCCGGGATGCTGCCAGCGCTGCAGGACCGTCCCACGACCATGGAGCGCTGGCCCGGCGGGGTCGTGGAGGGTGCGGTGGTGGCGACCCGGACCGGCGGCCACGGCGACGCGTTCTACCAGAAGCGGACCCCGAAGGGCACGCCGGACTGGGTCCAGCAGGCCACGATCACCTTCCCGTCCGGGAGGACCGCCCAGACGCCTGCCCCCGCCGACGCGGCGACGCTGGTCTGGATGGTCAATCTGGGGACGCTCCGCTTCCATGCGTGGCCGGTGAGGGCGTCCAACACTGACTCCGTAGACCAGTTGAGGATTGATCTGGACCCGCAGCCCGGCACCGATTTTGCCGACGCGGCGGCGGCGGCGCTGGAACTGCGCACGGTGTTGGGCGACGCAGGTCTGGTGGGATTCCCGAAGACCAGCGGCGGGCGGGGGCTGCACGTGTTCGTGCCCATCGAGGGTCTGGACTTCATCGATGCACGCCACGCCACCATCGCCATCGGTCGGGAACTGGCGCGGCGCATGCCTGAGCGGGTGAGCGTCAACTGGTGGAAAGAGGAGCGTGGGGAGAGGATCTTCGTCGACTTCAACCAGATGGCCAGGGACAGGCTCATGGCCTCGGCGTACTCGATCCGTCCCACACCGGCCGCGCGGGTGTCCGCCCCGTTGGACTGGGACGAGGTGGAGCACGTGTCGCCCGACGACTTCACGATCCCCAGCATGCTGCAGCGGTTCGCGGAGCGTGGAGACGTGTGGGCGCCGTACTACGGCACCGCACCGGGGGATTCCGCCATCGCCTTGGGATGGTACGACCGTGACCAGGACGAGGGCGAGGGGGAGATGCCCTACCCGCCGGAGTACCCCAAGATGGAGGGGGAGCCTTTGAGGGTGCAGCCCTCACGTGCCCGCACGACGCCGGGGGAGTGACCTCTCAGTCGGCGTCGGTGGGCGGTGTGTCGTCCTCCGGGAGGTTCGCGTCGAGCAGTTCCATGGCGGCGAACGCGTAGCGGGCCAGGATCAACTCCACGAGGTGGTCGTGGTCCTCGATGGGGGCTGTGACGGCCATGGCCCCCGCACGCAGTGCAGCCTGCTGGTGGGCCCGGAACAGGGGCCCGCTGGTCAGGAACATGGATCCCACGGCGATGTGACGTCGACCCTGGGTGCGCAGGGCCGCGATGGCCTGGGCCGTTCCGCGACCCGTGAGGTCGTTGACGGCCAACTGGACGGGCAGTTTGTGGTGCGCGGACCACTGCCGCGCGCGACGTGCCAGCAGCGAGGCACCGCGCACGTCGCCCCCCTCGGGGGCGCCGAGAACGAGGGCGTCCACCTCCACCGCGTTGGTCTTGTGCAGCGCCTCGCGCATGCGGGCGTCCATCACGTTCAGCAGTTCGGTTGCGGGGCCGATGGGACGTGCGACGACCACCTTCACGCCGTGGTTGGCTGACTGGACTGCCTGTTGTGCCTTGGTGATCTCAGAGGAGTGGTCCATGGCGGACACGAGGTCGAGCGGAACGATGGCGATCTCCGTGGACCCGAGTGCCGCCAGTTCCGACACGGACTGGGCGACGCCCGGCTCCCCGTCGGAAAGGAACCCGTAGGTCACGAGCAGGTCGGGGCGCAGGGCCTTGAGCTTGGATGACAGAGAAGCCAGTGCCACCGCGACAGCCGGGTCATCGTCACCGTCGGCAATGAGCACGATCGCTGGCGCGGCCATGTCGTCTCGCTTTCGATCGGGGGACGATCCCAAAGAAAGGATCTTTTGTCCCACATTGTGGGACGTTTGAGCCCGGAGCGCAAGGCGGGGGTGCCGTGTGCTATTCCGTGATGCCGGATTGGGGCCTGGCCAGCGCCGATGCAGCGCAATGCGAGCGAAACCACTGACGGTCCAGGGAGCAGTGTGCTGAGCATGGTGCGGACCCGACGGGTCCGGCACGGGAGTGGGCGATACTGGGTTCGAACCAGTGACCTCTTCGGTGTGAACGAAGCGCGCTACCACTGCGCCAATCGCCCGTGCGAAACGAGACTTTAGCGCACCGGGCGCCGCATTGCCAAACGGTTCGCGCGAGGACCCGGCCAGCGGTGTCAGTGCCTGCAGGGACTGGCCGGCGAACGGTGGGTTTTGCATCCGCCGAAAGCCTGCGCTAATGTTCTCAACGCGCCGGAAACGAAGCCTCAGGGCCAAGCGAACAGCGCGATGCGGACGTGGCTCAGTTGGTAGAGCATCACCTTGCCAAGGTGAGGGTCGCGAGTTCGAATCTCGTCGTCCGCTCGGAGAAGACTCTCCCAGAACTACTTGGGGAGGTTTGTCCCTCACTCGGTGGAGTGGCCGAGAGGCGAGGCAACGGACTGCAAATCCGTGTACACGGGTTCAAATCCCGTCTCCACCTCGGGCGATTGGCGCAGTGGTAGCGCGCTTCCCTGACACGGAAGAGGTCACTGGTTCAAACCCAGTATCGCCCACAGTAAAGTCCCTGGTCACCCAGGGTTTGAGGTCCAGCAGCGAATTTCCGTGAGAGGTTCTACGCCAGTCCTTCCGCCTTCTGGTGGGAGCACATGAGGCTCAGAACCTCTCACCGGTTATTGACGCAGTTCCAAATCCGCTCCTGGTCGACCGTGACGTTCACCGGTCCGCCGGGGGAGCTGATCCGCATGACGAACACCCCGGCCGCAAAGATCCCCACCATCCCCAGATGTCATGGTCTACAACGCTGGCGCGAACACCATCAGCAATCCGTCGACTCTTGACGTCGACGATCTGATGGACGACTTCACTGTGAATGTTGCTGGCGCCCTGCGCTGTGCTCAAGCTGTAATACCCGCAATGACCGAGCGTGGATCGGGCACGATCCTGTTCACGGGTGGCATGCTCGCCCTCAAGCCGGTCGCGTCGAGAGCCTCGGCGGCAATCGGAAAAGCGGGGCTCCGAAACCTGACGTTCACGCTGGCCGACGAGATCTCTCCTCTTGGCATCACCGTCGGAATCGTCACCATCGGTGGGGTCGTCGCGACCGGTGGTTTCTATGACCCGGATCTCATCGCCGAGTCGTACTGGCGATTCTTCACAGGCCATGAAGAGCGGGAAGTGCTCTACACGGTTCCCGAAGCTGACCCGGCCATCCGCTCCAGCTAGCCGACGCCCGCGAGCATGGTCCGGGTCTTGGGTCCGGGCTGTGAACCGTTCAGACAATGTGGCGAGGGTGACTTTGGCGGCGTTGGCAGTCTACAAATCGCCCACAGTAAAGCCCCTGGTCAACCAGGGTTTGAGGCCCAGCAGGGAATTTCCGTGAGAGGTTCTGCGCCAGTCCTTCCGCCTTCTGGCGGGAGTACATGAGGCTCAGGACCTCTCACTGGTTTTCGGCGCAGTGATGGGGATTCGAGCTCAGGGCAACTTGTGTACGAACGGGTGCTCGATGAGGTCAATCGCCACCATCACCCCGCTGGCCGCTACAGCCAGACCGGCGATGTAGCCGGCCAACGGGCAGGCGACCGCCAGGAACGAGCCACCGGTCATTTCAGCTCCTTCGCCGGACAGGAGGCCGGCCTTGAAGCGGGCCTCGCGCTCCACCCAGTCGTTCATGCCCTCGGAGTCGACGTTCGCGTCGGGGAGTCGCTCCACGTCGACCCCCACCGTTGCGACGCCACAGGTGGCGACTGCGATCACGAGGCCTGAGTGTGCGAG
Organism: Arachnia sp.; assembly: GCA_039929445.1. GTDB lineage: Bacteria > Actinomycetota > Actinomycetes > Propionibacteriales > Propionibacteriaceae > Arachnia. Next base: position 11,483 of record JBDSRF010000172.1, on the reverse strand, counting down.
GGAGACGTGTGGTCCGCGTCCGTCGGCGACGACCGGCCGGCCGTGCTGGGCACCACACCCGGCGCAGGTCCGGTCGATCTCGACAAGCTCGGAATCCGCTGCGCCACGTGCGTGTCGAATGGCCCTTTGGAGGAGGAGCTCACCGACGAGGCGACGACCTCGTTCGGCCTGATCGGACACTTCTGTGAGTCTGTTCTGCTCGGATCGGGGTAGGGCGGCCGCAGAGAACATGTCAGCGGAGCGCAGGTCCGCCCACCACAAATCGATGACCACAATGCCCACTTACACAACTCCCAGCTTGTTTTATTCAATTTGCTGAGGCTACCCTAACTTCGTGACATTGCCGCTGACGTTCCCGACACGTAGGGCTCGGTCCCCGCTCCCGCCACCGGGCGACGTCGACCCGGCCAGCCCTGCTCTGTGCATGCCCAACGGCACGGTCATCGATCACGGCACGCTGCGGGAACGCGTCGACGGCGTCGCGGCGGGACTGCCCGCCGGCGGGCTGCTTGCGCACGTGCGTCTCACACCCACGATCGACGACATTGTGGCGTACCTGGCCGTGCTTGAGGCAGGGCACGTCCCGCTGTTGATGCCTCTAGGCGATGCCGCCCGGGCGATGGAGCATGCCTGGCCCGCCGACCTCTCCGTCGTCGCAGGGGAGATCACGATGCATGCCGACGGCGAACAGGTCGCCCCGGGGCGTCTGCTCCACCCTGAGCTGGCGATGTTGCTCAGCACGTCGGGGAGCACCGGTTCTCCCAAGCTGGTCCGCCTCTCGCGCAGCAACGTCATCAGCAACGCCAGCGCCATCGCCTCCGCTCTGGGGATCACGGCCTCCGACCGCGGCGTGACCAGCCTGCCCCTGCACTACTGCTTCGGGTTGTCGGTGCTCCACAGCCATCTGATCGCGGGTGCATCGGTTGCCCTGACCGGCGACTCCGTCCTGAATGACGCCTTCTGGGACGTGGTCGACGACGGAGTGACAAACGTGGCGGTGGTGCCGCACATGGTGGATCTCATGGAGGGCACCGGCGTTCTTGAGCGTCCGCACCCAAGCCTGCGCCTGATTGCACAGGCGGGTGGACGGATGGCGCCTGAGAGGGTGGAGCGCATCGCCAGGCTCGGGCGCGACCGCGGGTGGGGTCTGGCTGTCATGTACGGGCAGAGCGAGGCCACTGCAAGGATCTCGGTCCAGCCACCGGATCTGACGGTGGCCTCACCCGACACCGTCGGGCACCTCGTGCCCGGCACCTCGATCCGGCTCGACACCGGTGTCGCCGAGGCCGACGCGACGACGGGCAGCGGAGAGATCATCGTCAGTGGACCGGGCGTGATGCTCGGTTACGCCGAGCATGCGGACGACCTTGCCCTGGGGCGGATGGTCACAGAACTCCGCACGGGAGACATGGGAGTGTTGGACGACGACGGCGTCCTGCGGATCGTGGGGCGGCGCGCAGGATTCGTGAAGGTCCTGGGATTGAGGATCGACCTGAGCCGTGTGGAGGCCGCACTCGAGCACGAGGGGCTGACGGCGTGCGTGACCGGTGACGATACCGGCCTGCGGGCCGCCGTGGAGCCGTGCGAGGGCGAACAGGTCGCGGAGACTGCCGCTCGCGCCCGCAGGGTCGCGGCCCGGGCGTGCGGGCTCGGCGTCGGGCACGTCCGAGCGGCAGTCCTGCCGCTTGCTCGCCTTGCCAACGGAAAAGTTGATCGCGCCGGTTGCGACGTACTGGTGCGGGTCTGCGACCCCGAGGAGTGCGCCGATGCCCGTCAGCGGATCGACGCCCCGGGACCTTCGGTTCGTGCCGCGGCCGTGCTCCGGGATGTTCTCGGGTGCAAGGATGTGGACCTGAACCAGTCCTTCGTCGCCCAAGGTGGCGACTCGCTCTCCCATGTGTCGGCCTCCGTCGGGCTCGCTGGCGTCCTCGGCGCCCTTCCGCGGGACTGGCACCACCGCACGCTCGCCGACCTGATTGAGTCCGCCCCAGCCGCCGGCGAAGTCGGATCGGACGGACACGTCCGACGAGGCGCGTGGCTGCGAGTGGAGACATCGGTGCTGTTGCGTGCCCTTGCCGCGGTGATGATCATCGGGACGCATGCAGGCCTCTTCCGCCTGCCGGGCGGTGCACACAGCCTCATGGTGGTGGCCGGTTTCAACGCCGCACTGTTCGGGCTGTCCGCCGCGGGGATCTCGCAGCGCTGGCGCGGGACGGCCCGCTTCCTCATCGGCGTGGCTGTCCCGACCATGGTTGTTGCAGCGGTCGGAATGGCGCTGGGCCGCTACGGCTGGGGCAACGTCATGTTGGCGAACTGGGCCACCGGTGAATGGGGCAGACTCCAACGCAACGAACTGTGGTTCGTCGACGCCCTCATCCTGTGCGTTCTCTTCGTGACGGCCGCGCTCTCGTGTCGCCCCCTCGCCCAGCGATGGCGTACCAATCCGTGGCGGGTCGCCTTCGGGTTGGCAATCGTCGCCCTCGTTCCGCGCTACGTCATCCTGGAAGTCTTCGAGGGCACCCTGCGCGGACTGATGCCGACGGTGTTCTGGCTCTTCGCCGTTGGACTGGCCCTCGCACACGCACACACGTGGCCCCGACGCGCCTCGACACTGGCGGTGGCCGTCGTTGGCGTCATCAACTTCTACCCGGATGACCCGCCCCGCAACGCCACCATCTTGGTCGGCATCGTCCTACTGGCGCTGCTGCAGAACGTCAGAATTCCCGCGTTCGTCGTGCCGCTCATCTCCCTGCTTGCTGCCGCGAGCCTGCACATTTATTTGGTGCAGTTCCTCATCCTGGACCAGTTCGCGTCGCCGCTCCTGGGCACGCTGGTTGCTCTGGCCGCCGGTGTGCTTCTGTGGCGTGCCATGTCGGGCCCGGTCCACCGAATCCAGCAGCTGGTCCCCACCGGGTCAGGGTTCACCCTGTACCCGAGCAATCCCACCAACGCCCCGGAGAGAACCATCTCGTGAACGCAAAACTCAGTCGTCGCCTCCTGCTCTCGACCCTCGCCGTCGTACCCTTCGCGGTCTCCGCGTGCGGCACTCGTTCCGAAGGGGATTTCGTGGAGGACAAGGGCGCCCTGCTCATCTACTCCAGCCAGCACAAGAACGTCACCGACGCGTGGGCGCAGGCCTTCACTGACAAGACCGGCATCAAGACGCAGGTCCGCGGCGGCAAGGACTCCTCCATGGGACACCAGATTGTCCAGGAGGGGGCAAACAGCCCCGCCGATGTCTTCCTCACCGAGAACTCCCCGGCGATGACGGTCGTTGAGCGGGCCGGGCTCCTGGCACCCGTGAACGCCGCGACCCTGGCCCAGGTACCCGCCGAGATGGCGCCCTCCAGCAAGGACTGGATCGCGATTGCCGCCCGCTCGACGGTGCTGATCTGGAACCCCTCACTGATCTCGGAGGCTGAGTTGCCGACGTCCCTCATGGACCTCGCCGATCCTTCCTGGAAGGGCCGCTGGGGCTGTGCCCCGGGTGGCGCCGATTTTCAGGCGATCATCGCCGGCATGCTCGCCGACCGGGGCGAGCAGGAGACGGCCGTATGGCTGAAGGCACTCCAGGCCGGTGCCACGATCTATCAGAACAACATCGCAACCATGAAGGCTGTCAACGCCGGTGAGGTACCCGTCGGCATCATGTACCACTACTACTGGTACCGGGACCAGGCCGGTGACAAGGGGGGCTCGGGCAACACTGAACTCCACTACTTCGGCCACCAGGATCCCGGTGCGTTCGTATCACTGTCGGCCGGTGGGGTGCTTGCGAGCAGCGACAGGGCGGAGCAGGCCCAACAGTTCCTGCAGTTCGTCACCTCCCCCGAGGGGCAGAAGGTCCTGGTGACGTCGAAGAGCATGGAGTACGCCGTCGGCAAGGGAGTCCCCTCCGACCCGGCCCTGCCACCCCTCGACACCCTGGACAACCCGCCGGTGGACCCCTTCACGCTGAACTCCGACGAGGTAGCGACGCTGATGGTCGATGCCGGCCTCCTCTAGTCGCCTGTGGCTCCGGATCCTCGCGGCGATCGTCGCGGGGCTGGTGCTGCTGCCCATCGTCGTCGTCCTCACCTCCGCGGTCAGCGGTGGAGGAAGGGCGGCGGTGGAGTACCTGCTGCGGCCGCGCATCGGGCGACTGCTGGGCAACACGGCTCTGCTGATGGGCTGCACCGTGCCGTTGTCGGTGGTCATAGGTGTTGGGGCAGCGTGGCTCGTGGAGCGCACGGACCTGCCCGGCGCGTCGGTGTGGCGGGCGCTGATGCTGGCCCCGCTCGCGGTGCCCGCCTTCGTGGCCAGCTACGCCTGGATCTCCTGGCAGCCGGGACTGGTGGGACTGGAGGGCGCGGTCCTGGTCACGGTGCTGGCCTATTTCCCCTTCGTGTTCCTGCCCGTGGCGGCGCTGTTGAGGGTCCTGGATGCGGGGGAGGAGGAGGCGGCGAGGTCCCTCGGGTTGGGTCCTGTGGCAGCCTTCTGGCGGACGGTGCTCCCCCGACTCCGCCCCGCGGTCAGCGGCGGTGCCCTGTTGGTCGCTCTCCACATCCTCGCCGAGTACGGGGTGCTTGAGATGATGCGCTTCCAGACGTTCACCACAGCAATTCTTCAGCAGTACGCCGTCGGCTTCAGCGACGTGAACGGGTCGCTGTTGGCCTCCGTTCTGCTGATCCTGTGTCTGTCGGTGCTCACCCTCGAGGGTGTTGCCCGGGGTCGACGCCGGGTGGCCAGGCTGGGGTCGGGCACCCTCCAACCCGCAGTGCCGCTGCCGCTTGGTCGTTGGAAGGTTCCGGCCCTGGTCGCGTTGACGCTGCTGGTGATGCTGTCGGTCGTGGTACCGGTGACGCTGGTGGTTCGATGGCTCGCTGCCGGGTCGGGCGGGTTCGGCGCCGGCGGCCTCGTGCAGGTAACCGCCTCCACCCTCGGACTGGCTCTGCTGGGCGGCCTTCTGGCGATCTTGCTGGCGCTGCCGGGAGCGCTCCTCCTCAGCCGGGGTGGGGGCCGCTTGGCGGCGATGCTGGAGCGAGCAACATTCGTGGGAAGCGCCCTTCCGGGCGTCGTGGTGGCCCTGGCCCTGGTTGGCATTGCCGTCACCTGGGTCCCGTGGATGTACCAGAGCGTCGGCCTCCTGGTCGCGGCCTACGCGATCCTCTTCCTGCCGAGGGCGATGGTGAACCTCCGATCGGGCCTGACAGCAGCTCCGCCCGAGCTCTCGGAGTCGGCACGATCCCTGGGACAGGGCGGGGTGGGTGTGCTCATCCGGGTGGTCCTGCCGTTGGCCATGCCGTCCGTGTTGGCCGGTTTCGTGCTGGTTGCGCTGGCCATCTCCACCGAACTCACTGCGACCCTGCTGCTCGCACCCACGGGTACCAACACCTTGGCGCTCGCGTTCTGGGCGGCGAGCGACCAGCTGGACTACGCCGCCGCCGCCCCTTATGCGGCAGTGATGATCGCCCTTTCCATCCCATTGACAGTGGTACTGGGGCGCCAGATCACGCACGGAAGGCGGATCACACCATGAGTGAGGTAAGGGTGCGTGACCTTCGCGCCGGCTACGGGACAGTGGAGATTCTCCACGGGATCTCGCTGACTGTTCCCACAGGGTCGACGACGGCGGTGCTCGGCGATTCAGGGTCTGGCAAGACGACCCTGCTGCGCGCGATCGCCGGATTCATCAGGCCTGGCGATGGCGAGATCCAAGTGGGGGGCCGGACGATGGCTGGGCCGAGGCAGTGGGTCTCGCCGCAGCGTCGGGGCGTGGGGTACGTCCGGCAGGAAGGCGGGCTGTTCCCGCACCTCTCGGTGGCGGGAAACATCTGCTTCGGCCTGCCCCGGCCCATGTTCGGTCGCCGGGAGAGCGCCCATCACGAGCGGATTCTGGAACTCCTCGACCTTGTCGAACTGCCTGCTGAACTCGCCGAGCGAAACCCCGCGCAGCTCTCGGGTGGGCAGCAGCAACGGGTGGCCCTGGCTCGTGCCCTGGCACCCGAGCCGAGCGTCGTGCTGCTCGATGAGCCGTTCTCATCCCTCGACACCGCGCTGCGCACCGCGACACGCGAGGCCACGGCGCGAGCCCTCCATGCCACTGGCGCGACGGTGGTGCTCGTCACGCACGACCAGGGCGAGGCCTTGTCCTTCGCTGACGAGGTGGCCGTTCTGCGCAGCGGTGAGGTCCGGCAGGTGGCCCCGCCCCGCACGATCTACGGCGAGCCGGTCGACCCACACGTCGCCGCCTTCATGGGTGATGCGGTCATGCTGGAGGGCATGGGCGTCGGACCAGTTGTGCAGTGCTCACTCGGACCACTCGCCGTGGTCGGCTTCGTCCCACGCGGCCCCGTCGACGTCTTGCTGCGTCCCGAGCAGATCCGGTTGACCCCGCCGAACCAATCGTTGGTGACGGCCATCGTGACCAATGTCCGCTTCTTCGGCCACGACGCCGTCGTCGATCTCGATCTGCCGGGAGACGAACCTGATGACGCGGTCAGCCCCAGCAGGTCCGCCTTGCGTGCCCGGGTCCACGGTAATGAGACACCGCAGGTCGGGGCTCTCGTCGGGCTGACAGTCGTGGGGCCGGCACGGGTGTTCAAGCGTTGACGTCGGGACTCGCGGGGGCGACCCGAAATCCCGCCTTGTAGGGCACAACAAGAGCCCCAAACGCTCAGCACTCCCGGGAGAAATGCTGTCTGCCGGGCATCCCCCCGTTGCATCATTCGACGGTGGGACGCCCCAGGATCTTGGCTGTACTGGCTGCGGGCGTCAGGTCCAGGCGTCGCAGCAACTGCGCGTTGAGGGCCACCACAACAGTCGATGCGGACATCAGGAGCGCGCCGACGCTCATGGGCAGCACGAACCCGATCGGTGCCAGAACACCAGCGGCCAGTGGTACCGCCAGCAGGTTGTAGCCCGCGGCCCACCAGAGGTTTTGTTTCATCTTGCGGTAGGAGGCGCGTGAGAGGTCGATGATCGACAGGACTGAGCGCGGGTCCGAGCTGGCCAGAACAACGCCGGCGGATCCGATGGCAACGTCCGTGCCCGCGCCGATGGCGATGCCGACGTCGGCCCGGGCGAGTGCGGGTGCGTCGTTGACGCCGTCGCCCACCATGGCCACTTTGTGGCCTTCGGACTGCAGTTCGGCGACCTTGGCAGCCTTGTCCTCAGGCCGAACCCCTGCGAAGACACGGTCGATGCCCAACTCGGTGGCGACGGTATCGGCGACAGCTTGGGCGTCACCGGTGATCATCACCACCTGCACACCCGCTGCGTGAAGGGCGTCGACAGCGTCGCGGGACTCGGGACGAATTTCATCGGCCAGACGCAATGCGCCGATCACGGCCCCATCCGCGAGGACATGAAGGATGATCGCGCCGTGGTGGCGCCACTCATCGGCGACGGCGAGCTCGTCCTGCTGGTGCCGTTCCAGCAGGTAGGGACCCCCGACCCCCACCGACACGCCGTCGACGGTGGCCTTGACGCCCACCGCGGGGGAAGAGGTGAAATCTGTGGCGTTGGGCACGTTCAGTCCACGGGTCCGTGCCGCGCCGACGATGGCCATAGCCAGGGGGTGCTCGCTATCTGTCTCGGCCGCTGCGGCCAGCGCCAGGACTGAGTCTTCGTCGTACCCATCGATGGGTTGGATTTCGGTGACGGTCGGTTCGCCCTTGGTGAGGGTGCCCGTTTTGTCGAACAGGACCGCGTCGACCTTGCGCATGGATTCCAGCGCCAGCCGGTCCTTGATCAGGACTCCGCCCAGGGCAGCGCGTTCGGTGGCGATGGAGACGACCAGTGGGATGGCGAGGCCAAGGGCGTGGGGGCAGGCGATGACCAGCACGGTGATCGTTCGCACCACGGCCATGTCAGGAAGGCCGAGTAGCGACCAGACGACGGCGGTGATTGCGGCGGAGCCAAGCGCGAACCAGAACAGCCATGCCGCGGCTGTGTCGGCGATGCGTTGGGCACGAGACGTCGACGCCTGGGCGTCGGTGACAAGTTTCTGGATACCCGCGAGTGCGGTGTCAGCGCCGATCGCGGTCACTTCGACGCGCAGGCCGGAGTCGGTGGCGACCGTGCCTGCGACCACACGATCGCCGCTCTGGCGGCGGACAGTCCTGGACTCGCCGGTGACCATTGACTCGTCCATGCTCGCGGAGCCATCAACGATCCGGCCGTCGGCAGGCACGGATGCTCCGGGTCGGACGATGACCACGTCGCCCAGTTCCAGATCCTCAGGGGAGACCTTGATGACGTCGTCGCCAACGACCTTCTCCGCTTCATCGGGGAGCAGCGCTGCCAACGAGTCCAGGGCGGAGGTGGTTTGGGCGAGGGAGCGCATTTCGATCCAGTGGCCCAGCAGCATGATCACCACCAGAAGGGCGAGCTCCCACCAGAAGTTCAGCTGGGGGTCCAGTAGTCGCAGGCTCGCGCCCAGCGAGGCGGTGAACGCCACGGTGATGGCCAGACCAATGAGCAGCATCATCCCGGGCTTGCGGGCGCGAACCTCCGAGACTGCCCCTGCGAGGAATGGTGAGCCGCCCCAGAAATACATGACGGTGCCCAGTACCGGAGGGACCCACACCACCCATGCGCCATCGGGCAACTCGTACCCCACAAGGCTGGCGAACATCTCGCTGAACCCCACCACCGGGACCGCGAGAGCGAGCATGAGCCAGAACAGGCGCCTGAACTGTCCGACGTGATCACCATGACCAGCGTGGCCATGATTTTCGTCGTGGCCCGAGTTCCCGACGCGCGGGGGAGTGCTCCCGTCGTACCCAGCCGCGTGTGCATCGACGTTCCCGGCGGGGTGATCGGGGATGCTGGCAGCAGCCTCAGTGACGTGCTCGAAATCGTGGCGCATATTCCAGTTCCTTTCCTGACGCCCCGTGGGCGCTTCGCCAGCTGGCCCAAAAGTCTGGGCCACCTCCGTGTGGTTGGTGCTCACCATATACCCCCTGGGGGTATATGGCAAAGATGTCTGGGTTCCGTCCGTCCCCTTGGTTCCTGAGGCGGCATCGGGCGTGGATGTCTCTGTAGTTCCAGAGGACTTCGTCAACAGCCGCCACGATAAGATGTGACATCAAGGGGAGGGGTGGCGGTGAAGATCCGACGCGACAAGGCTGATGGGAATCCAAGCGCACCTCTGGCCGTCAGGCCATCATGAATCGGGCGAGTATCGCGGCGGTCCTCGGGGTCGCGCTGCTGAGCGCCGCAGGTTGCGGGAGCGCCAACGACGTCGTGACGGGTGGCAGCGAGCCCACGAGTTCCACCAGCACGCGCCCCGATGCGGCGCGGGAGTCGGCGTGTCTCAGCACACCCACGACAGGAAACTCGACGGTGATGGTGGACTGGGTGGACTTCGTTCAGCTCGACGGGACTCAGTACGTCGCTGGTGTCGATGGGAAGGTTCCCGACATCACGTCGAGCCAGCTGGGATCCGTGGTAGGGCGGGTTGAATGTGAGCTCAGCGTCCTGAAGTTCCGTGCCGAGCCCGGCCCATCAGTGGACGGTGACGCGGCATTCCTCAAAGTCGGCACCGAAGTACACGCCGTCCAGGGTTATCCGACGTCCTGCCGGGTTTCCGCACAGATCGCCGGAGTGAACCGTGTTTACCTGGCCCAGGTCGACCTCGGCGGAGTTTCGGGAGCTCGGCCCTGCTCCAAGACGCCATAGCGCGCGATCGCGTCGTCGTCCAAGCCGGGCATCACCTGGGGCTGGGACTGAGCCCTGACGGGTGACACTCGCCGAACCTCCGGGGATCCTGACCGCGCTGGTCAGCCACATCAGGGCGCTGTCCGCGCCATGACAGTCCGTCCGGCCGTGAGCCGAATGGGAGTGCAAGCCTGCCATCTCCACGCTGAGCTCGTGGGAGCTCCGGATCCCGGCCCTTGGTGCGGCAAGCGGCCGCGCCCACCCCAGTGTGATTTGCCCTCACGAGTGGCGCGTTCGACGAAGGTCACGACGAATCGCTACGCGGCGCGGAAGGCAGGGTCAGAGTGAATACGGAGCCCTGCCCTGGGCCTGCGCTGGCTGCGGTGAGGGATCCGCCGTGAGCAATTGCCAAGCTGCGCGAAATGGTCAGGCCAATGCCGGCCCCTGCCGCGTCGCGGGCTCGGGCTGCATCAGCTCGGTAAAAACGTTCAAAGACTTGGTCGAGTTGATCTGCGGTGAGACCGTCTCCTGTGTCGGTGACGGTCACCACGGTCGTGTCGCCGCGCCGAGCGCCGTCGACGCGCACGCTCCCGCCGGGTGGTGTGTGACGCAGCGCATTGTCCAGCAGATTTCCCAGGACCTGGCCGACGCGTTGCGGGTCGACCACAACGGCCAGTTGGTCAACATGTTGCTCCAACGCAACCTTCTTCACCCGATAGCGGCCGCTTGCGGTCGCCGCGGCGCGATCCACCAGATCGCCCATGTCCGCCGCTTCCAGTAGGAGGGAAAGCCGGCCCTCCTCGGCACGAGAGACGGCATCCAGATCTCGAGCGATGCGCTGGAGGCGTTCAGTTTGGAGCATCAGAAGCTTCAGCGTTTCATGATTCCACGGTGTGATGTCGTCGGCAACCGCTTCCAGCAAGGCTGTCAGGGTGGCGATGGGAGTGCGCACCTCATGGGACACATCGGCGAGAAGACGCCTCCTGGTTTCCTCCGTCGCGGCGAGTCGATGCGCCATGCCGTTGAAGGCGTTCCCCACCGCATCGAGTTCGGAACTGAATCCCGTCGCAGGTACACGCACCGCGAAATCCCCAGCCGACACCTTGGTGGCCGCAGACGTGAGTTGGTCCAGCGGCCTGCGCAATCGCCCGGTGTCGTGCCACGACACGACGAGCGCCACGACGAGGGCAACCGTGAGACCCGCAGCCAGGGAGACCACACCGGCGTCGATGAACGCCCGTTCGATGTGTGCGAACTCTTCCGAACCCAATTCCTGCCCGATCTGCACTAAATGGCCATGAAAAAGCCGTGGACCGATGCTGCTGGCCACCAGCCCGGCAGTCGCGATGCTCGCCGCAAGCACCATGGCTTGGGTGAGGAACATCTTGGTGCCCCACGACATCCGGCCTGGATGCGCCGCGCGGGAGGACCCCAAGCCGCGACCCGCCATCACGTGGGGCGTTTCGTCCGGACCATCAACGCCGCGTTGTCGTAGCCGAGTCACCATGCTTTGCATTATCACTGGTTGGCGTTGATTCGGCGATGGCCGCTCAACCTCCCTCCATGATCTTGACCAGACCTTCGTCTCGATCGTCATCCATCTTGGAGCCAAATCGTTGATCGGTCGAAGGCCTTCAACAAGGAGCATCGTGACCCCGTGAACGACGACGTGCTGCTCGTCGCCCAGATGTATCGCGCTGGCCGGTCAGTACCCGTGCACTTCGAGACACAGGCCTTTCAAGGACCCCGGCGACAGGGACCCTGCACCATCCCGCTCGGACACCTGACCCGTCCGTGCCTGAACCTTTGCCATGGCGGGATAGAATGTCAATGCCATACAT
>JBDSRF010000171.1:0-14354 GCA_039929445.1 Arachnia sp. | reverse complement strand
CGGCTTCCCCATCGACCTCACCATGGAGATGGCGGCCGAGCAGGGGCTCGCCGTGGACCGGGACAAGTTCAACGCCCTCATGACGGAGCAGAAGGAGCGCGCCCGCGCCGACGCCAAGTCGAAGAAGGGTGGCGCCGCCAGCACCGAGGCCTACCGCCAGATCCGTGACGCCGGGGAGGTGCCGTTCCTCGGCTACACCGACCTCGACGTCGAGACCTCCGTGGCGGGCATCATCGACGACGGCACCGTCACCGACCGTGCGGGCGACGGCGACGTCGTCGAGGTCGTCCTCGCCGAAACCCCCTTCTACGCCGAGGCGGGCGGTCAGGACGCCGACCGCGGCCTCATCACCGGCGACGGCTTCTCGCTGGAGGTCCTGGACGTCCAGCGGCCCGTGCCCGGCCTCGCCGTCCACCGGGTCCGGGTTCTCGGCGAGCTGGTGACCGGCTCCCACGCCCGCGCCGTCGTGGATGCCGAGGCGCGCCGCGGGTCCTGCCAGGCGCACACCGCCACCCACATCGTCCATGCCGCGCTGCGTGAACTGGTGGGCCCCAATGCCACCCAGGCCGGGTCCTACAACAAGCCCGGCTACATGCGATTCGACTACTCGGCCCCCACCGGCATGTCCGCCTCCCTGCGGCAGGAGGTGGAGCAGCGCGCCAACGAGGCCATCCGCGACTCCTTCGAGGTGACGTCGGCCAGCATGAAGCTCGAGGACGCCACGGCCATGGGCGCCATGGCGATGTTCGGGGAGAAATACCCGCCCATCGTGCGCATGGTGGAGCTTGCGGGCGCCTGGTCGCGTGAACTCTGCGGAGGAACCCACGTCCCCAACACCAGCCAGATCGGTGTGCTCAACCTGGTGGGGGAGCAGTCCATCGGCTCCGGCGTCCGCCGCGTCGAGGCGCTCGTGGCACAGGACGCGTTCCGCCGGTTCGCGGCCGAGCGCGCCCTCGTGAGCACCCTCACCGACACACTGCGGGTCCAGCCCGACCAGGTGGTCGGGCGCGTCGAGAAGCTCATCGCTCAGTTGAAGGACGCGGAGAAGCAGATCGCCGCGCTCAATGCAGCACAGCTCCGGGCCAACGCCAGCCAGCTCACGAGCCGGGCCACTGACATCGCCGGGGTGACGTACCTCGGTGTCCAGCTGGCGGGGGTTTCCGGTGGCGACCTGCGCACCTTGGCCACCGACCTGCGCGACAGGCTCGGCTCCGGGCCCGCCGTCGTGGCGCTCATCGGCGGCGCTGACGGCAAGGCTGCCGCACTGGTGGCCACCAACGACGCTGCCCGGGCGCTCGGCATCAAGGCAGGGGCGCTCATCGCCCGGGCCTGCGCCGTCCTTGGCGGCAAGGGTGGCGGCCGCGACGACATCGCCCAGGGCGGCGGCACACAACCCGAGGCCGCACCGCAGGCGCTGACCGCCATCGAAGCGGAGCTGGCACATCGTGGCTGACGCTCCGGGCGGGGGCCGGATGGGCGTCGACTGGGGCAAGGCCCGGATCGGGGTGGCCGCCTCCAACGCGGGCACCAGCCTGGCCTACCCGGTGGAAACCGTCGCGGCGGGCGCCCAGGAACTGCAGCGACTCGCGGCGCTGGCCGCCGAGTACGAGCCGGGGGCCATCTACGTGGGCCTCCCCCTGACACTCTCGGGTGAGCGGCAGCAGGCCGCGCAGTTCGTCACGGCGAAGGCCGAGGCGCTAGCGACGCTCGTGGCGCCCCTGCCCGTGCGCCTCATCGACGAACGCATGAGCACGGCGTCGGCGTCGCGTACCCTGTCCGGGGCCGGCCATCGCGTCAAGCAGCAACGACGCATGATCGACCAGGCAGCCGCCGTGGAGATCCTGCAGCGCGCCATGGAGTGGGAGGCGCGCACCTCGTCGCTCGCCGGAGAGCCCGTCGGAGAAGGAGACGCAACGTGAGCCCAGCATTTGTCGACAACGACGGCAAGTTCAACTGGCGGAAGATCGGCTACCACGCGCGCAGTACCTTCGCGGTGCTCCTCTCCCTGGCCCTCCTTCTGGGCGGCGGATTCTTCGTCTACCAGAAGGCGAGCGATGCCTGGACGAAGTTCCGCACGGAGGATGACTACGTCGGCGACGGCGTCAAGAACGTCCAGGTGGTCATCCCCAACGGCGCCTCCATCACGGCCATCGGTGACATCCTCACGGAGGAGGGCGTCATCAAGTCCACGGGTACGTTCCGCAAGGTGGCGGCCAAGAACCCGGACTCCTCGAAGCTCCAGGCGGGGAGGTACAAGCTGCGCACCGAACTGCCGGCCAAAACCGCCCTGGAGATGATGCTCGACCCCAAGAACCTTGTGCTCATCACGATCACCATCCCGGAGGGCAAGATCCTCGGGCAGCAGTGGACGCTCATCGAGCAGCAGCTCGTGGCCCAAGGCCAGACCACGACGCGCGAGGAGCTGGCTGCCGCGGTCAACAGCGCCGACCTGGGCCTTCCCGACTGGTCCCGCGGCCAGCTCGAGGGATTCATGTTCCCCGACACCTACCAGGTGGGTGAACCCGTGGACCCGAAGCGCATCTTCAAGTCCCAGGCCACCCAGTTCAACAAGGTGGCCGGCGACATCAACCTGGTGGCGGATGCCGCAGCCATCGGCGTGGACCCCTACAACATCGTCACCGTCGCCTCCATCATCGAGCGCGAGGCCGCCAACGCCGAGGACCGCCCCAAGGTGGCCGCCGTGATCTACAACCGTCTCCGGGCGGACATGCCCCTCCAGTTCGACTCCACGGTGCACTTCGCCATCGGTGTCTTCGACAGGGTCACCACGACGGCAGCGGACCGCGCCACGCCCTCGCCGTACAACACCTACCTCAACAAGGGGCTGCCGCCGGGCGCCATCAGCAACCCCGGCAAGGCGGCGCTGGAGGCGGCACTGCACCCCTCCGCCATCACCGCGCTGTTCTTCACCACCATCAACCTCGACACCGGCGAGACGGCCTTCGCCGACACGGCCGAGCAGCACGCCGTCAACGTGGCCAAGTTCCAGGCCTGGTGCCAGGCGAACAAGGGCCGGTGCAGCTGAGTGATGCGGTGCGCACTCATCGGTGACCCCGCGGGACACTCGCTGTCCCCGGCCATCCACCGTGACGGCTACGCACGGTTGGGCCTCAACTGGCGCTACGACGCCATCACCGTGGCCCCGCCCGACCTGGAGGCCTTTGTGGTGGGCTGCCTCGCCGACGACGAGTGGGCCGGGCTGAGCGTCACCGCCCCGCACAAGGAGGCCATCGTCGCATTCGGGGAACCGGACCACGTGACCCGACTCGTGGGGGCCGGCAACACGCTGGTGATCCGCGACGGCGACCCGGGGCGGGCCCCCACGGTCCACAACACCGACGTGCCCGGTTTCGTGCGTGCATGGCGCGCGCGCGGCCTGGGCCGACCCCGCACCGCGGCCATCGTCGGGAACGGCGCCACGGCCCGCTCGCTGCTGGTGGCGCTGGCGGGCCTGCATGTGACGCAGGTGGTCATTCTGGCGCGGGACACAGCCCGCGCCGCGCGCACCGTGGAGCTCGGCATCGCGCTGGGCATCGACACCACGGCGCAGCCGCTGGGGTTCAATCTGCCCGCCGTCGACCTCGTGGCCAACACCATCCCCACCGCGGCCACGGAGCCCCACGCGAAGGCCTGGGCCGCGGCGGCGCCATGGCTCTTCGACGCCGTCTACGATCCGTGGCCCACCCCTCTGGGGGCGGCGGCCACGGCGGAGCACACCGTGCTGACGGGCCTCGACCTGTTGGCGGGGCAGGCCGTCGACCAGTTCCATCTCCTCACGGGCGGCTCCGTCACCTTCGAGAATTGCCACGCCGCCGCCGTGGCGGAACTGCAGCGTCGGACGCGACGAGGCACCTCAGCGCTTTGATGGAAGAATGGCCCGCATGCTCAGATACCTGACCGCCGGTGAATCGCACGGCCAAGCACTGATCGCGACCATGGAGGGCATCCCGGCCCACGTCCGCGTGGGTGTTCCGGAGATCGCCCGGAACCTCGCGCGCCGCAAGCTGGGCGTCGGCCGGGGGGCGCGCATGAAGTTCGAGGCCGACGAGCTCTCGCTGCTCGCAGGGTTCCGCCACGGCGAGACGCTGGGTTCCCCCATCGCCGTCATGATCGGCAACACCGAGTGGCCCAAGTGGGAAGAGGTCATGGCTCCCGGCGAGGTGGACGAGGCCGTCCTCGCGGCGCTGGCGCGCAACGCCAAGCTCACCCGCCCCCGCCCCGGCCACGCCGACCTGGCCGGCATGCAGAAGTACGACTTCGACGAGGCGCGGCCCATCCTGGAACGCGCGTCGGCCCGTGAGACCGCGGCCCGCGTGACGCTGGGCACCATCGCCAGCGCCTTCCTGGAGCAGGCGCTGGGGATCAGGGTCCTGAGCCACGTCGTGGAGATGGGGCCCGTCGTCGCGACGCGCGAGGACCTGCCCCACCCCGAGGACCTGGAAGCCATCGACGCCAGCCCCGTCCGGTGCTTCGACGCACGCGCTGCCGAGGCGATGCTCGCCGAGGTGGATGCCTGCAAGAAGGAGGGCGACACCATGGGCGGTGTCGTGGAGGTCGTGGCGTGGGGTCTGCCGCCCGGCCTCGGCTCGCACAGCCAGGGTGATCGTCGCCTCGACGCGAAGCTGGCTGGGGCGCTCATGGGCATCCAGGCCATCAAGGGGGTCGAGGTGGGCGACGGGTTCGACCTGGCCCGCCGCCGCGGCTCCGACGCCCATGACGAAATCATTCGGCAGGGGGAGCGGATCGCCCGTGCCACCGGCCACTCCGGCGGCACCGAGGGCGGCATGTCCACGGGTGAGGTGCTGCGCGTCCGCGCCGCCATGAAGCCCATCTCAACCGTGCCGCGCGCGCTGCGCACCATCGACACCGCCACCGGCGAGGAGGCCACCGCGCACCACCAGCGCAGCGACGTCTGTGCCGTCCCGGCTGCCGGGGTGGTGGCAGAGGCCATGGTCGCCCTCGTGCTGGCCGAGGCCGTCCTCGAAAAATTCGGCGGCGACTCGGTGGCCGAGACCCGCCGCAACGCCGACTCGTACCTGGCACGGGTGCGCGAACGAGGGCTGCAGGTGAGCGCATGAGCATCGTCCTGATCGGCGCACCCGGGGCGGGCAAGAGCTCCGTGGGTCGGCTGCTGGCCGTCAAGCTGGACACCGTCTTCGTGGACGTGGACACGCGGATCGAGGAGGTGGTGGGCAAGCCCATCGCCGAGATCTTCGCCGACGACGGCGAGGCGCACTTCCGGGAACTGGAGGAGTCCGCCACCCTGGAGCTCATCGACGGCGACGGCGTCGTCTCGCTGGGCGGCGGCGCCGTCCTCAACCCGCGCATCCGCAAGGCGCTCGCGGGCCACGACGTGGTGTGGCTGGAGGTGTCCATCTCGCAGGCCACCCGCCGCGTCGGCATGAACACCGTCCGCCCCCTCCTGATGGGCAACGTGCGCGGCCGCCTCATCGAGTTGCTGCGGGAACGCACCCCCCTCTACGAGGAGGTGGCCACCACGCGCGTCCTGACCGACAACCGGCGCCCCTCGGAGGTGGCCACGGAACTCGCCGCCGCCCGTGGCGCGGCCACGTGATCGTCCGCGTCGACTCCGCGCTCGGACCCTACGACGTCACCATCGCACGCGGGGCACTGGGCGGGCTGCCCGCGGCGCTGCAGGGCGCTGACCGGGTGGCCGTCGTGGTTTCCGCGCCGCTGCGCCACCTTGCCGAGCAGGTGGTGGCCCTCACCGACGGCCGCCCCTGCACGGTGATCGAGGTACCCGACGCAGAGGCAGGGAAGACCCCGCACATCCTGGCCCGCTGCTGGGACGAACTTGCGGCTGCCGGGTTCACCCGCAACGACGTCGTCGTCGGTGTCGGCGGGGGATCCGCCACCGACCTCGCCGGTTTCGTGGCGGCCACGTGGCTCCGCGGGGTGGGATACGTGTGCGTGCCGACCTCGGTGCTGGGCATGGTGGATGCCGCCGTGGGTGGCAAGACCGGCATCAACATCACGGCCGGCAAGAACTTGGTGGGAGCCTTCCACGAGCCCCGTGCCGTGCTGGCCGACCTGGCCCTGCTGGACCACCTGCCCGCCGCCGAGGTGGCCTCCGGCATGGCCGAGGTCATCAAGTGCGGCTTCATCGCCGACCCGGAGATCCTCGCACTGGCCGGGGCCGACCTCGCCGACGCCACGGACACCCGATCCGATCGCTTCGCCGAGTTGGTGCGCCGCGCCGTCGCCGTGAAGGCGGCCGTGGTGGCCACCGATCTCACGGAGCGGACCTCCAGCGGCGACAGGGTGGGCCGCGAAGCCCTGAACTACGGCCACACGTTGGGGCACGCCATCGAGGCGCGCGAGGGCTACCGGCTTCGCCACGGGCAGGCCATCAGCATCGGCATGGTGTGGATGGCGGAGGTGTCGAAGCAGCTCCTCGGCCTCGACGGCGCCGTCGCGGCACACCACCGCGAGTTGCTGGCCGGCCTCGGGCTGCCCGTCACCTACGAGCGCGACGCGTGGCCGCCCCTGCGCCAGCTCATGAGCCTCGACAAGAAGTCGCGCGGCACGTCTCTGCGACTGGTGGGGCTCGCAGCCCAGGGGCGCCCCGTGATCCTGGATGCCCCGGACGAGGACACCCTGGCGACCGCCTACGCCGACGTCGTGGCCGGCTGAGCCGGAGGCCAGCAGCGGCGGGAACGCAGAAGGAGCCGGAACCCTCCCGGGTTCCGGCTCCTCCCTGCCTGGGTCAGAAGACCTGCAGGCCAGCGATCGTCAGTGCTTGTCGGTCGCGTCGTTGAACGCCGCTGATGCGGAGTCCTTGACGTCCTCGACGCCCTGCTTGACGTTGGCCTTGCCCTGGTCCATCTTGCCCTCGGCCTCGAGGGATTCGTTGTCCGTTGCCTTGCCGAAGCCTTCCTTGGCCTTACCAGCGGCCTCTTCAGCGGCGTTCGAAATCTTGTCGCCCAAACCCATATGCGTCTCCTCTCGTCGACGGCCCTGATCGGCCGTGATGTTCCAACGCTAGCGCCCTTCCAGCTCACCGCAAGGGGGAACGGGGCAATTCGCACCAACTCCACCCCTTTGGTGGCTGTCCACCGGGAGCGCACTGTTGGCCAGGCCCGCGCGGATTGGGTAAACTCTCGCGTCGGCCCACCCAAGGCCCTTGAAACATGAGGCGAAAGGGGACGTTGTGGCGTCGACCAACGATCTGAAGAACGGCTTGGTGCTCGACCTTGACGGTCAGCTGTGGCAGGTTCTGTGGTTCCAGCACCACAAGCCGGGCAAGGGAAACACCATCGTCCGCACCAAGCTGAAGCACGTCTTGTCCGGCAAGATCGTGGAGAAGAACTTCAACTCCGACACCAAGGTGGACACCGCCACCGTCGATCGTCGGGACATGCAGTACCTCTACATGGACGGCGACGCCTACGTCTTCATGGACAACAGCACGTACGACCAGATCAACGTTCCCGCCGAGACCGTCGGCGAGGCCAAGGACTACATGCTGGAGAACCAGGGCGCCACCGTCGCCATGCACGAGGGCAACCCGCTGTTCATCGAACTCCCCACGTCCGTGGAACTGGAGATCACCTACAGCGAGCCCGGCCTGCAGGGCGACCGCTCCACGGGCGGCACAAAGCCGGCCACGCTGGAGACCGGCAAGGTCATCCAGGTGCCGCTGTTCATCACCCAGGGTGAGAAGGTCAAGGTCGACACTCGGGACGGCTCCTACCAGGGCCGCGCCGCCAGTGCCTGAACCCACACCGCACTACGGCTCCCAGACGAAGGCGCGCAAGGCCGCGCTGGACATCCTGTACGCCGCGGAGTTGCGGGGCGCAGGCCTCGTGGAGGTCCTCACGGAGGTCCGTTCGCTGGGCGAGACCACGCTGCGTGACCTGACCGTCACCCTGGTCCACGGCATCGCCGCGCACCGGCAGGAACTGGACGAGCGGATCGCTGCGTCCCTGACCGGGGGCTGGACGCTGGAGCGGATGCCGGCGCTGGACCGCAACCTCGCGCGGATCGCCGTCTACGAGATCGACCACACCGACACCCCGCCGCCGGCGGTGATCGCCGAGGCCGTGAAGCTGGCCGGCGATCTGTCGACCGACGACTCACCCACCTTCCTCAACGGCCTGCTCGCCCGGGCGCTGGCCACGAAGCCACCGACAACCTGAGCATCGCGAAGGATACGCATGAGTTCCCAACCCGCAATTCTGGTTTTGGAGGACGGACGCGTATTCCGTGGTCGCTCCTTCGGTGCCGTCGGCGAAACCTTCGGCGAGCTGGTGTTCTCCACCGGCATGTCCGGCTACCAGGAGCTGCTGACTGACCCCAGCTACCACCGCCAGGTGGTGCTCACCACCGCCCCCCACGTCGGCAACACCGGCTGGAACGACGAGGACGACGAGTCGTCCCGCATCTGGGTGGCGGGCCTGGTGGTGCGTGACGTGTCGCCACGGCCCTCGAACTGGCGCTCCAAGCGCAGCCTCGACGCAGAACTGGCACGCCAGGGTGTCGTCAGCATCGCCGACATCGACACCCGGGCCCTGACCCGCCACGTCCGCGAGGCGGGCGCCATGCGGGTCGGCATCTCCGCCACCGAGACCAACCCGGAGGCTCTCCTGCAGCGTGTCCTGCAGCAGGCACCCATGGCCGGGGCCGACCTCGCGTCGGAGGTCACCACGCGCGAGCCCGTGGTGTTCCCGGCGCAGGGTGAGAAGAAGTTCACGGTGGCGGCCCTGGACCTCGGCATCAAGTCCATGACCCCCACGCGTCTCGCGGAGCGGGGCATCGAGATGCACCTGCTGCCCTCCACCTCAACCTTTGACGACGTCGTCGCCCTCCACCCCGACGGGGTGTTCTTCTCCAACGGCCCCGGCGACCCGTCCGCCTCGGACGGCCCCATCACCCTGCTGAAGCAGGTCCTCGACGCGGGCATCCCGTACTTCGGGATCTGTTTCGGCAACCAGCTCTTCGGCAGGGCGCTGGGCTTCGACACCTACAAGCTGAAGTTCGGCCACCGCGGCCTGAACCAGCCGGTGAAGGACCTGACCACGGGAAAGGTGGAGATCACCGCCCAGAACCACGGCTTCGCCGTGGACGCCCCCATCGGCGTCGACGTCGAGACGCCCTACGGCACCGCGCGCGTCAGCCACATCTGCCTCAACGACAACGTCGTGGAGGGCCTGGAGCTGCGCCGGGACGGGAAGCTGGTGGCCTTCTCCGTGCAGTACCACCCGGAGGCCGCGGCCGGACCGCACGACTCCGCCCACCTCTTCGACCGCTTCACCGACATGCTCGCCTCGGCCCGGAAGGATGCCTGATGCCCCGCCGCACCGACATCGAATCGATTCTCGTCATCGGCTCCGGCCCCATCGTCATCGGGCAGGCCTGTGAGTTCGACTACTCCGGCACCCAGGCGTGCCGCGTCCTGCGGGAGGAGGGGTTCCGGGTCATCCTCGTGAACTCCAACCCCGCCACCATCATGACCGACCCCGACTTCGCGGATGCCACCTACGTGGAGCCCATCACCCCGGAGTTCGTCGAGGCGGTCATCGCCAAGGAACGCCCCGACGCGGTGCTCGCCACCCTGGGCGGGCAGACGGCCCTCAACGCCGCCATCCAGCTCCACGACAGCGGCGTGCTGGAGAAGTACGGCTGCGAGCTCATCGGCGCCTCCGTCGAGGCCATCCAGCGCGGTGAGGACCGCCAGCAGTTCAAGGAGATCGTCGCCTCCCTCACCGACATTCCGGGGGGCACCCCTGAGTCCGCCGAGTCGCACATCTGCCACACCATGGACGAGGTCCTGGCGGCCGCCGACCAGCTGGGCTATCCGGTGGTGGTGCGCCCCAGCTTCACCATGGGCGGCGTCGGCTCGGGCTTCGCGCACAACCCCGACGAGCTGCGCCAGATCGCGGGCGCCGGGCTCTCCGCGAGCCCTGTCACCGAGGTCCTCATCGAGGAATCCATCCTGGGCTGGAAGGAGTTCGAGCTGGAGTTGATGCGCGACACCGCCGACAACGTGGTGATCATCTGTTCCATCGAGAACTTCGACCCCATGGGCGTCCATACCGGCGACTCCATCACAGTGGCCCCCGCCATGACGCTCACGGACCGCGAGTACCAGCGGATGCGTGACGTCGGCATCGCCATCATCCGGGCCGTCGGCGTCGACACCGGCGGCTGCAACATCCAGTTCGCCATCAACCCCGACGACGGCCGCATGATCGTCATCGAGATGAACCCGCGCGTCTCCCGGTCCTCGGCGCTGGCGTCGAAGGCCACCGGGTTCCCCATCGCCAAGATCGCCGCCAAGGTGGCCGTCGGCTACACCCTTGACGAGATCCCGAACGATATAACGGAGAAGACGCCGGCCAGCTTCGAACCGGCCATCGACTACGTCATCGTCAAGGTGCCGCGGTTCGCGTTCGAGAAGTTCCCCGCCGCGGACCCCCGCCTCACCACCCATATGAAGTCGGTGGGAGAGGTGATGGCGATTGGCCGCAACTTCACGGAGGCACTGGGCAAGGCGTTGCGTTCCCTGGAGGACAGGAACGCCCCCCTCGACTTCGCATCGGCACCCACCCGGTCCATCCCGGAGCTGTTGGAGCTGGCGGCGATCCCGCACGACGGCCGCATCCGGCTCGTCATGGACGCGCTCCTGCAGGGTGCCACCGTGGAGCAGGTGTACGAGTCCACGAAGATCGACCCCTGGTTCCTGCACCAGATGGAACTGCTGCGCGACCTGGCCCACGAGGTGCGCGACGCCAAGGAACTGACGGCCGACCTGCTGCGCATGGCCAAGCGGCACGGCTTCTCCGACGAGCAGGTGGCCCGTCTGCGCAACCTCAGCACCGACGTGGTGCGTGGGGTGCGCTGGGCGCTGGGTATCCGGCCCGTGTTCAAGTCGGTTGACACCTGCGCCGCCGAGTTCGAGGCCCACACCCCCTACATGTACTCGTCCTACGACGAGGAGACGGAGGTGCCGACGCGGACCAAGCCTGCCGTCATCATCCTGGGTTCCGGCCCCAACCGCATCGGTCAGGGCATCGAGTTCGACTACTCCTGCGTGCACGCCACCATGGCCGTGCGCGACGCCGGGTACGAGGCCATCATGGTCAACTGCAACCCGGAGACCGTCTCCACCGACTACGACACCTCCGACCGCCTGTACTTCGAGCCGCTGACGGCCGAGGACGTCCTGGAGATCTACCACGCCGAACTCGCGGCCGGCCCCGTGCTCGGGGTCATCTGCCAGCTCGGCGGGCAGACGCCGCTCAAGCTGGCCCAGGTGCTCAAGGACGCTGGCGTGCCCATCATCGGCACCAGCCCCGAGGCCATCAACCTGGCCGAGGAGCGCGGCGCGTTCGGGCGGGTGCTGGCCCGCGCCGGACTCCCCGCACCCAAGCACGGCATGGCCGCCTCCTTCGACGAGGCCCGCCAGATCGCCGCCGAGATCGGCTACCCGGTCCTGGTGCGCCCCAGCTACGTGCTGGGCGGCCGCGGCATGGAGATCGTCTACGACGACGTCTCGCTGGAGCGCTACATCACGGCCTCCACGGAGATCACCGAGGACGCCCCCGTCCTGGTGGACCGCTTCCTCGACGACGCCGTGGAGATCGACGTCGACGCACTCTACGACGGGACCGAGTTGTTCCTCGGCGGTGTCATGGAGCACATCGAGGAGGCCGGCATCCACTCCG
The DNA here is from genome assembly GCA_039929445.1 of Arachnia sp. GTDB lineage: Bacteria > Actinomycetota > Actinomycetes > Propionibacteriales > Propionibacteriaceae > Arachnia. The sequence goes on along the minus strand of JBDSRF010000171.1, from coordinate 2,646 downwards.
GCGACTCGGCGTGCGTCCTGCCGCCCATCACCCTCGGCGACTCCGAGGTGGAGGAGATCCGACGCTCGACGGAACTGATCGCCGAGGGCGTCGGCGTCCTGGGGCTGCTGAACATCCAGTTCGCCCTGCACGCCGACACCCTCTACGTGCTCGAGGCCAACCCCCGCGCGTCGCGCACGGTGCCGTTCGTCAGCAAGGCCACCGACACCCCGCTGGCCAAGGCCGCGGCCCGCATCATGCTGGGTGACAGCATCGCCGACCTGCGGGCCGAGGGCATGCTGCCCGCCGTCGGCGACGGTGCCACCCCCCGGCCCGGCGCCCCCGTGGCCGTCAAGGAGGCGGTGATGCCGTTCAACCGGTTCCGCACCGCCGCCGGCGCCTTCGTGGACACCCTGCTGGGCCCCGAGATGCGCTCCACCGGCGAGGTCATGGGCCTGTCGGAGGACTTCGGCACCGCCTTCGCGAAGGCGCAGGCCGCCGGCGGGGGACCGCTGCCCACCACGGGCACCGTGTTCGTGTCGGTGGCCAACCGCGACAAGCGCCACGCGCTGTGGCCCATCAAGCGGCTCGCCGACCTGGGCTTCGACATCCTGGCCACCTCCGGCACCGCCTCCGTGCTGCGCCGCAACGGCGTCGAGGTCCGCCAGGTGCCCAAGCTGTCGGAACGGCAGGAGGGCAGCGGGGAGCGCTCCATCGTGGAGCTCATCACCGACGGCGACATCGATCTGGTCTTCAACACCCCCGGGTCCAGCGACGGCGCATCACCCCGCCGGGACGGCTACCTGATCCGCACGGCCGCCGTGCTGGCGGACGTGCCGTGCGTCACCACCGTTCCCGGACTGGCGGCCGCGGTGCAGGGCATCGAGGCGCAGCGACGGGGCCACCTGGCCGTCGCCTCACTGCAGGAGTGGGCGGCGAGGGGCCGATGAGTACCGTCAGGGCATCCACTCGCGCGCTGCGCAGCACCTACCACCTGGCCCGTGCGGGGCTCTTCCGCTACGCCGGCGGCGACCCGGAGAGGGTCCACGAACTGATGATCGACTCCATGGCGGGACTGGCGCCCGTGCCGCATGCCGCCGTGGTGGATCCCGTGACCATCGCGGGGATCCGTTTCCCGAACAGGGTGGGTCTGGCGGCCGGGCTCGACAAGGACGGGCGCGCCGCTGCCGCCTGGACCCGCTTCGGGTTCGGGTTCGCGGAACTGGGCACCGTCACCGCCTCGGCACAGCCGGGCAACGACCGTCCCCGCCTCTTCAGGCTGCAGAAGTCGCAGGCCATCATCAACCGGATGGGCTTCAACAACAACGGAGCCGCCGCCATGGCGGCCCACCTCGCGGGGCTCGGCGTGGCCCGCGGTACCCCCGTCCTCGGCATCCCGCTCGGTATCTCCATCGGCAAGACCAAGGTGGTGCCACTGGGGGAGGCGACCGAGGACTACCTCGCATCCCTGGAGTGCCTGGCCCCGTACGCCGACTACGTGGCCGTGAACGTCTCCAGCCCCAACACCCCCGGCCTGCGGGCGCTGCAGGGCGCCGAGGACCTCGGCAAGCTGCTCTCGGCTGTCGTGGGGCAGGCCCCGGACGCCCTTCCGGTATTTGTGAAGCTCGCCCCCGACCTTGCAGCCGATGACCTGGCGCCCATCCTGCGGGCCGTCGAGGACAGCGGCGCCGCCGGCGTCATCGCCACCAACACCACCCTCTCCCGCGAGGGCCTCCACCGGGCGGACGGGAACCTCGCAGGCGAGGCCGGGGGGCTGAGCGGGAGGCCGCTCACCGAGCGCGCCCTGCGCTTCGTGGAGGGCGTCGCCCGCACCACGGCCCTGCCCGTCATGGGGGTGGGGGGCATCATGTCGCCCGCCGACGCCGGCCGGATGTTCGACGCGGGCGCGCAACTCGTTCAGCTCTACACCGGATTCATCTACGAGGGCCCGGCGCTGGTGCGCGGCATCAACGACCTCCGGCGCCATGTCATGCAACGAGAGGGCTGAACCCATGGGCTACCTGGCGCGACTTCGCGGTATCACCAAGGAACGGGGCAACCTGTGCGTCGGCATCGACCCCATGCCGTCAGTGCTGGCGGCCTGGGGCCTGGACGCCTCCGTGGCCTCCCTTGAGGAGTGCGCCCGCGGCATCGTCGAGGAGCTGGGGGGGACGGTGGCGGTGTTCAAGCCTCAGTCCGCCTTCTTCGAGGCCTTCGGCTCCGCCGGCGTGGCCGTGCTGGAGCGGGTCCTCGACGACATCCGGCAGGCCGGCGCCCTGTCCGTCCTCGACGTCAAGCGTGGCGACATCGGCAGCTCGATGGCCGGTTACGCGACCGCCTACCTGGGTCAGGATTCCCCGCTGCGTGCAGACGCCATCACCGTGAGCCCCTACCTCGGCGTCGGATCGCTGGCGCCCGCCATCGAGCAGGCAACGCTCACGGGGCGCGGCGTCTACGTTCTGGCGCGCACATCCAACCCCGACGGCGCCACCATCCAGACGGCCACCACAGGGGAGGGCAGCGTCGCCCAGCACGTGGTGGATGCCATCACCGTCGGGAACCTGCACTGGGGCCACGCCGTGGGCCTGGTGGTGGGTGGTACCCACAGTGACCTCGGATGTGATGTCTCGGGCTTCAACGGGTCCATCCTCGTACCCGGCATCGGTG
>JBDSRF010000170.1:0-3339 GCA_039929445.1 Arachnia sp. | reverse complement strand
CAGCGCCACGAGTTCGATGTGCGCGATGGTGCTGCGCTGCGCGATGGGGTACTGGACCACAGCCACCTGGCGGGTCATCTGCGCAAGCAATCGCACGGTGCGCGCGACGAGATCATCCACGTCGAGGGCACCCGTCATGAACGTGGCGATGGCGCGGCGCTCGGCACCCGACAGGGGCTTGACGGTGGCGAGCTTGTCCACGAAGAGCCGGTACCCCTTGTCGGTGGGGATGCGGCCTGCGCTGGTGTGGGGCTGCGTGATGTAGCCCTCCTCCTCCAGCACGGCCATGTCGTTGCGGACGGTGGCGGAGGAGACGTTGAGCTGGTGTCGTTCGACGAGCGCCTTGGAACCGACGGGTTCTCGGCTGCTCACGTAGTCGGTGACGATGGCCTTGAGCACGGCCAGCTTGCGGTCGTCGAGCATCACCACCTCCTGTTGACTGGCACTCAGCACGGACGAGTGCCAGTGTACGGCTGCCCGGAAGTGACCGCCAACCGGCGCCGGAGCGCACTGACCACTCCACGGGGGGCGCCTAAGCTGTCGTCCATGACTTCAACGAGCATCGGCGCATGGCGCGAACTGGCACCGGGCATCCACTGCGTCACCTGCGAGCCGGAGAACGTGAACGTGGGTCTGGTGGTGGGCTCCGACGCCGCCATGCTCGTGGACGCGGGCTCCACACCGGAGCAGGGCGCCGCCCTCCTGGAGGGTGCACAGAGGATCGCCGGTGTGCCCGTGACGCACGTGATCATCACCCACAACCACCACGACCACTGGCTGGGGCTGGCGGGGATGCCGGGCCTCACGAGCATGGCCCACGAGAACCTGCTGGGCGAGCCGTCCCGGGCCACGCGCGCCTTCGCGAACTCCATCGGCATGTCCGAACTACCGCAGCCCAGCACCACGTTCTCCATCGCCAAGGCAGTGGATCTGGGGGGCGGTGTGCGGGTGGAGATGCTGCACTTCGGCGGCGCCCACACCAGCGGCGACGTCCTGGTGATGGTACCGAGCGGCAACGTGATCTTCGCCGGGGACATGCTCGAGTCCGCGGGCGACCCACAGTTCGACGAGACCTCCAACATCAAGAACTGGCCCACGGCTCTCGACGGCGTCCTGGGTGCGGCCAACGAGGCCACCCAGTTCGTGCCCGGCCACGGCAACGTGGTGGACCGCAACTTCGCCTTCATCCAGCGAGCGGAGATCGGCATGCTGTACGGCAACACCGAGATGCTGATCCAGCAGGGCACGAAACTGGCGGATGCGGCGAAGGCCAGCGACTGGCCATTCACGCCGGAAACGCTGACGGTGGCCCTGCCGCTGATCTACGGCGAACTGGAGGCCATGGGCGTCAAGCCCCGCACCCAGTTGCCCATCAGTTCAATCTGAGCCTCGCTCAGGTCGGCGGGGAGACCTTGGCGGCGGCAGGCCAGTACTGCTGGGCGCTCATCCACACCAGCGTGTCGCAGGCCACTAGCAGGCCCTTGGACCGGGACAGCAGCGTGTAGGCAAGACCGTCCATGGTGCGGCTCACACCACCGTTCTCCGTGACCATGAGCGACCCCGCGAGGTGGTCCCACGGATGCATGGAGGTGTAGAACATGAAGTCAATGTCGCCGTGCAGCACGGCCGGGTAGTCGAAGGCGCACGCGAACTGCGACCACACGACGGGCGACAGGTGGCCGTCGGCAGTGAAGCCGTGCATGGACCCCTTCGACGACGCACCCAGGGGCAGCCGGGCGTTGTGCGGTCGGACGATGGGTTGGCCGTTCATGCGGACACCTGCGCCGCGTTCGGCCACGTAGGCGCGTCCTGTCTGCGGCTGCCAGATCCAGCCACGGGTGGTGATGCCACCCTTGGTCTCGGCCACCATGACGCCGTGCTGGTCGCGACCCCGCACGAAGTTCCGGGTGCCGTCGATGGGGTCGATGATGAAGGCGTGGTCCGCGTTCGGGAGCAGTTTGCGTCGCTCCGGGTGGTCGAAGACCGACTCCTCCCCCACCACGACAGCGTGGGGGAAGGCGGATTGGAGCCGGGTGGTCAGGTACTCCTCGGCTTCCTTGTCGGCCACCGTCACGAGGTCGTAGGGGCCGGACTTCTGTGTGATCTGATCGTCCTCGAGGGTCTTGAACCGAGGGGTGATGACCTTCTCAGCCGTTTCCTGCATGAGCCCGAGGATGCCGTCCGTGTCCATGTCGCAACCCTAGCCGCCACGCGGCACGGCCGTCCTCAGTGCTCGTCGGGATGATCGGCCGTGACGAAATCGATCAGTCTCTCCACCTTGGTGTTCAGCTGCGGCTCCAGGTGGCGCCACGACTCGACGCGGGCCAGGATGGCCTGCCAGCCGCGGGCGATGTCGGCCTGGTCCTCGTGGGCCAGACCCAGCGCCTTGAGGGTGCCCTTCTTGAAGTCGACGTCGCGGGGGATGTTGGGCCACGCCTTGCGCCCCACCCGCTCCGGCCGCACGGCCTGCCAGATGTCGATGTACTCGTGGCCCTCCACCAGCACGACGTCCCGGTACCCGGCCTTGTACACCTCGCGCACGATGCGGGACTCCTTGCTGCCGGGCACCAGGTGGTCCACGAGCACGCCCAGGCGCCGCCCCCGCTCCGGGCCGAATTCGGCCACGATGGCGGGGAGGTCGTCGATGCCCCCCAGGAACTCCACCACCACGCCCACGTGGCGCAGGTCCTCACCCCAGACCTTCTCGATGAGTTCGGCGTCGTGGCGCCCCTCCACGTAGATGCGGCTCGGCATTGCCACCTTCGCCTGCGCCGGGGCGTCGCCCGCCCGGGATCCGGAGGCCGTGTACTTCGGTTTGCGTGGTGCGGCGCGCAGCGGCGGCCGCAGCGCCACGGGCTGCCCCTCGAGGAGAAACCCCGGTCCCAACGGGAAACTTCGTCGCTTGCCGCGCCGGTCCTCCAGCACCACCAGCCCGTTCTCCCAGCCCACGACGGCACCGCAGAAGTCGTCGTACTCGACCACGACGTCCTTCTCCACCTGCACGTCGCGCGTCTGCTTGAGGTGGGCCTTCTGCCAGCCAGCTTTCAACACATCGGATTCATAGCGTTCCACGGCGCCAGAGTAGGCGTCCTGCCGCGTATGTGGTGGCTGCCACACCGGGGATCCGCCGGGCGTTGGTCGCGTGGGGGCAAGATGGGGCCATGACCACCCGCGATCTGAGATCCCGACGCCTGAACTACGACGCCGACACCCTCGTCGACAATCCCGCCGGGGAGCCGTTCGACCTCTTCGACAGCTGGATGTCCGACGCCACGGCAGGCCAGGACGCGGGCCGGCCATTCGAGGCCACGTCGATGACGGTGTCCACCGTCACCCAAC
>JBDSRF010000169.1:0-6591 GCA_039929445.1 Arachnia sp. | reverse complement strand
CCCGGCCGGATCCTACGACAACGGCTCGTTCGTCGTCATGAACCAGGTCTTCCCCTTCCTGCTGAACACCCCGTACGGCAGCCCCGACGTCGAGCCCGACATCGCCGAGTCCGCCGACTTCACCGGCCCGAAGGAGTACACGGTCAAGCTGAAGCCGGGCCTGAAGTGGGCCAACGGCCACGACCTGACCTCCTCCGACGTCAAGTTCACGTTCGACCGCCAGCTCGCCATCTTCGGCAGCGGCGCCGACGACGGCAACGGCCCGGGCTCACTGCTGTACAACCTGGCAAGCGTCGCCGCCCCTGACGACACCACCGTCGTGTTCACCCTCAAGACCGCGGACGACCAGGTCTTCCCGCAGATCCTCTCCAGCCCCGCGGGCCCGATCGTCGACGAGGAGGTCTTCGCCGCTGATGCCCTGACATCCGACGCGGACATCGTCTCCGGCAAGGCGTTCGCCGGACCGTACGTCATCACGAGCTTCGACCAGAACAACCTCGTCTCCTACGAGGCCAACCCCGACTACAAGGGGCTGCTCGGCCCGGCGAAGAGCGCCAAGGTGAACGTCAAGTACTACGCCGAGGCCTCCAACCTCAAGCTGGAGATCCAGGAGGGCAACATCGACGTCGCGTTCCGGAGCCTCTCAGCCACCGACATCGCGGACCTGCGGAAGAATGATTCCGTGAAGGTCGTCGACGGTCCCGGCGGCGAGATCCGCTACATCGTCTTCAACTTCGACACCCAGCCCTTCGGCACGAAGACCACCGAGGCGGACCCGGCCAAGGCCCTGGCCGTGCGTCAGGCCGTGGCCGACGTGATCAACCGGGAAGAAATCTCGGACCAGGTCTACAAGGGCACCTACACCCCGCTGTACTCCTACGTGCCGGCCGGCCTGACCGGCGCCACCGAGGTCCTCAAGGACCTGTACGGCGACGGCTCAGGCGGCCCCGACGTCGACAAGGCAACCAAGGCCCTCGCCGATGCGGGCGTCACCACCCCTGTCGCCCTCAAGCTCCAGTACTCCAACGACCACTACGGTCCGTCCTCGGGTGACGAGTACGCGCTGATCAAGGACCAACTGGAGTCCAGCAAACTGTTCACGGTGGACCTGCAGACCACCGAGTGGGTGCAGTACTCCAAGGACCGCACCTCCGACGTGTATCCCCTCTTCCAGTTGGGCTGGTTCCCGGACTACTCCGACGCCGACAACTACCTGACGCCGTTCTTCCTCACGAAGAACTTCCTGGGGAACCACTACGACAACAGTGCGGTCAACGACAAGATCCTGAAGCAGGCCAGCACGCCCGACAAGGCCGCTCGCACGGCGCTCATCGAAGAGATCCAGGCCGACGTCGCCGCCGACCTCTCCACCGTCCCCTATCTGCAGGGAGCACAGGTTGCCGTGGTGGGAACCTCCGTGAAGGGCGCTGAGGACACCCTCGACGCCTCCTTCAAGTTCCGCTACGGAGCGCTCAGCAAGGGCTGATCACACCCGATCGGGCAGCAACACATCAGTCAAGGATCACGGACCACGGGCCCCTCGCCAGGCGAAGGGCCCGCGGTCCGTGTTCCCCCTGTGGAACCGATGCAAGAAAGCGGACACATGACGGCCACGATTGATCCGGAGACCGGCACCACGCCGGTCCCCAAGAAGAGCCGCGACCGTGGTGGCAGCCTGGGCCGCTACATCGTCGTCCGGGCGCTGCTCATCATCCCCACCGTCTTCATCCTCGTCACCACCGTGTTCATGCTGATGCGCGCCACGGGCGACCCGATCACCGCGGCCCAGGGCGGGCGGCTGCCGGCCGACCAGCTGGCGGAGCGGATCGCCCAGGCCGGCTACGACCGGCCACTGATCACGCAGTACCTCGACTACCTCGGCGACGTCGTCCGCGGCGACTTCGGCACCACGCTGAGCGACCGTCGGCCCGTGACAGAGGTGCTGACCACCTTTGGCGCCGCGACCCTCGAACTCGCCTTCTACGCATTGCTCCTCGCGCTGCTGATCGGCATCCCGCTGGGCCGCCTGGCCGCCTACCACCGGGACAAGGCCCCAGACGCGGTGCTGCGGGTGCTGGCCATCCTCGCCTACGCCACCCCCGTCTTCTTCGCGGGACTCCTCCTCAAGCTGGTGTTCTCCGTCTGGCTGAAGGTGCTGCCGGTGGCCGGCCGGGCCAGTACCGGCGCGGAAATCAACATGCAGGTCCTGGACCATCCCACCGGCATCTACATCATCGACGCACTCCAGACGGGCGATCCCGGTGTGGTCATCGACGTCCTGCAGCACGCCGTCCTGCCAGCACTGACGCTGGGGCTGCTCACCGCGGGCGTGTTCCTCCGGCTCGTGCGGACCAACGTCATCGGCACCCTGGGCAGCGGCTACGTCGAGGCCGCGCGCTCCCGCGGGGTGAAGGAGAGCCGCCTGCTCAAGACCCACGCCTACCGTCCCGCCCTCATCCCCATCATCACGGTGATGGGACTGCAGATCGCACTGCTGCTCGGCGGCGCCGTCCTGACCGAAACCACGTTCGAGTGGAAGGGTCTCGGGTTCCAGTTGGCCGCGTACCTGCAGGCACGGGACTTCGTCGCTGTCCAGGGCATAGTCGCCGTGCTCGCCGTGATCGTTGCGGTGACGAACTTCCTGGTCGACATCCTCGCCGCGCTCATCGACCCGAGGGTGAGGTACTGATGTCCACGCCACAGACGGACTCCCCCGCCGTCGCACCCGCTGCGCGTGGCCCCCGCTGGCACCGCCTGCCGATCGTCTCGCAGCTGCGCCAGAGCGTTGGTCTCCAACGCGGGATGCTCATCGCCGGGCTCGTGCTCTCCGGCATCTTCCTGCTCACCGCCCTCTTCGCTCCGGTGCTTGCGCCCTACAGCTTCGCCCAGCTGCGGGATGCCGACGGTACGTTCGGTGCCCAGCAACCACCCTCGGCCACCCACCTGCTGGGGACGACCGTCGGCGGCTACGACGTGCTCTCCCGTGTGATCTGGGGCTCACGCACGGCATTCCTCGTGATCGTGACCGCAATCGTGTTGTCGATCGTGGTGGGCGTCCTCCTCGGACTGGTATCCGGCTACCTGGGCGGGTGGCTGGACAGCGTGCTGGTGGTGCTGGCGGACGCGATCTACGCGTTCCCCTCCCTACTGCTCGCGATCGTCATGGCAATTGTCATCAGCGGCGGGCAATCCGGGCTGTGGCCGGGTGTGTTGGCCGCTGCAATCTCCATCACCGTGATCTTCATCCCCCAGTACTTCCGGGTGGTGCGCTCCGAGGTGGTGCGCATCAAGGCGGAGGCCTTCGTGGAGTCCGCCCGCGTTATCGGTGCACCCACCATCCGCATCATGGGTCGCCACGTGCTGCGCAACTCCACGCGCACCCTCCCCCTCATCGTCACCCTCAACGCGTCCGAGGCAATCCTCACCCTCGCCGGGCTCGGGTTCCTCGGCTTCGGCATCGAACCGTCCTCCGCGGCCGAATGGGGCTACGACCTCAACAAGGCACTCTCCGACGTGACCAGCGGCATCTGGTGGACCTCCCTGTTCCCGGGGCTCGCCATCGTGCTGGTCGTGCTGGGGCTCACCCTCGTCGGGGAGAGCCTCAATGACCTGGCCGACCCGCGGCTGCGCACCCGGCGCGCCGCGGACCAGGAACCGCCGGAGGACCTTGGCGTCACCACCTTCTATCCCACCGATGGAGGGGCAACACGATGAAAGACGTCGTCGACATCCAGGACCTGGGGATTTCCTTCTCCACCGACGCCGGCACGGTCGTCGCCGTGGACGGGGTCACCCTGTCGGTCCATCCCGGTGAGGTGCTCGCCATCGTCGGGGAGTCCGGCAGTGGCAAGACAGTGACCGCCAAGAGCATCCTCGGTCTGCTGCCCGAGACGGCGAGCACTTGCGGCGCGGTGATCCTGCGACACAAGGACGGTTCGGACGAGAACGACGTGTTCCAGGTGTCCCGGGCCAAGCTCCGCCATCTGCGCGGACGGGACGCCGCGATGGTGTTCCAGGAGCCCTCGACGGCACTGAACCCCGTCTATCCCGTCGGGTGGCAGATCATCGAGGGGCTCAGGGCCCACGGCAAGCACACCCGCGCCGAAGCACGAGTCCAGGCGATCGACATCCTGCGCCGTGTGGGCATCCCCGACCCCGAGGTCCGCGTGGACCACTACCCGCACCAGTTCTCCGGCGGCCAGAAGCAGCGCATCGTCATCGCCCAAGCACTCGTGCTGGATCCGGGCGTGATCATCGCCGACGAGCCCACCACGGCGCTGGACGTCACCGTCCAGGCCGAGATCCTCGACCTGCTGCGCCGCTGCCGCGACGAGTTCGGCACCTCCATCGTGCTCATCACCCACAACATGGGTGTCGTGGCGGACCTGGCGGACAGGGTGGCCGTGATGTTCCAGGGCCGGATCATCGAGCAGGCCGACGTCGAGACGCTGTTCTCCTCCCCTCGCGAGCCGTACACGAAGCAGCTGCTCGCGGCTGTGCCACGCGTCGGCCAGGGCCTGGCCGGGGCTCGCGATCGTGCTGCGCGTCGCCAGGAGAACTGGGCCGAACAGACGCCAGTGGTCGAGGCGAAGGACCTGCGGATCGTCTACCCCGGCCGTTTTCGCCAACCTGATTTCGTCGCAGTGGACTCCGTCAGTTTCCGTATCCGCCCCGGCGAGGTGCTCGGCCTGGTGGGAGAGTCAGGGAGCGGGAAGACGACCATCGGTCGTGGAATCGCTGGGCTGACGAAGGTCACCGGCGGATCCCTGCTCGTCCACGGCATCGAAATGAACGGCGTGCGGGAGCGGCACTTCCGGCCGGTCCGCCCCCGCATCGGCTTCGTGTTCCAGGACCCGGCAACGAGCTTCAACCCGCTTCTCTCGATCGCCGAGTGCGTCGCCGAGCCCCTGATCGTCCACGGCGAGGCCGGGTCCGCGGCTGAGGCCCGCGGCCGGGTGGACGAGCTCCTTGAAGCCGTCCAGCTGCCCAAGGCTTTCGGCGACCGCTTCCCACACGAACTCTCCGGCGGACAGCGTCAACGAGCGAGCCTCGCCCGCGCCATCGCCCTTCAACCCGAGTTGCTGATCGCCGATGAGCCCACCTCGGCCCTGGATGTGTCCGTCCAGGCCAAGGTGCTCGATCTCTTCGACGAGCTGCAGCGCGAGCTGGGATTTGCCGCCCTCTTCATCAGTCACGACCTCGCGGTGGTTGACATGCTGGCCGACAGGATCGTCGTGCTCTACCACGGCAAAGTGGTCGAGGAGGGGACGGGTGACGAGGTGCTGGGCTCGCCGCGCGACCCCTACACCCAGCGGCTGCTCGCCTCCCTGCCTGTGCCTGACCCCATCGAACAAGCGAAACGTCGTGCCCGATGGGATGAACTGCGAGCGGCCGACGTGTCGTGAACACAGCCCCGGGGAACCACAGCCCCCGAATTGAGGTAGTACAGGGTGACTCGGCGAAGCTCTTGCCACGGGGAGCGGCAGATGTGGCGCCGGCTCAGAGCTCGTCGCGCCAGGAGTGCTGCGGATCGAAGCCGAGCAGGCGTCGAGCCTTGTCGATGCCGAGCAGCGTTTCGTTCTCACCGAGATCGCCCTTGATGGGTGTCCCCGGGAACACCTCTGCCACGAGCTCGGCGTTGGGCCGCGACATGACGGTGTCGGCGGCGGCGATGATGAAGTTGTCGAACCCGGCGGGCGTCACCTCGAGCGCGCGCTCGATCGACTGGGCCCCGTCGCGCGCATCGATGTAGCCCCAGAGGTTCCATTTGCGCATCGTCGCGTCGGCGTCGAATGACGGGAACTCCGCGTAGTCCTCGGGCCACATGACGTTGGAGAAGCGCAGTGCGGTGATCGACAGGTCCGGGTGCCAACGCACCAGCTCGCGCGCCAACTGCTCCTCGAGCGTCTTCACAATCGAGTACACCGACTCGGGACGCGGAGCGTATTCCTCATCCACGGGGATGTAGGGGGGTGGAACGTCGAACGGCAGCCCGAGTACGGTCTCACTGGATGCGTAGACTATGCGCCGGATACCGGTCCGCACGGCCGCCCAGAACACGTTGAACGTGCTCGTCATGTTGTTGTGGAACGTGGCTGCGTCGGTGAGGAGCCCGGGGGCAGGAATCGCGCCAAGATGAACGACCGCGTCGAACCCGTGAGAACGGTCCACACCTCCGAGCGCGTCAATGACCTGGCCGTAGTCCGTCAGCTCCACACGGACGAATCCGGGCCCCCGCTCGCCAACGACGTCCAAACCCACAACATCGTGACCATGTTCGCGGAGCTCGCGTGCGACGACGGAGCCAAGTTTGCCGGAGGAGCCGGTGAGAGCGATGCGCATGTTCCCACTCTGTCACGCCGCCCCGTCGACACTGACCTCCGTCGGTCGTCACATCGCAAACCGGCACCACCCCGGCAACGCGCCCACAAGGGCATCGACCCCACACCGGGCAGTCGGCCCAAGGGGCATGAACCGATAGACCACGGTATGACTCCGGGCGGGCCCGTGGCGCAATAGGGTGTGGCCAACCTCACCGATCGGAGACACATGTCCCAGCATCGACGATGGCGTACCGCAGCAGCGTCGCTC
>JBDSRF010000168.1:0-23596 GCA_039929445.1 Arachnia sp. | reverse complement strand
CCGCCGCGCCCCGATCCTCAGCGAGGCCGAGTTCCTGGCCCGCCGCGAATCCGTGGATCGCAAACTCGTCATTCGCCAGAGCGAGGAATACACGCAGCTGGCCGTGGTCGAGGACGGCATCCTGGTGGAGCACTACGTGGACCGCGCATCAGCCACATCGCTGATCGGCAACGTCTACATCGGCAGGGTGCAGAACGTCCTCCCCAGCATGGAGGCAGCATTCATCGACATCGGTCGGGGACGCAACGCCGTGCTGTACGCCGGTGAGGTGGACTGGAGCAGCTTCCACGTGAGCTCCGAGGACCGGAAGGTGGAGAGGGTCTTCAAGTCGGGTCAGCCCGTCCTGGTGCAGGTCACCAAGGACCCGGTGGGCGCCAAGGGCGCCCGCCTGACCGGCCACATCTCCCTGCCCGGCCGCTACGTGGTCTACTCGCCGGGCGGACACCTGTCCGGCATCTCCCGCAAGCTGCCCGACCACGAGCGTTCACGGCTGCGTGAGATCCTCAGCGAGGTCATCAGCGACTCCGAGTCCGTCGTCGTGCGGACCGCCGCCGAGGGCGCCTCGGCGGAGGAACTGGTCCGCGACGTCAACCGGCTCAAGGCACAGTGGGAGATCGTCGAGAAGAAGGTCAAGCAGGGCAGCGCCCCCGCGTCGCTGTACAGCGAGCCCGACCTGACGCTGCGCATCGTCCGGGACCTCTTCACCGAGGACTTCGGCGCGCTGGTGGTGCAGGGCAACGGCGGCGAGGACGACTCCTTCGAGGCCATCAGTGCCTACGTGGACCACGTCGCGCCGAGCCTGGCAGGCCGCGTGCAGCGCTTCCATCCCGATGACGCGGGCCACGACGTGTTCGCCGAGTACAAGATCGACGAGCAGATCGCCAAGGCACTGGACCGGAAGGTCTTCCTGCCCTCCGGCGGCTCGCTCGTCATCGACCGCACCGAGGCCATGACCGTCATCGACGTCAACACGGGCCGCTTCACCGGCTCCGGGGGCAACCTCGAGGCCACCGTCACCAGCAACAACCTGGAGGCGGCCGAGGAGGTCGTCCGCCAGCTGCGGCTCCGTGACATCGGCGGCATCATCGTGGTCGACTTCATCGACATGGTGCTGCCCAGCAACCGTGAGCTGCTCCTGCGGCGACTCGTGGAGTGCCTGGGACGCGACCGCACCCGCCACCAGGTGGCGGAGGTCACGAGCCTCGGCCTGATCCAGCTGACCCGCAAGAAGATCGGCACGGGCCTCGCGGAGGCCTTCACCGAGGAGTGCGAGCACTGCCACGGCTCCGGCTACCTGCGCTTCGACGAGCCTGTCGACTCCCAGGCCCCCTCCGACGGCGGCGACCGTCGCAGCCACTCCGGTGGCGGCGGCAGCGGCAGTGGAGGCGGCGGAGGCAACCGCAACCGCAGTGGTCGTGGGCGCCGCAGCGGCGGCAACGGCCACGGTGGCGGCGGAGAAAAGAAGTCTGACTGACGCCAGCTGGGCGCCCGGTTCCCCGGTTTGACCCGGGCGCCCAGCCTGCGTAGAGTTGCCCATCGGTGCAACTGGTTCCGCGCTCGGCGTGAGGCCTTGCACCCCCCGACGATCCGGCTGATGCCGGGGTCGTGTCAAAGACGTGAAATAGCTCAGAAGGTAGGTCAGGCGTGTACGCAATCGTGCGCAACGGCGGACGCCAGCACAAGGTTGCTGTTGGCGACATTCTGGACATCGATCTGGTGTCAGATAAGGTCGGCGGTACCGTCAACCTGCAGCCACTGCTCCTCGTTGATGGTGAGAACATCACCTCCGACTCCGAGGGACTGGACAAGGTCTCCGTGTCCGCCGAGGTCATCGGCAACACCAAGGGTCCGAAGATCCGCATCATCAAGTACAAGAACAAGACCGGTTACAAGAAACGCCAGGGTCACCGTCAGCGGTACACCCAGGTCAAGATCACCGGCATCGAGAACTGAGGGTCGAGAAATGGCATCCAAGAAGGGCGCGTCCTCGACGCGCAACGGTCGTGACTCGAACTCCAAGCGCCTCGGCGTGAAGCGGTTCGGCGGTCAGGTTGTCGGCGCGGGCGAGATCCTCGTCCGTCAGCGCGGCACCCACTTCCACCCGGGCGTCGGTGTTGGCCGCGGAGGCGACGACACACTGTTCGCCCTGGTCCCCGGTCAGGTGGAGTTCGGTGTGAGGCGCGGTCGACGCGTCGTCAACATCGCTCCCTCCGAGGCCTGAGCACACAAGCAACAAGCAACAAGGAAGGGCAGCCCGGTCGGGCTGCCTTTTCTCGTTCCACCCGGCCTGCACGCCCGTCCGGTGGGGCACCCGCGATGACAATGCGTCGTCGCACCAATGCAATGAGGAGTGAACATGGCGATCCCGTCCTTCGTGGACCGCGTGAAGCTGTCCGTCCAAGCCGGCAACGGCGGCCACGGCTGCACGTCGATCCTTCGGGAGAAGTTCAGGCCACTCGGTGGACCCAACGGTGGCAACGGTGGCGACGGCGGATCTGTCGTGTTCCGCGTCGACGACAGCATGACGACGCTGGTGGAGTACCACCGGCAGTCGGTGCGCAAGGCCAACAACGGCCAGCCCGGTCGCGGTGACAATCAGCACGGCTCCCGTGGACCCGACGTGATCCTGACGGTGCCCAGCGGCACCATCATCACCGACGTCGAGACCGGCACGGTACTGGCGGACCTCACCGAACCCGGCGCGGAGTACGTCGCCGCGCTCGGCGGCAAGGGCGGACTCGGCAACGCGGCACTGGCGTCGGCCTCCCGCAAGGCCCCCGGCTTCGCCCTGCTGGGCGAGGACGGCCAGGAGCGCCTGCTCCAGCTGGAGCTGAAGGTGGTGGCCGACGTGGGACTCGTCGGCTTCCCCTCAGCCGGCAAGTCGTCGCTCATCGCAGCCATCTCGCGCGCACGCCCCAAGGTGGCCGACTACCCGTTCACCACACTCGTGCCCAACCTGGGCGTGGTGGTGGCCGGCGACACCACGTACACGGTCGCGGACGTGCCGGGACTGATCCAGGGCGCCTCCGAGGGCAAGGGCCTGGGCTTCGACTTCCTGCGCCACATCGACCGCTGCCAGGCGATCCTGCACGTCATCGACCTCGGCACCTATGAGCCCGGCCGTGACCCGATCGGCGACCTTGAGGTCATCGAGGGTGAGCTGGCCGCGCACGGCGGCCTTGAGGACCGTGTCAGGCTAGTGGCCCTCAACAAGGTGGACCTGCCTGATGGTCCGGGACTCGCGGAGCTGGCCCGGCCCGAACTCGAGGCGCTCGGCCACACCGTATTCGAGATCTCCACCAAGACGGGGGAGGGGCTCAACGCGCTGAAGTTCGCCATGGCCGAACTCGTCGCTGCCCGCCGCGCCACGCTCCCGGAGCCCACACCGGCCCCGGTGCTGCGTCCGGCCCCTGTGGCCCGCGGCAGGTCCGCAGCCCCGGAGTTCGACATCGTCAAGAAGGGCGACGGGGACGGCGGCTTCCTCTGGCGTGTCCGGGGCGACAAGCCCGAGCGCTGGATCCGGCAGACCGACTTCGGCAATCCCGAGGCGGTGGGGTATCTTGCGGACCGTCTCAACCGGATCGGCATCGAGTCGAAGCTGCTGGAGATCGGCGCCCGCCCCGGCGACGCCGTCGCCATCGGTGGCGAGGACGCCGTGATCTTCGACTTCGCCCCGCAGGTGGATATCGGTGCCGAGATCATGTCCAGGCGCGGGGAGGATGACCGCATGGACACTGAACGAGCATCCGTGACCCGCCGCAAACGCATGGACTCGGAGTACCACGCGGCCAAGGCCGCCGTGGACTACGCCGCTGAGGGCTACCAGGGTGACGGGGACAGCAGCGCGGATGCGCAGTGAGATCGCCGAAGCCGATCGTCTCGTCGTCAAGGTCGGCTCCTCGTCGCTGACGACCCCCGACGGCGGCTTCAACCTCGACAGGGTGCGGCAGCTCGCCGCCGCCCTGTCGGCGCTCCACAACTCGGGACGCCGGGTGGTGCTCGTCACCTCGGGCGCCATTGCGGCGGCACTGGGACCGCTGGGGTTGCACCGTCGCCCCCGCGACCTGGAGACGCAACAGGCCGCCGCGGCCGTGGGGCAGGGTCTCCTCATCCGCCACTACACCGAGGCGTTCGCCGAGCACGGGGTCATGGTGGCCCAGTTGCTCCTGACGGTGGAGGACGTGCTGCGCCCCACCACCTACCGCAACGCCCTGGACACCATGTCCCGGCTGTTCCGGCTGGGCGTGGTGCCCATCGTCAACGAGAACGACACCGTCGCCACCCACGAGATTCGTTTCGGCGACAACGACCGCCTGGCCGCCCTCGTGGCGCACATGGTGCGAGCCGACGCCCTCTTCCTGTTCAGTGACGTGGAGGGGCTCTACACGGCCCATCCCAGCGAGCCGGGCAGCGAACTGATCCGGCACGTCGAGGACGTCTCAACACTGCGCGTGGACACGTCCCGTGTCGGTTCCAGGGTGGGCACCGGTGGCATGGCCACGAAGCTGGAGGCAGCGCAGATCGCGGCCCGGGCCGGCATCCAGGTGATCCTCACGCACGCCGACAACATGGAAGCGGCCCTGGCCGGCGACGACGTGGGGACCCTGTTCTCGCCCGTGGGCAAGCGCAGGCCCCGTCGACTTCTCTGGCTGGCACATGCCGCCGAGACGCGCGGGCGCCTGCACGTCGACGCCGGCGCCCGGCACGCGCTGGTCACCACCCACGCATCGCTGCTGGCAGCGGGCGTGGTGAAGGTGGAGGGCTCCTTCGACGAGGGGGAACCCGTGGACATCGTGGGGCCCGACGGTGAACCCTTCGCCCGCGGCTTCGTCGGCTACGGCTCCCAGGAACTGGGCGGCATGCTCGGCCACCACGGGGACGAGGGCGAATCGCTTCGCCCCGTGGTGCACCGGGACCAGTTCATCGACCTCTGAGGCGTCCGTCCGATGTGTGGGACGCGGCCGCCCCAGGAGCGATGCGTCTCAGTTGCCCGTGTGGGGCAGACCCGGCGCGGGGCTCGTCGACGGTGTCGGCGTGGCGCTGGCTGATGCGGACGCGCTCGGCAGGGCCGACGGCGACGGTGATGCGGTGACACTCGGCTGGGCACTTGGCGACGGTGACGGGGAGGGGCTCGACGGGGTCTCCACATCGGCGAGAAGGTCGGCGGGGGTGACCAGCGGGAAGGTGCTGACCTCCTGCGAATACGTGTGCATCAGGCGCCAGGCGTCGATGCTGCCGGCCACGGGCTCGGACTGCGTGGCCCCCACCTGGTAGAACTCCCAGGCGGACAGGTCCTCATCGGAGTGGGCGTAGGCCCACCAGTCCTCCGGCCCACGGACGGCGGGGGCGCCGTCGATGGTGTTGAGGAAGCCACTGGAGTCCAGACCCACCTTGAAGCCGGCGCTTGCCAGGGCCTCGACGCCGGTGCCGAACTCGGTGGCGCAACCTCCGGCCACTGCGTCGTCGATCTCGACGTGGACCCACACGTTGCCGGCGTCCAGGCAGGCGGCCGTGGGGCTGGGATCGGCGGAGGCCAGGAGGGGGACGCTGACGCCGAGACCCATGACCGCCAGGGCGGTGAGGGTGACGCGGGCGGAGCGACGCTGAAGAAGTGACATCAAGAAGACCTTTCGGGGTGTTCCTCCGCCACCTCGATGAGGACGTGGGTGTCCGCTGATCGCGACGGAGCTTTCACTGCTGTGTCCAGCCCCTCGATCCGACTTCCCGACCGGCAAGGACGGGTTCACGGTTGCGCGACAGTCCCGGAATTGCACCGGGTTCTGGGCTCGACGAGCCCATGCTAGAGGGTGGCGCTCCGTCGTGGAGAATGGGGTCCACCAACACAGTCACGACGACCAAGGAGAACCATGCACGCAGAGGCCATCATCTTCGACATGGACGGCACCCTCATGGAGACAGAGGAGCAGTGGGACGTGGTGCGGCGTGGGCTCGCCGCCGACGCCGGGCTGCCGTGGCCGGAGTCGGCCACGCAGGCGATGATGGGGATGAGCACGCCGGAGTGGAGCGCCTACCTCGTGTCCGCCGTCGGGCTGCCCATGACCCCGGCCGAGGCCGCGGAGGCCACCATCGACGCCATGGCCGAGCACCACCGCGCAGGCGTCGAACTGCTGCCGGGCGCCATCGAGGCAGTGCGGCGGATGGCGGGGACCCACATCGTCGGCATCGCCAGTTCGTCACCACGGCGGCTCATCGACGCGGGCGTGGAGGCCATGGGCATCGGCGACCTGCTGGCCGCCACCGTGTCCACGGAGGAGGTGGCGGCCGGCAAGCCCGCGCCCGACGGATTCCTCCGGGCCGCCCGGTTGCTGGGGGTGGATCCGGCCGTCTGCGTGGCCGTCGAGGACTCCACCAACGGTGTCCTGTCAGCGCTGGCCGCGGGGATGGCGGTCGTCTGCGTGCCACCCGCCTTCCACCCGCCCTCCGAGGACGTCCTGGCGCGCACCACCGTGCTCGACTCCCTCGACGGCCTGACGCTGGAGCTGATCGCCTCCATCTGAGCCCGACGAGACCGCCACCACCACACAGGCGACGACGAACGCCGTCCTGAACGGGTCGGAGAAGGTGGTGGCACCCAGGTCCTCGAAGATGCCCAGGTCGAACCGTCCCGTGGGGTCCCGCGTCAGCGTCGCCCACGTCACCACCGTCACGGCGAACAGTGAGTTGGCGAGGAACAGCAGCACGCGGGTGGGCATGGGCCAGCGGCGCGAGTTGCCGCGGGTGAAGTTTCCGTCCGTCAGCGCCCGCCAGACGAGGCCGAACAGCAGCACGGCCAGGGCGGAGAATCCCAGCACCGCGGCCAGCGGGTCGGCCAGGAGATGCCGGAAGTCGTAGAGGACCATCACGGCAGCCGCCGCGATCAGGGCGACGAGCCGGTTTCCGTGGGCGCGATGGTGGGCGGCGGCGTGGGCCGTGGCGCCCAGCAACAGCAGCAACAGCCACAGGTCGACGCCGCTGCCGGAATGCTCCACGGGCACGGTGTCGCCCGTGATGTGCCCCAGCAGGCGGATCAGGTGCGGCGCCGCGAAGGCCGTCACCACCATGGCGCCGAACCAGGCTTCGTCACGGGAACGCCACGCGAGTACCAGCAGCAGGAGGCACACCGTCAGGCGGCTGAGGGTGGGCGCCAGTTCTTGGCCGGGCAGCCGGGTGAAGTCGACGAGCCACCCCGGGACGTCGACACCTCCCGCCTGGGCCAGTGCCACCATGACCACCAGCGACAGCGGCACCACAGACCAGAGGAACGATCCCGACGCCAGAACCCAGGACAGCGCCGAGAACTTCTCCGACGCCTCACCCGGGACCAGCTGCGGGGGGCCCGATCGTCGACGTGTCCAGGCCAGGAACGGCCACGCGACGAGCGCCACAAGGCCCACGGTCACGACGCCGCCGAGGACTCGCGGCAGCAGGAGCGACGGCAGTTCCGCCACCAGTGCTGCGCTGGCTCGCAGGCCTGCCCACACGAGCAGCCCTGCCAGCAGGGGCTTGCCCCACCGGGGTGCCGTCCTGCGCGTCACCAGTTGGCCGACCGCTTCGCTGGTGGTGACCGCCACCTGTGCGAGGGCTGTGCCAGCCACCACGAGCGCGGGGATCGCCAGCGTGGTGAGGTATTGGAGCTGTCCCTGGAGCAGGAGGCCGCGCGTTTCGAACCCGAGCCGTTGGGCGTCGCCGGCCACGACGAACGGGAGCTGCGTCCCCACGAACACCAGCGCTGCCACGGCGACCAGTTCCACGGAGGCGAAGCCCTTGCCCATGCGCAGCACGTGCAGCACCAGGAGACCGGTGAAAGCCGCGGCGGATGCCAGCACCAGGGGAGCATTCCCCAGCAGGCTCGTGGTGACGAATGTGGCGGCCGCCACCAGCAGCGCCAGCAGCCGGAACGGCCACCACAGGTGCAGGGCTGCGCTCTGGATGAGGGTGAGGGACAGGAAAGTCCCCATGGAGACGATCGGGACGGCGACGGCCGGCATCCACGAACCTGAGGCCAGGGGGATGAGGGTTCCCTGCTGCCGCAGGACGTCGGCGGCCAGGATGTGCGCCACGGCGGCGAGCATCAGCACCAGCGAGACGGCCCCTGCCATCTGCAGACCGGCGGGCCAGCGGGCAGGTGTCACCCGACCGCTCCGCACGGGTTCCAGGACGACGATCCGCAGGAGACCGGAGCCGAGGTCACGCGCCCTGCCCTGGAAGCTCATCGGAGGCCCGCGATGGTCATGTCCGTGCCCAGCACCAGGACCGAGTCGACGTCGGCCACCAGGTGGGGCGCCGATCCGGCCGGGGCCACGTCCGCCTCCCACCGCGCCACGGTGGAGCCAGCGTCGTCCAGGGCGGTGAAGCCGTCCGTGCCAAGCACCACCAGTGTGGTCCCGTCGGTGGCGGCGTCGATGACGCTCTCGTCGAAACGCCACACCTGTGCCATCGCGCGGGCAGGATCGTGTGCGCTGAGGCCGAGGTCGGACCTGGCCACCACCATCCCGCCGACGTGCAGGAGCTCGTCGACGATGCCGACCCGCAGGGGAACCTCGGCCATTGGTGTCCCGTCCAGTGCGACGTGGTGCAGCCGGATGCTTCCCACGGCGACGGCCACCCCGGTGCCAGTGCAGGCCAGAGCGTCCGCACGGTCGTCGAGGTCGCGCTCCCACCGCTGGGTGCCGTCGCCGCCCAGGGCCAGCAGGCGGGGACCGGCGGTGGCCACCAGGACGGTGTCGCCGCAGACGACGGGCGCTGCGGTCAGGTGTTCCCCGAGGGCCGTGTGCCACGACTCCCGGCCGGTTGCTGCGTCGACGCCCACGAGGTGGCCGGAGTCGTCGGCCACCAGGAGCGTGCCGCCCAGCAGGACGGGTGGCTGCGAGATGAGGTCGCGGGTGTCCACCTCCCAGACGGGGGAGCCGTCGGCGTGCCAGGCCGTCAGCCGGCTGCGTGTGGTGGCGGCCAGCACCGTGTCGCCGAGGGCGGCCAGCATGGTCACGGCGCCGCCCGGATGGGCCCGCCGGGCCTCGTCGGGACCGCCGGGGGGAAGAAAGATCAGGTCACCGGATGTCTGGTGGGCCACCACGAGGGCGCCGTCCACGGGCACGGGCGCCAAGTCGGTGCCCCATTGCATCGGCGGAGCCAGGGGGATGACCGTGCTCGAGAACTCCCATCCGGCCGGGTCCCACAGCCTCGGTCGAGGCGTCCCGTCGAAGGCGGGCTTGTTCGGGTTGTCGTCCGGGGTGGCGTCGCCGTCGGTCACGACGCCACGGCCGGGGCACCACGTCGCGGTGGAGATGATGTCGCCGTCGGTCCTGCTGTCGAAGCGCTCCACGGTGAGGCAGTCGGCATCCGCCCACGTCGACTCCTCGGGGATGCTGGCGTGCGCCTCGAAGGAATAGGGCGCCGATTCCGAGTCGGTGAAGGCAGCCGTGGAGACTACCTCGCCGGAGCCGCGCCATGAGTCGCCGGCGCGGACGTCGGGGGGCAGCAGCACCAGGGGTGGTCTGAAGAGTCGGAGTCCGTCGTCGTCCAGTTCCGCCACCGTCGCGACCCCCGTGTCGTCGAGGCGCTGCAGGGACAGGGAGCGCAGGATGTCGTCACCCGTGCGCTGCGTGCGGCTGACCCGCACGAAGTCGCCGGACAGGAGGGCATCGAGGTCGTCCTCGGCGAGCGCCAACGACTGCGGGCCGCTGGCCAGAAGTGGCCCACCCCTGAGCCGGGCGGTCTCCAGCACCCAGGCGCCGTCCCCGTCGGCGAGGAACTCCCGGTGTCCGTCGTCGCCCACCAGTTCCGCGGCACGGTGGTGTGCTCCGGACGGGCCGGGGGCGCTCAGGAATCCGGAGGCACCCAGCAGGACGGCCAGCACCGCCAGCACGGTGACGGGGGCAGCCGCCGGGTACCGCGCCGCCCGGGGGCGCCGGGGGCCACGCTGTGCACGGCTGGCTGACGACATGATGCTCAGGGTAGCCAGCCGGGGCTCCAGCCCGGTCGTCAATGCCTGACGGGCGAGGGGCCGGGGAGCTGGGTCGGCAGCGTCAGCACCACCGTGGTCCCCACATTCTGGGTGGAGTCGAGCTGGAAGGTGCCGCCGTGGGCCTCCATGATGGAGTCGACGATGGACAGACCCAGTCCGGTTCCGGGGAGCCCGTGGGCGTTGCCGGCGCGCCGGAAGCGTTCGAGGACGTGCGGCAGGTCCTCGGCGGGAATCCCGATGCCTGTGTCCGTGCAGGTCAGGGTGACGTGGTCGTCGGCGCAGCGGATGCGCAGGTCCACCCGGCCGTCCCTGCCCGTGAACTTCAGCGCGTTCTGCGTGACGTTGGTGATGGCCCTCTCGATCTGGCCGGGGTCGCCCTGCACGGTGCGGCTGGCGTGGCAGGGCGTCGCCTCGCAGGTGATGCGGACACCGGCGCTGTCGGCCATGGGTGTGAGGGACTCCACCACCCGGCCGGCGAGATCGGCCACGTCCATGGGGGTGCGGACGGCGCGGGCCTGGCCACTGTCGAGTTGGTTGACGGTCAACAGGTCCTCGATGAGGTCCCGCAGCCGTGCGATGTTGCGCTCCACCACGCCCAGGGCGTGCTGCTGCTCGCCGGTCAGCTCGCCCAGATCGCCGTCGGAGAACATGCTCAACCATGCCACCACGGCTGTCAGCGGGGTGCGGAGCTCGTGGCTGGTGGTGGCCAGGAAGCGGGTCTTGTCCTGGTCCAGTGCCCGCGCGGTCTGCATCACGGACTCCAGCGCCACCGATGCCGCCAGGTGGCGGCTGGACAACTCCAGGGTTTCCACGTCCGATGCGCTCCATGGGCCGCCGACTCGGCGCGCCAGCAGGGTGCCCATGGGGCGACCGCCCAGGTCGAGGGGGATCACCGCGACATCGCCGGCGACGGGGCTGGAGGTATCCGCTGGTGGGGGGAGGGAGTCCGGCACCCAGGACGGATCACCGGCGGTGATGTGCGCGGGTGCCTGCGGCGGGTCACCGTGGGGCAGGACCGCCACGGCATCGAGGCGGCACCCCGTGACGAGCGCAGCCAGCGCATCATCCCAGCCGTTCCGGGGGCCGCTGCTGGCGAGGTGCTCCGCCACCTCCTCCGCCAGAAGGTGGTTGCGGAGGGTTGCCTCGTGGGCCGCCCGCAGTGCGTTGTTGGAGTCCGAGAGATCGTTGATGGCCACGGCCAGCCGGACAGCCTCGGAGAATCCCTGGTCCGTGCGGGCACGGATGGTGAGGTCGCCGGCAACCCGGGCGTCCACCATCCGCCGGAGCTGGTTGAGGGGTCGCGTCAGCCGTCGCACGTAGTGGCGTGCCATCACGAGCACCATGGCCAGGGCTGCCAGCGTGGCGATCGAGATGGCAACGGCGCCGCCGAGGATGAGGGCATCGTGCTGCGTGCGGCGCTCGATCCGCGCCTCCTGCAGCTCGGTGGTCACCTCGATGAGCGCTTCACGTGCCATGGGGTACTCCACGGACGCGACGTTCCTCGCCGTCATGCCCTCCCGCAGCACCCGGTCGGCCGACGTCAGCCACCGCGTGAGCTTGTCGGCGGCATCCGTGGTGGACTCGGGATTCCCCGTGACCTCGGCCACCATGGCCAGGTCAGGGATGGACTCCCGCAGCCGGGCCATGGCGTCGTCGGCGATCCGCGGCCACCACGGGTCGTAGGTGGAGGCGGCCAACATCAGGGCGTTCTGTGCATCCGCGAGCTCCAGCGACAGTGAGGCGACGGCGTCGACGGAGCGGCCCACCTCCTGGCGGAACTGGTCCAGCTCCCGGCGCTGCAGAAAGATCGCAGTCAACGACACGGCCGAGATCAGCATGATGAGCGCCGCCAAGCCGAGGCTGATCTGCTTCAGGGACCGGGACAGGGGACGGGCGGTGATCATCGGGATCCTTCGGCGGTTGTGATGTGTGTCGCGGGTCGGGTGGACTCCTGGGCGGGAGGGGGAGGCAGCGCCGGCGGTGTGCCGCCGAAACCGGTGCGGCTCATGACACCCCACACCTGTTCCCGGCGGCGCAGGGAGGCCCACCACCCCTTGAGTCGGAACCAGAGCGTCGCCTGCCGGTACCCGAACTGCTCCACCACGCTCGCGGCGATGGTGGTGGCGATGTCCCGGGCGCGTTCGTTGCGGTGGGTGACGAGTTCCTCGGCCAGCACGGCCACCAGGGTGACCACGGTGGAGAACAGGTAGGACACCACCGCGAACGCCACGAGCAGGTCCGTGTTGACAAGCCCCAGGAGGAGCCCGAGCACCAGCAGCACGAGGCCCCCGGCCTCGAACAGCGGCGCGAACAGCTCGAACAGCCAGTAGTGGGGGACCGCCACGAACCCAAGGTGCCCGTACCTGGGGTTGAACAGCATGCCCTTGTGCTGCCACAGCGTCTCCCACAGCCCACGGTGCCAGCGGCTGCGTTGCCGGGACAGTACGCGCCACGTGGACGGCACCTCCGTCCAGCAGATCGGCTCCGTCACGAACCGTATGCGGTAGGGACGCCGCTGCAGACGGAGCATGCGGTGGATGCGCATCACCAGCTCGAAGTCCTCCCCGATGCTGTCAGCGTCGAGTCCACCGACCTCCAGCAGGATGTCGCGTCGGAAGGTGCCGAACGCGCCTGAGATCAGCAGGAGGGAGTTCAGTCGCGCCCAGCCGGCCCGCCCGAGATGGAAGGCGCGGAGATACTCCACTCCTTGGATGCGGGGCAGCCAGGAGGTGGCCGGCCGGACCGACACCACGCGCCCGCTGCGCACCTCGCAGCCGTTGACGGCACGGATGACGCCCCCCACGGCGACGGTGCGGACGGGGTCGTCGGCGAAGGGCTTGGCCACCGACAGCAGGGCGCGGGGGTCCAGCAGGGAATCGGCGTCGACGAAGAGCACCAGTTCCTCGCGGGCGGTGTTGATGGCGCAGTTCAGGGAGTCGGCCCGACCGGAGTTCGGCTTGCGCAGCACCGTCAACCGCACCGACGAGTCGCGGGCCACATGCGTGGACTCGGGGGCCTGCCGAACCTCGATGGCGCCGCTGGCGGCGGTGGGCACCTCCACGAGGTCGAATGCCTGCGCCAGGGCATCGAAGGAGGCGTCCTTGGACCCGTCGTCGACGAGGATCACCTCGTGGGACGGGTAGTTGAGCGACAGCATGGAGCGGGTGGCCTCGACGATGCCGGCCTCCTCATTGAACATGGATGCCACCACGGAGATCCCGGGCACTGAACGCGAGGCCATGAGCCGGAACTGTGCCTCGCGTCGTTGCCGCGCGGACAGCGACAGACTGTCGCCGGTGGCGAGCATGATCAGGAGGAGCTGGATGGCATTGCCCACCACGAAGTACAGCAGCAGCGGCCATGCGAGCCAGTGCAGGAGCGTTGCCACCGCGGTGCGCAGGACCTCGACGGCATCCGTCATGTCGCCCCCTGCTGCAGGGCCAGCCGTCGCCCGGCGGCGGACAGTGCCGCCAGGGCAACCTCCTGCGCCACGGGCGGACTCGGGTCCTCGACATCGATCAGGGCCCGTCGGCCAGTGGGCCCGAGCCTCGTGAGGGCGACGACGGCGGCGCGGGCGACGTCGTCGTCCGGGTCTGAAAGCAGGGTCATGAAGGGCTGGACGCCCCCGCCGAGCTCTGCCAGCGCCAGCACGGCGGCGCTCCGCACGGCCCCCGCCTGTGCTGGCCGCGTTGCGTCCAGGAGTGTGGTGGAGTCCGCCCCGGAGCCGACGACGGCCAAAGCACGCACCTGTTCCACCAGTGCGTGCGTGTCCGACTCGTCTGCCATGGCGGCGCGCACGGCCGGAGCGGCGCCCAACCAGCCACCCAGGGCCACGGCACGCGCCGCGGCAGCCCGGACGACGGACGAGTCATGGGACAGGGCGGACATGGTGCCAGCAGAAGCGCCCGGGAAGCACACCCCCTCCATCGCCACCCACAGGGGCACGTTCCCGCGTGGTCCCGGCGCGACGGACTCCAGCACCAGTGCGGCGCCGTCGACGTCGCGGATGCGGCCGATGGCGTGAGCGGCGCTGGAGCGGACCCCGTCGTTCCGGTCGCCCAACCGGGCGCGCAGCACGTCACCGACGCCGTCGCCGCCCAGGAACCCCAGGTCGGAGACGGCTGCGGCGCGGCGTCGCGGCGACAGCGACCGGGTGCGGCTGACCCACCTGTCGCGCACACCCCACGACTGCAGGACGTCCGTAAGTTCCCGTGCGGGGGCGCCCCTCACGAACTCCAGACGTGCCACGATGGCACGCTCCAAAGTCCTGCGGTGCCGGTGGGGGACAGCGGCCAGGCGTGCTGATGCTGCGCCGTCCGGGTCCTCGCCGCACACCACTTCGAGGAGGTCGTCGGCCAACGGTGCCAGTCGGCGGGCGGTGCGGCGGTCACCGCTCATGCGCCGGGCACGCACGAGGACCAACAGCAACAGCAGGAGTACGACCGTGCCGCCGCAGAGCCACAGCGCGGCCTCGACGATCTGCACTGGGATGACGACGTCCACGGTGTCAGGCCCGACCCGCCAGGGCGGTGACGCGGTTCACCAACTCACGCGGGAGGAAGGGTTTGATGACGTAGTCGTCCGCACCGGCCGCGAAACCGGAGTCGACGTCCACGTCGCGGGCGCGGGCCGTCAGCAGCAGGATCCTGGTGCGACCCTCCGGTGCAGACTGCCGGTAGGAGGCCAGCACGTCGAGCCCTGACAGGCCGGGCATCATCACGTCCAGGATGGCGACGGCGTAGTTGCCCGCGAAGAGCTCGTCGCAGGCCCGCGTGCCGTCCTCCACGGCCGTGACGTCGAAACCGGCCCGCTCCAGTTTGAAGGCCACCACGTCGCGGATGTCGGGGTCGTCCTCGGCGACGAGGACGCGCAGGGGGTCGTTCATGGGGGATCATCTCCGGCTGTCAGCCGGGGTCACCGGCAGTGGTCGCGAGTAATAGCGCTGGCCGTTCCCCCTAGGTCCAACCTCGCTGGCAGGAGACTAGCAGGCCCACTCACCGGATGGGCACCGGGGGGATCAGAGGTTCCAGTCCACCTGCCGGCCCAGTGTGCCCATGAAGGCGCTGGCAGAAGTGTCCCTCTTGAGGTTGGTGAGGCGGGCACGCATGGCGTCGGTCTTGGTCACGATGCCGAGACGCTCAGCCGTGTCGCTGTGGAGTTCCTTGGACGTGAAGTCCGCCATGGCTGCCAGGGCGCGTTCGGCGTGCGCGATGTCGCGTTGGCGCTGGGAGGCCAGCCGGGCCGCGTACCAGTCGGAGGCCAGGACCGACTCGCGAGTGAACTCGCCCCGGAACTCCGGGTCCTGCAGGGTCAGCCCGTCGGCCGTGAAGCCAGTGGCCATCACCTCGAGCAGCGACCGGACCGGGGGGACGGCCAGCGCGATGGTGCCGTCGTCGATGTAGGTCTGCGCCACACGCTGGTGCGTCGTCACGATGGTGCGAATCGACTGGGCAAACACCGCCATGTCCTGCAACTCCGGCCGGAGCATCTGCTCGGTGAACACCACATGCGGGTGCAGGAAGATGCGGCCGAAGTACTTGGAGGAGAACTTTGCCGTCATCCGGTAGCCGAGCCGGCTCGCCAGGATGGTCTCCCCGTCGTACTCGAAGTCCGCCACGGGCTCCAGGCAGCCGTCCCTGATGAGGGAGGCGGCGTCGCGCTCGGCCGGTGTCATCCGGGAGAACACCTCGGGCACTAGCAGGCTGATGTCGTGGTCCACGCGCACCTTCGGGCCGATGACGCCGGCGCTGGAGAGCCAGCCGTCGTAGCCGGTGAGGGCGAAGGACAGGAAGGCTGCGTTGAGGTCGATCACCGAGGGCAGCGGGTTGAACGGGCCCTTGGTCATGGCACCCTCCGAGCCGGCGCCCGTGGTCGAGGGCGACTTGCCCGTCATGGAACTGATGAACTCGATGAGGAGCTCGGGCAGGTCCATCCAGTGCAGCGGCGCGTAGGAGCACAGCGGCGGCACACCCGGCTCCGCGGCGTTGTTGCGCCGGCCGGCGGCCACCACGTCGACGCTGTGGGCGATGCGCCGTGCCATCGGCTGCTTGCGGAACAGGTGGGTTGCCAGGTCGGCGATGGCCGTGGCGCGGGGATCCGCCAGGTCGGGACGCACCTGAAGGTAGCGGGGGTTCTTCGAACGCTTCCCGTTCACGAGGCGGGGATGTGCGGAGGACACGAAGAACTTCGGCAGCGACTCACCGCCGGCAGCGGTGAGCCGAATCAGCTCCTGGATGGGTGGGGAGAACTTGCTGAACGCGATGGCGTCCTCCACGAGCTCGCGGGCGTCCTCCCGGGTGAGCGGCTCAAAGTTCGACAGGAACGTCCCGCGGGAGGCGATGTCCGCCTCGGCCTGCTTGTCGTAGCCACGGTGGATGGCGTCGTCGGGGCGCTGGAAGAGCAGTCGCTCACAGTTGGTCACGAACTTCCGCGAGACCTCCAGCCCAGTCACCCGCGGCGGGGCGATGATGCTGGCCGTGATGTCGTCCTCCGACTGCACCTTGGCGGCCGGATGGAAGTCGTGGCGCAGCCCGAAGAGGCGCCAGGAACCGTCCGGCTCGAAGCCGACGCGGAGCATGTTGACGTGCACCTTCTCCCCGTCGACGCGGAGCGACGTGCCCTTGCGGCCGTTCACGACGCCCGTGGAGAAATGGCTCGTCCAGTCGTCGCCCCATTCGGGACGGTTGAACCGCTTCACCACGTACAGCAGTTCCTTGATGTGGTGCGGGATGGACTCCAGCCACGCGTCGTACTCGGGCGTGTAGTCGGGGGTGGGGGACATCAGCTTGATGACGCTGCCGATGCTGCGACGGTCCGACAGGATGGGGCGGAACGTGGCGGGCTCGCGGGCGGGGTCGACGAAGCGGCCCGTGTAGTCGTGGTCGAGGATGGCCTGGACCGCGGCGATGTCCTCGTCGATGTCGGAGACGTAGGCGTTGCCGGAGATGATGGCATCCGTGATGGCCTTGGAGATCTCGGACTTCCCACCGCCGGAGACGGTGGCCGGCTTGTGGCACGAGGTGGCGTCAGGGGAGGTGCCCACCAGCGTCCACTGGCTCCCGTCGGTGTCCACGTGGTGCAGGTTCACGAGGTAGCCATCGGGCCCCATGTAGGTGGTCTCGGCCCGCAACTGGATACGACCCGGGACGCCGTCGACGTCCCACGTGACGCTCCCGTCGGAGATGTTGTAGGTGGTGCCGGCCGGCACCAGCACCACCTGGCGGTTCCCCCGGTCCAGGGCGTGACCCTGCTGCTGTGGAACGAAACGCTCCGGGTCACGTGCGATGACGTCGGCGAGGCGATAGGCGTCGTCGCAGTTGTGGGAGAAGTGGCCGCCCAGGTTGTAGCGGGGGTAGACGACCGCGCCGCCCGAGTGCTCCTCCTCCACCAGTCCGGTGAGGTTGGCGGAGTAGCTGATCTGGGCCTTCACCTCCTTCTTGCAGTAGCCGAAGTAGTTGTCGGCGATGACGGTGACGATGACGCCCCGCTCGTCACGGGCGCACAGTTTGAAGGCCGTGCCGTTGTTGTACAGCTCGTCAGGGCTCTCCCAGCACATGCCGTCGCGGCGCTGGCGGTCCGTGGCGTCGTCGACGTGCGGCAGACCCAGATCCTTCTTGTTGAGCTTCGTCAGGTGCGGGGCCAGGACCACCGCCCCGGTGTGGCCCGTCCAGGACTCCGGGTCAAGGGAGGCGTCGTTCTCGGGGAGGTAGGGGTCGCCGCCGTTGCCGAAGATGCCCTCCACGAAGTCGAGGTTGGCCATCAGGGTGCCGGGTGCGAAGAACCTGATCTCCAGGGTGCGCTCACGCGTGAAGCCGGGCACGGCCGGGACCACGATGGGGCGGAGCTGCAGCGACGCCCAGCAGTGCGGTGGCTCGGACTCGGCAGAACCATAAGGCAGCATCATCGACTCGGCGGGCGGCTGGAAGGCGGCCTCCATGATCCTGCCGAACACCTCGCGCGGGACGGCGATCTTGTCGTCCTGGATGGGCAGGCCGCCCTCGGCGATGTGGAACACGCCCTTGGTGGTGCGGCGGTCGTTGGTGGGGTTGTGCAGCACGCCGTTGACGAGGCGGTAGCTGGTGAGGTGTTCCGAGGCGAACTCGTCGCCGTCCATGGGCAGCGACAGCGAGCGCGCCAGACCCGGCTGGTCCAGCACGAACGTCTGCTTCGGCAGCTGGGGTGCCGTGCCGGTGCCCTCCAGATAGTCGTTCAGGAACGTCTGGATGCGGGAGTCCACGGCCGGCAGCCGGTGGGAGAGTCGGCGGTTCAGCTCGCGCTGTCGCGCAAGTATCGGCTGGACAAGTTCCTGCCACTCGCTCGTGCGTGCATTCTCCGGTACGGGCAGCCCCAGCATTCCGAGCCGCAGGTTGATTGCAGCGTTCTCCGCATATTTCGCCATGCCCAACTATCTTCCAGAGGCGTGGCGGCCGGATTGGCGGGGTCCCCAAGGTGGGCGGGTCCCGATGTGGTACGGGCATCTATCGCGGTCGCTCGACACCGGGAGCGCCCCCAATGCTCACCCTGACCGGACACGCCTCATCTGATGTCCGCCGGGACGAATACCTCCATCGTGTGCGGTGGATGCGGCGTGTCTGGCGTCGCTGTGGATGCCTGCCGAGTCGGCTCGCAGCTACGGTGGCCTTTCGGAGGGTGAGGGCCTAGCTCCGCACCGTCGCGGCCGGTGACACCATCACGATCCAGTAGAGCGAAGCGTTCGGCCGCCGCTGGGCGACGGCGGCACGATGTGCCGGCTCAGGTGGGCGCTACCAGCAGCAGTAGCCGCCGTCGACCAACAGATCGACCCCGGTGATGTAGCTGGCGGCGGGACCCAGCAGGAAGAGAACAGGTCCGGCGATCTCTTCCGGTTCGGCGAGCCGGCCCAGCGGCGTCGTGTCGGCGAACTCCGCGATCAGGTCGGCCACTTCGGGTCGGCGGTTCATCGGGGTGAGGGTGTAGCCGGGGCTGACGGCGTTGACGCGGATCCCGAGCGGTGCCCACTCCACGGCAAGCGACTTGGTGAGGTGGACGACTGCGGCCTTGCTGGAGTTGTACTGCGCCTGGGTCAGGTTGCGGTTGGCGATGGTCGCCGAGATTGAGGCGATGTTCACGATCGATCCCCGCCCATGGAGCCGCATCGCCCTCGCCTCCGCCTGGCAGGAGTAGAACACTCCGTTGACGTTGGTGTCGAAGACGCTCTGCCACTCGTCGGGGGCCAACTCCAGAGACGGCGTGCCAGCACCGATGCCGGCGTTGTTCACCGCGAGGCTGAGCGGCCCGAACGTCTGCTCCACCGACGCGACTGCTGCGCTCGCCTGGTCGGGGTCGGTGACATCCCATTCCAGGGCCATGGCACGCCCACCGCCGGCGCGGATGAGGTCCACGGTCTCGGCAGTGCGGACTGAGGAGCGTGCACCACATCCGACGGCGACCCCTGCCTCCCCGAGTGCCAGCGCGATGGCCTGCCCGATGCCGCTGGACGCGCCGGTGACCAGCGCGACCTCGTGGTTGAGGCTGAAATCAATCATGACCCCATCCTGCCCGCTGCCCGGACGCGCCGCGTCGGATGTGCGCCGTGGAGGTGGGTGTCTCGGCGCACAACGGGTGCGGCATGTCCGGTCACCTCGGCGCATCCGGATCATCGGGCGCCGTCCGGCGCCGGTCCTGGATCAGGTCCTTGTTGCGCAGAAGTCGCAACGCAGTCACCAGAAGCAGTCCGCCCAGCATGTTGAACACCAGGGTGTAGCCGAACCAGCCGATCCAGTCGGCGTACGTCACAGCCACCCCCGCGTGGATGGCGCCGAAGATCAGCAGGGAGTCGAGGATGGAGTGGAACAGTTGGAGACCTGCGAGCAGAAATCCCCCCACCACAGCGGCGACGATCTTCGCGGGGTCCGAGTCCGTGCCGTGTTGCATGCGCGTCATCAGCGTGATGGTGCTGCCACCCAGCACCGCCAGGCAGACCGACTGCAGCGAGAACCCGGCGTCGACGAAATGCAGGGCCGCGTCGGCCAGTTCGGGTCTCCACTGGGGGAACGCCTGGACGACGATCCACATGAAGACCCAGCCTCCGACGAGATTCATCACCAGTGTCGTGCCCCACAGCTTCGCGAGCTGGCTGATGCTCGCTTCCTTCGCGGCGACCGCCGTGATCGGCACAAGGAAGCCCTCGGTGAACAACTCGCTCTTGGCCAGGAGCAGGGCGACGAAACCGATACTGAATGCGATGCCGGCCAACAGGTGGTTCTGCGTTTCGTGCAGCACGGCCAGGTAGGCCATCACACCGAGGCCCACCTCCATCCCACCGAAGGTCCCGGTGATCAGCATGGTGGTCCAGGACCTGGCGAGCCGTCCCGCCCCCTCCTCGGCGATGCGGTCGAAGGACTCGGCGATCTCGTCCTCGACGGGTGCGTCGTCGTCCCCGAGTTGTCGTCGTCGTTTGTCGCTGCTCATGACGGGCGCACTCTCCTCATCGGTCGACGACCTCGTCGGCCCAGGGATAGTCCTTCGCCAACGGCCATCGGTCGTACTGGTCGCCCACCTTCTGGGGTACCCGCTTTGCGGGGTACTTCGCGAACCCCTCGGGGACTGGTGCGTCGTCGGCGATGCATACGCCGCCGTTCGGGTGATTGATTTCGTAGAGCGGCTGCTCCCCTGCGACGCACATGTCGTCCTGGAACAGCGTGCAGCCACTCAACGCGGCCAGTGCAAACATCACGGCGACAGCACGGGCGGACCGAGGGCCGCGGGTGGAGGTTGTCATGGATTCAGTATGGCGGTGTGGTCTTCCACTCGAGCGCACGCGGGCCCGCACTCAGGACGCGGGATCAACTACTTGGTCAGAATCAGGGTTGTGCCATCGACCGTCCCCGGCGATCAGGGCATCTGCCTGCTCCGGCCCCCACGTGCCCGGCGCGTAGGGGTGCGCCCGGTGGTGATGTTGCAGGACGGGCTCCACCACGGCCCAGGCAGCCTCGATGCTGTCCTCGCGGGTGTAGAGCGCGCCCTCGCCGGCCAGGGCATCACCGAGCAGGCGCTGGTAGGGCTGTTCTTCGCCCGGTTGTCCGTTGAAGAGGGTGAGCTCGCGCTGGTCGCCGACGAATTCCTCCCCGGCGCGCTTGACCCTGGCGGCGATGGCTATCTCCGGGTTGGGTGAGAGACGGAAGCGGAAGTAGTTCGCCCGGCCCCGGGCTGGGGCCGAGTCGGTGAAGAGAGGTTGTGGCGGCGGCTTGAGTTCCACGACCACTTCCGCGGCACCGGAAGGCAGGCACTTGCCGGATCGCAGGTACCACGGGACGCCCGCCCAGCGCCAGGAGTTGATGGACAGCCGAAGGGCGACAAACGTCTCCACATCGGAGTGGGGTGCCACGCCGGCCTCGTCGAGGTAGCCCGTGAACTGCCCCCGGACGATGTCATCCGCACCGAGCGGCTGCATCGCCCTGAACACCTTGACCTTCTCGTCCTGCACCGCCTGGTAGCCCTGGTACGCGGGCGGTTCCATCGCGAGCAGTGCCACGATCTGGAACATGTGGTTCTCAACAACGTCGCGCAGGCATCCCGCGGTCTCGTAGAACGCGCCTCGACCCTGCACCCCGAATGTCTCGGCGAGCGTTATCTGGACGCTGGCCACGTGGTCGCGGTTCCAGATGGGCTCGAGGAAGGAGTTGGCGAACCGGAAGTAGAGAAGATTCATGATCTCCTCCTTTCCGAGATAGTGGTCGATCCGGAAGATGGCGGACTCCTCGAACGCCGAGCGGATCACCTGGTTCAGCTCCCGGGCGGAGGCCAGGTCACGACCAAAAGGCTTCTCGACGATCACTCGGGCGTCGCGGTTCAGTCCCGCAGCCTGCAGACCTTCGACCACCGTGGCGAACAGCGACGGGGGTATCGCCAGGTAGTGCGCCGGATGCTGCGCGGATCCCAGTGCCTCCTTCAGCCCCGCAAAGGTTGACGGTTCGCCGTAGTCGCCGTCGACGTAGGCCAGCAGGGACAGCAACCGATCCAGGTCTTCGTTGTCATCATCCGCCTCACGCGAACTGGCCACGCTGTCACGTACGTGGTCGCGAAACTGGGGAAGACCCCACCCCGAGGACGCGACGCCGATCACCGGGACGCTCAACGTGCCGGCCTTCACCATGGAGTACAGGGCAGGGAAGATCTTCTTGCGCGCCAGGTCGCCGGTCGCGCCGAAAAAGACGAAAGCATCCGAGATTGCGGTGGGGGTGTTGTCGTCATCCATCGTTGTCACCCAGCTTCGTTCAGGGTCGGTTTCATCGAGCGAGATGGATGGTCGATGATCCATGTGAGGTGCAGTAAGGAGCAGGTAACTGCAGACTCTACGCTCACGCTCCACGCATGACGTCTCGAATGCAAGGGCGGCCGTCCAGTTCGGCGCCGACGATTTGTTGTCCAATGACCACGAGTTGCAAAGCGCAGGGAGCTGGGGAGGACGTTGACGTCATGCAACTCTTCACTGGCATCACGCAATCAGTGCTGGACCGCCGCGCGTCATCCTGAGGGGCGACACGGATGGGCGGCGGGTACTGGCTGCCGGCTGGATGAAGATCTGGTGAAGTCGCGCCGGGGGCCTTGTTCCTGCGGCAACGAAGGAATACTGTCGAAGGCGGGGATACCCATAGGGGTATCCAGGTCGGGAGGGGTGAATTCATGAACGGCTGGTACGGGATGGGCGGCGGTATGGGTTGGGGTTGGTTGTTTCTCGTCGTCCTCGTTGTTGGAGTGGTGCTGCTGGTGGTGCTGCTCGTGATGGTGCTGGTGCGTGGCTCACGTGCCGGGAAGGCAGATCCCCGACAGACAGGCCGGAGCCGCGCCCGCGAAATCCTTGACGAGCGGTATGCCCGGGGCGACATCGACACAAAGG
Source organism: Arachnia sp. (assembly GCA_039929445.1). Taxonomy (GTDB): domain Bacteria; phylum Actinomycetota; class Actinomycetes; order Propionibacteriales; family Propionibacteriaceae; genus Arachnia. The sequence goes on along the minus strand of JBDSRF010000168.1, from coordinate 755 downwards.
AATATCAGGACCGCCTGCAACAGATGGGGGATCGCGGGTGAGCGACGGGATCAGTCGTCGCCGTGTGCTCCAGGTGGGTGGCGTCGGGGTTGCCGGGGTCGTCGTCGGTGGCGCGGGGCTGTCCCAGACCGGCCTGCCCTGGACGACGGGATCCGTGGGCAACACCACGGATCCAAGTTCGGATCCTGGTTCGGGGTTGGGGCAGCCGGCAGTACTGCGGAGCAAGGATGGCGTGCTGAACCTCGAGTTGGTTGTCGCGCGGACGGAGGTTGAGATTGCCGGAATCGTAGGGCGCATGCTGACCTACAACGGTTCCGTTCCGGGGCCGACGTGGATCCTTCGGCCGGGGGATCGGCTCGAGGTGCGACTGGTGAACAACCTGGACGAGCCCACCAACCTGCACACGCACGGACTTGCAGTGTCGCCGGAGGACAACGGGGACAACCCATTCATCACCATCGGGGCAGGCGAGAGCTTCGACTACCTCTTCGAACTGCCCAAGGACCACCCAACTGGAGTTTTCTGGTACCACCCGCACCATCATGGGTCGGTGGCCGATCAGGTCTTCGGTGGCCTCTACGGCGCCATCGTCGTTGAGGGCGACGACGCGGTGTCGGTCTCCCTGGAACGGGTGCTTGTCATCTCCGACACCACGCTGGCACCCAACGGCGCTGTCGCCCAGGTGTCACATGGGGAGGTCGTGAACGGCCGGGAGGGTGAACTCCTGCTGGTCAACGGACAGTCACAGCCCCGGG
>JBDSRF010000167.1:0-4552 GCA_039929445.1 Arachnia sp. | reverse complement strand
GCCGGGCCGGGGACCGGCGCTGGGGCATGCTGTTCGTCGCACCGCAGGCGATCGGCATGCTGCTGTTCACCCTCATCCCGTTCGTGTTCGCCTTCGTCCTGGCGTTCACGGAATGGAACGGCTTCGGCCTGCCCCGCTACATCGGCTTCGACAACTTCCGCGACCAGCTGTCCAGCCCCCTCCTGGGTCGATCCATCATCAACACCCTGATCATCGCGGTCATCACCGTGCCCATCGGGCTGTTCCTGGCGATCCTGGTGGCCACCGCCCTGAACAAGATCAAGGGCCGGCCGTTCTACATGGTCCTGTTCTTCACGCCGGTGGTCACCAGCACGGTGGCCATCGCCCTCATCTGGCAGCAGATCCTGCGGCCCGACGGCGTGCTCTCGGACTTCATGAGCCGCACCCTGGGTATCCCCCAGATCGACTGGTTGGGTGATCCGCGCCTGGCGCTGCTGGCCGTGTGTGCCGTCACGATCTGGTCCAGCATGGGGCTCAACATCGTGATCTTCATGGCGGGCCTGCAGAACGTGTCACCGTCGGTGCTGGAGGCTGCCGCCATCGACGGCGCCGGCCCTGTCAGCCGGTTCTTCAAGGTGATCCTGCCGCTGCTGTCGCCCATCATCTTCTACCAGTCCGTGGTGGCGTTCATCAGCTCCCTGCAGACCTTCGACCTCGTGTTCATCCTCGTGAAGAACGCCGGCCCCGACAACGCGACCCGCACGATCGTCTACCACATCTACGACCTCGGCTTCGCGAAGTCACAGTTCGGCATCTCCAGCGCCGCCTCCATCATTCTGTTGCTGCTCACGCTCCTCATCACGGCGTTGCAATTCGCGGCTCAGAAGCGATTCGTCCACTACGAGGGATGAGCGACATGACCACGACCACAGTTGATTCACCCCTCAAGACCAACAAGACAAGCGGCCGCAAGATCCTCGGGATCGGCGCCAAACACCTTGTCATTCTCGTCGCCGGCCTCATCATGGTGGCGCCCTTCATCTGGATGCTGCTGACGTCGTTCAAGGGCCTCCCGCAGCTCCTGCAGGATCCGCTCAGCCTCCTGCCCAAGCCGTGGGTGTTCACGAACTTCGCCGATGCGTGGAACGCGCTGCCGTTCGCCCGTGCCTACTTCAACAGCATCTACATCACGGTCCTCATCGTGGCCGGCACCCTGCTGACCACCACGATGGCGGCCTACGGCTTCGCCCGCATCCCGTTCAGGGGGTCCAGGGCGCTGTTCGTGGTGTTCCTGGCCATGCAGATGGTGCCGAAGCAGGTCACCCTGGTGCCGTTCTACTTTCTGATGGCCAAGATTGGCTGGATCGACTCGCACCTGGCCCTCATCGTGCCGGCCGTCATGGTGAACCCGTTCGGGGTGTTCCTGGCCCGACAGTTCATCATGTCCGTGCCCATCGAGCTGGAGGAGGCCGCCATGATCGACGGCGCGTCCCGCTGGCGGATCTACTGGCAGGTCATCCTCCCCACCATCCGTCCGGGGATGGGCGCACTGGCAATCATCACGGCACTGGACGCCTGGAACAGCTTCCTGCTGCCGCTGATCCTGCTGAACTCCACGGACCTGTTCACGGTGCCGCTGCTGCTGTCCCAGTTCCAGGGCCAGTACGGCGGCATGAACTACGGCCTGGTCATGGCGGCCACCGCCGTGTCCGTCGTGCCCATGCTCATCGCCTTCCTGGTGGGGCAGCGCCAGATCATCAACTCGCTGGCAACCTCCGGGCTCGGTGGCCGCTGATGCCTCCAGTGCCCACCGGCGACCTGCCCGTCCTGGACCTCGACGAGATCCCCTACACCGTCGCGTACTCCCGCCTGTTCGTGCGGGCCGACGGCGACGCACTCACGGTGTACCGCGCCGCCTACGAACGGTCCCTGACGGACAGTGTCGTCCTCGGATCCCTCCGGCTGCGGGACGAGGCGGGCGCCGTCGTGCCCGTCCTCGGCGCCACACCACTCGGCATCGAGTTCAGGGACGGCACCAGCCTGGTGGTCACCCCGGAGGACACCGTCCACGTCGGCACCCTGCCGCCGGGGACACGTCTGGAGATGGACCTCGGCCTGCCGCCGCTGGAGGCGGCGCTGACCACGGAGCGTCTCGTGCTGCCCGGCGACGCAGCACGCTCGGCCGTTGACGGCCTGACGCGGGTGGAGACACCGACAGGCGGCGACGTCCTCATCGCGTGCGCCGGCGCGCTGCCGGCAGCCGTGCGCCATGAGGAGGCCGTGTCCACCACCTCGGCATCGGTCCTGTCGTGGCTGGCGCGCTGCCCGGTGGTGGAGGACCAGTGGCAGCCGCTGGTGCGGCTCTGCTGGTGGGTCCTGGGCGTCAACACCCTGGAGTTGGGCGGTGCCGCCCTCGGCCGCGCCGTCGTCCCCTCCAAGCTGGGCTACGTGGGGCTGTGGCAGTGGGACGCCTACTTCATCGCCATCGGCCTGCGCCACGGCGACCCCGAACTGGCCGCGGAGCAGTTGCGCATCGCGCTGTCCCACCCCCAACCCTCCGGCCAGTTGCCGGACGTGGTCCACGAGGACGGGGTCCTGGCCTCCAGCGACGACCTGCCCCCCGGAGACCTCGAGACGCTGCGGGCCATGGCATCACCCAGCCTCGCCCACTCCCGGATCCCGCTGACCAAGCCTCCCCTGACGGCGCTGGCCGTCCAACTGGTGTCCGAGCAGCACGGCGGCGGCCTCGTGGACGAGTTCATCGAGGCCATCCTGGCCTCGCAGGACTGGTGGTACGCCGAGTCCGACCCGCGCGGCACCGGGGAGCCGGCCTACCTGCACCCGTACTCCTCGGGGCTGGACGATTCCCCCATCTTCGACCACGACGCCATGGTTGCCTCCCCCGACCTGGCGGCCTACCTGATCCTGCAGGACCGCATCCTCGTCGGCTGGCTGCTGGAACGCGACCGCGGCGACGAGGCCGCCCGCTGCCAGGACCGGGCCGACGGGGCGCTGGCGGCACTGGTGGCGCGGTGGGAACCCGATCGCGGCTTCTTCCCCAGCCTGGGCGACGCGGGAGCGGCGCTGTCGACCGACGCCGTCGTCGGGCTCATCCCGCTGCTGGCCGACGGCCTGCCCGACGTGCTCGCCGACGCACTCCTGGCCGCCACGACCGATCCTCTGCGCTACGGCACGCCGCATCGACTACCGACCGTCGCGGCCGACGACCCCGCCTTCTCGCCGACGCGGATGTGGCGCGGCCCCGTCTGGGTGAACATCAACTGGCTCGTGGCCCGCGGCATGCGACAGCAGGGGTTTGACGACGCGGCCGACGCCCTGGAGCGCGAGACCCTCGCGATGGCCGCCCTCAGCGGGGGCCCTCACGAGTACTTCAACCCCATGGACGCCAGTAAGCCACCCCGTGCCACCACGTGTTTCGGGTGGTCCTCAGCCCTGGTGGTGGACATGGCAGTCCGGCTGTCCAGCGCTGGCTGACACGTCACGTCGTCACAGCCAGCCCACCACCGAAACGCCACCCCAGTAACGCAACGCCACCCCAAGGCAAAAACGCCACCGATACATCAGTGGCGCTCTGCACTACGGGTGGCGTTCTGCACTTCGGGTGGCGTTCTGCACCACCGGTGGCGCTCCCCGGGGCGGTCAGTCCTTCGCCCTGCGCTTCACCTCGTGGGCGTCGGCGCGCGCTGTCCGCCGCGCCAGCATCCGCTGCACGGCATGGCCGACGGTGACGGCGTCGTCGCCCTGGGGCAGTGCCCAGTGCTTGTAGCGCGACAGGAGGACCAGCCCGGCACCCACCAGCGTGGCCACCACCGAACCGGCAGCGGTGTAGCCCAACTCGGCGCCCACGACCGTGAGGGCCGCGGCCACCATGGCCCACGTGGCGTAGAGGGTGTTCCCGCCCAGGATCGCGGGGACCTGCCGCAGCACCATGTCCCGGACGAAGCTGCCGCCCACGGCGGTGATGGTTCCCATCAGGATCGCCGGTAGCCACCCATGGCCAAGCCCGATGGTCTTGGCCGCGCCGGCCGCCGCCCAGCAGCCCACCGCGAGGGCGTCGATGGGGAGGTAGATGCGCTCCCACCAGCGTCCCTCGATGCGGACGAGGGTGACGATGAAGGCGCCGGCGATGGCGGTGGTGAAGTAGCGCCAGTCGACGATGGCCAGCGGCGGACCTGCCTGCAGGATCGTGTCGCGGATCAGGCCGCCACCCAGGCCGGACATGATGGCCAGGACACCCAGACCCAGCGGGTCCAGGCGGGCGTTCCGCGCGATGACGGCCCCCACCATGGCGTTGAAGAACACGCCGATGAGGTCCAGGTACTGCAGGAAGCTGGTGAGTGCGACGTCGGTCACGAATGCTCCTTGCTCGACACGTGCCGGGCCCCGTGGGGGTGCCGACGGGGATGAGTGTAGTGGCGGTGGCCGCCGTGACGACGAGGACCCGCGCACCCGGTGATGGGTGCACGGGTCCTGTCGTGATCCGTGAGGCCGGGGTCAGCGGGTCACGGTGATGTCAGCCGGTTCAGGCTGCTCACCGCGCAGGATCGCCTCGGCGCCGGGCTCCAACTCC
>JBDSRF010000166.1:0-7049 GCA_039929445.1 Arachnia sp. | reverse complement strand
CAGCAGGGCTCGGGCGACTGGCAGGCCGCTCCGCAGCCGAGCGCGCCGGAATGGAACCAGGACAACCAGGCCGCCGGCGCCCAGGGGTGGAACGCAGCACCGGCGCAGCAGGGCTGGGGTGCCCCCGGGGCGGGACAACCCGCCCAGGCCGACTGGAACACCGGAGCACAGCCCCAGCCCTCCGCCACCGACTGGAACACCGGGGTACAGCCCCAGCCCTCCGCCACGGACTGGAACCAGCAGCAGCAGGGCTGGAACGCCGGGGCTCCGGGGCAGCAGGCGTTGGACCCGAACCAGCAGGGCTGGGACCAGAGCCAGCAGGCGGGCCAGGGCGTCCCAGGCTACGGCCAGCAGCAGCAGTGGCAGCAGCAGCCGCTGCCGCCCAAGGCACCCAGCGCCTTCGCCAACGTCTTCGACTTCAGCTTCAAGAAGTTCGCGCTCCCCGAGGCGGCAGGGACGATCTTCCTCATCGCGGTCATCGCCATCGCGGTGAAGTGGGTGTTCGACCTGGCGTATCTGCTCACCCTCACGTTTGACGTCGTGGACCTCATGCAGGTCATCATCGGCGGGCTCGCGATGAGCCTCCTCTACATCCTGGTCGTACGGGTCTTCCTGGAGGGCATGACCGCGCTGGTCACGCGTTCGAAGCAGGACAAGGAACCCAGCGAACCCAAGGACGCCACCGACAGCGCCGTGGAGGCCTGAGCCACCACCGGAACAATGAGAGGGGCCGGAGCCAGAAGGCTGCGGCCCCTCTCATTGTTGCTGGGCGGGTGGTGCGCTCAGAAGAGCAGCGCCAGGGCGGGCTCGGCCAGGATCTCGGCCACATCGCGCAGGAACCGGGATCCCTGCTCCCCGTCGATGAGGCGGTGGTCGAAGGCGATGGTCAGCGTCGTGACCCAGCGGGGCACCACGGCCTCGTCAGCGCCCTCCCCCACCACCCAGGGCCGGCGATCAATGGAGCCCATGCAGAAGATCGCCGATTCGTTGCCGTTGATGATGGGTGTGCCGGCATCCACACCGAAGACGCCCACGTTGGTGATGGTGAACGTGCCGCCCGAGTAGTCGCCCGGCTGTAGCTTGCCCTCTCTGGCCACCACGACGAGCTGGTTGATGGCCCGGCACAGGTCCAGCAGGCTGAGCTGCTGCGCACCCTTGATGTTGGGCACCATGAGGCCGCGGGGCGTGGCTGCGGCGATGCCGAGGTTCACGTTCCCGTGGTAGACGATCTCGCCGGCCTCCTCATCCCATGAGGTGTTGAGGTCCGGGTTGCGGCTCAGCGCCAGGCAGATGGCCTTCGCGTAGATGAGAAGCGGGGAGATGCGCAGCCCCGTGAACTCGCGTCGCGACTTCAACGTCTCCACGAATTCCATGGTGCCGGTGACGTCCACGGTCACCCACTCCGTGACGTGCACGTGGGTGTTGACCGACTTCACCATGTTCTCGGCCGTGGCCTTGCGCACACCCCGAATGGGTACCCGTCGCTCACCCAGGGTCCCGCCGCTCTGCGGACCGGCAGAGAAGGGCTGCCCGAAGGACGTGTCACCGGCGGGGAACGTGGGCTGGGACGTCTGGAAGGGCTGCGACTGGTAGGTCGGGGCGCTCTGCTGGAAGCTGGCGTGATCGTTGATGATGCGACCCTGCGGGGGCGCCTCCGCCATTCGCTGGAAGGTCAGTGCCGCCTCCACGTCGCGGCGGGTGATGGTGCCCTCCGGACCTGTGCCGACGACTCCGGACAGGTCGACATCCAGGTCCCGGGCGTACTTGCGGACCGGGGGCTTGGCACGAATCGCATCGGGATCCGAGGCCAGCACGAGCTCCGAGCGCGACGGCCCCACGCCGGGGCCGGGCAGCGGGTCGCCCACGGCGGTCGCGGTGATGTGTCCTGCCGGCTGCACGTCGTCGGGGCGGCGGCTGGGCTCATGCGGCTCGTAGGAGTCGCTGAGCGCACGGGTGACCTCGGGGTCGCGATCATTCTGGCGTGAACGTCGACGCCTGCTCGGCGCCGCGTCGGAGGCGCCGTAGCCCACCAGGTTCGGCGTCGCCGGGCCACCCACCGCCGGCTCCAGCCCGTCCTCGATCTCGACGATGGGGGTGCCCACCTCGACGGTGGAGCCCTCCTCCACGAGCAGACCGGTGACCTCTCCCGCGAACGGGGACGGCAGCTCCACCAGCGACTTGGAGGTCTCGATCTCGACGAGGACGTCATTGATCTCGATGGTCTCGCCGACCGTGACGCGCCACGCCACGATCTCGGCCTCGACGAGGCCCTCTCCCGGGTCGGGCAGTCGGAATTGGCGCTTCATGCACTCGCTCCTAGTAGGCCAGGGACGCGTCCACGGCGTCCATGATTCGGTCGACGCTGGGCAGGAACTCGTCCTCGATCTTCGACGGCGGGTAGGGCGTGTCGTAACCCGTCACCCGCAGCACGGGCGACTCCATGACGTAGAACAGGTCCTTGTGCAGCCGGGCGGCGATCTCCGCGCCGACGCCCAGGGTGCGCTGGGCCTCGTGCACCACGATGGCGCGACGGGTGCGGCGCACCGACGCCGTAATCGTGACCCAGTCGATGGGGCTCAGGGTGCGCAGGTCAATGACCTCCAGCGACACCCCCTCCTCCGCGGCGACCTCGGCGGCGTCCAGGCATGTCCTCACCATCGGACCGTAGGCCAGGACGGTCAGATCCGTGCCGTAACGCAGCACACCGGCCTGGTGCATGGGCTGGGGCCGTGCCGAGAAGTTGACCTGGCCCTTGGTGTGGTAGCGCCGCTTGGGCTCCAGGAACACCACGGGGTCGTCGGAGGAGATGGCCTGCTGGATCATCCAGTAGGCGTCGTTCGGCGACGAACAGGTCACCACCTTCAGACCCGGCGTGTGGACGAAGTAGCCCTCCGGCGACTCCGAGTGGTGCTCGATGGCACCCACCCCGCCGCCGTAGGGAATGCGGATGACCATGGGCATCTTCACGCGGCCCGACGTGCGGGCGTGCAGCTTGGCCACCTGGGTGACGATCTGGTCGAAGCCGGGGAACACGAAGCCGTCGAACTGGATCTCCACCACGGGTCGGTAGCCGCGCATGGCCAGGCCTACGGCGGTGCCGATGATCCCGGACTCCGCCAGCGGGGAGTCGATGACCCGGTTCTCCCCGAACTCAGCCTGGAGGTTCTCGGTGATGCGGAACACCCCGCCGAGCTTGCCGATGTCCTCGCCCGCCAGCAGCACCTTGGGGTCGGCCTGCAGAGCACGGCGCAGGCCGCGGTTCAGCGCCTTCGCCAGGGTCAGGGTCTCGCTCATGCGGTCTCCTCGAAGGTGGCGAGGTAGTCGGCGTACTCGCGGCGCTGCTCTTCCAGCGCCACGGACTCCTCGGCGTAGACGGTACTGAACTGCTCATCCATGGTCTTGTTGGTCAGGGTGGCGATGGAGGCGCGGATGCCCGCACCGTAGTCCTTGGCCTCGGCGTCCAGCGACGCGAGGTGGACGTCGTCGACGGCACCCTCGCCCCGCAGGTAGGTGGTGAGACGGGCGATGGGGTCGCGGCCGCGCCATTCCTCGGTCTCGGCGTCGCGGCGGTACTTCGACGGGTCGTCGGAGGTGGTGTGGGCACCCATGCGATACGTGAACGCCTCGATGAACGCCGGTCCCTCACCGCTGCGGGCCCGGTTGAAGGCCCACTGGCTCGTGGCGTACACGGCCAGCACGTCGTTGCCGTCCACCTGGATGCCCGGGAACCCGAAGCCCTGGGCGCGCTGGAACAGGGGGATGCGTGACTGCAGCGCCATGGGTTCGGAGATGGCGTACTGGTTGTTCTGGCAGAAGAACACGACGGGGGCGTTGTAGCTGGCTGCGAAGACGTAGGACTCGTTGACGTCCCCCTGGGAGGATGCCCCGTCGCCGTGGTAGGCCACCACCATGGCATTGTCGGCCGGATCGGGGTTGCCCACCATGCCGTCGTACTGCAGACCCATGGCGTAGCCGGTGGCGTGCAGCGTCTGGGCGCCGATGATGATCTGGTAGTTGCGGAATCGCTCGAGCATCTCCCACTCCCCCGCGTCACAGCCGCGGAAGAGGCCCAAAATCTGGCTCATGGGAACGCCGAGGCACATGGCGACGGCGTGCTCGCGGTAGGTGGGGAACACCACGTCGTGACCGAGAAGGGCCCTGGCCGAGCCCACCTGGGAGGCCTCCTGCCCCAGCACCGGTGGCCACAGCCCGAGCTCGCCGTGCCGTTGCAGCGCGGTGGCCTCCGTGTCGAACCGGCGCGCCAGCACCATGTCCCTGAGGAAACCGACGAGGTCCTCGGTGGTGCCGGTGAACTCGAACTCGTCGTGTTCCACGCGCACGCCCTCGGGTGTCAGCAGTTGGACCATTCGGTCGCTCTGTCCTTGCACCAGCGCTCCTCCACATCTGTAACTTACGCAACCGTAGCTTACGGTTGCGTAACCCCGCGGCCAACCCCGGAATAGCGCCGCGATGGCCCCGTGACCACCGGCGGCTTGCCCACCGCGTCACGTGAACAGTTTCCCAAGCCCTTGACGTTATCGGGGCTGATTGGGACAGTGGGGGTCATCTCGTATCCAAAGCGTGCCAATGGGGGCATGCACGAACACGGAGAAATGCATGACACAAACACACTCGCGTTGGGCCTCGAGCCTCGCCGCGTCCGCTCTGATGCTGGGGGGTGTGACGTTCGCCGCCGGCGGTGGCGTCGCGCACGCCGCACCCGGTGACAGCTGCCAGGACCCGGCCACTGTCTCGGTTTTCGAGTTCAACGACTTCCACGGCCGCATCGCCGGGGCAGCAGGGCTCTTCACCCCGGTGGAAGCGGCACGCGCTGACATGGGGCCGGACAACGTGCTGCTCGTCAGCACGGGCGACAACATCGGAGGCTCCACCTTCGAGTCGTTCATCGACGACGACAACCCCACCATCGACATCATGAAGGCGGCCGGCGTCGAGGCGATCGCCACCGGCAACCACGAGTTCGACAAGGGCTTCACGGACCTGGCGGAGCGCGTCATCCCGCGGATGGGCGTTCCCCACATCAGCGCGAACATCTACAAAAAGGGCACAACCACGGTCGCCGCTCCGCTGGAGGAGTACAAGGTGTTCGTGAAGGGTGGCGTCCGGATCGCCTACGTGGGAGCCGTCACCGGGGACCTTCCCTCGCTGGTGTCCCCCGCCGGCATCAGCGCCATCGAGGCCGGTGACCCCGTCGAGGCCGTGAACCGCGTGGCACAGAAGATCGTGGCCGACGACGCCGCCGACATCATCATCGCCGGCTTCCACGAGGGCGCGCCCGACGCGAACAAGACTGCCGCACAGAACGCCGCGGTGTCCCCCGCTTTCAAGGAGATCTACGAGGGGCTTGATCCGGCCTTCGACGTCGTCTTCAACGGCCACACCCACCAGCAGTACAACTGGCTGACCACCCTGGACAAGCCCCTGATGCAGGCCGGCCAGTACGCCGAGCACCTCTCCAGGGTCGACCTGAAGATCAACACAGCGACCAAGGAGCTGTGCACCTCCGTCGCCACCACCGTGGATGCCGCGAAGACCGCGGGCACGCAGCAGCGCATCCAGGACATCCAGGCCATCGCCGCCGCGGCAAAGGCCAAGGCTGACGTCCTGGGTCAACAGCCGATCGGCTACGCCAACCAGGCCGTCAGCACCCCCGGTGACGGAAGCTCCGGCACCCGCAACGTCGAGTCGCCCATGAGCAACCTGGTGGCGCAGATGTTCAAGGACCAGCTGCAGACCGACGCCAACGCGGATTCCTTCATCGGTGTCCAGAACCCCGGCGGCACGCGATCCAGCTTCGACCGGGGCACGGTCACCTACAAGGAGGCCGCCGGCGTCCTGCCCTTCGCCAACACCATCATGACCACGCAGCTCACGGGCAAGCAGGTCAAGATGATGCTGGAACAGCAGTGGCAGCTCAACCAGGACGGCCAGGTGCCCTCCAGGCCGTACCTCGCGCTCGGCCTGTCGGACAACGTGTCCTACACGTTCGACGAGTCCCGGGCCCGTCTGGACCGCATCACGTCCATCAGCGTCGACGGCGAGCCCATCGACATGAACAGGCTCTACACGATGGGCTCCGGCAGCTTCCTGATCGCGGGCGGCGACAACTTCTTCGTCTTCGCCGACGGCATCAACGTCCGCGACTCGGGTCGCGTCGACCTCGAGGCCTGGGTTGACTGGGTCCAGGGTGGCGACGCGCTGTCGCCGGACTACACCAAGCGCGGCGTGTCCGCGCCCATGGTGCCCGGCGCCCTCACCGAGGGTGCTGCACCGGTGGAGTACGTCTTCGGCAAGCCGATGGAGGGCGGGGTGCAGACCGACACGCTCGACATGCTGCTCAACCCCACAGGCGCCTCCGTGTCACCGCAGCTCATGAACGCCAACATCACCGCCTACATCGGCGACGAGATGGTGGGCATGGGTGAGGTGGTCGACGGCGTCGGCACCGTGCAGGTGGCCCTCGCCAAGGGCACCCCCGTCGGGGCCGGCAACAACGTCGTCGACTTCGTCGTCGAGGAGTCCGGCACCGTCATCAGCGTCCCGGTCACCGTGAAGCTGCTCCCGCCGGTCACGACTCCCCCGGCACGGCCCGTCGACATCTACACGACCCCCGGCTACCACAAGGTGAACGGGCGCGAGTGGATCACCTCCTGCGAGAAGTACTCGATCACCGAGCGTTGCAGGACCTACATCTACGGCACGGATGTCCAGAGCATCAACGGGCAGATCGTGAAGCGCAACGGCTGGTTGTTCAACAACCTGACGTACAAGCCGTCGCCGCGCAGCGCCTGGAAGAACAACCCGCTGGGCTACGCCAACTCGTGGACCTCCACGGAGGGTCGCAAGTGGATGACCGAATGCGACAACGCACGCACCGGAAAGAACGCCTGCCGCAGCTACATCGAGACCAAGGTGGTCGAGTCCATCAAGCAGGCCGATGGAACCTTCCGCTACGCCATGGCGACCAAGTTCGTCTTCAACAACATCGTCCAGTTCACGAAGTGATCTGACGATCTGACGCAACCGAG
>JBDSRF010000165.1:0-4312 GCA_039929445.1 Arachnia sp. | reverse complement strand
GCTCCATCACGCCACCCGTGACGCGGGGGCGGTGGTTGAGGCGGGGGTCGCGGACCACGTCGAAGAGGGAGGACACGGCACCGGCCTTGGGGTCGAAGGCGCCGAAGACCAGGTGCTCGATGCGGCTGGCCACGATGGCGCCCGCACACATGGTGCACGGCTCCAGCGTCACCACGAGCGTGCAGCCGCTGAGGCGCCACCCACCCACCTGCTCGGCGGCGCGCCGGATGGCGACCACCTCGGCGTGCGCCGTCGGGTCGCCGAGCAGTTCGCGTTCGTTGCCGCCCACGGCCACCACCTCGCCGGACGCATCCAGGATCACGGCCCCGATGGGCACGTCGCCGTGCGCCGCCGCCGCGCGCCCCTGTTGGAGGGCGCGCTGCATCGCCGGGGCGAAGCGGCTGGCCACCTCAGTCGTCGAAGGACTCGACGGCGAGCTCGAACTCCGGCGCCATCTTCAGCTTGCGGACGATCTGCAGCACCAGCTCGTCGGAGTCGGCGTCGTAGTCGGTGGCGATCTGTTCCAGCTCGAAGGCGCGCAGCCCGTTGGCGGCGAACATCTCGAGGTCACCCACGGGTGCCGAGTCGTCCTCCTCGTCCGGGACGTCCTCGTTGAGGTAGTCCATGACGTCGCGGGCCAGTGGCCAGTCGTTTGCCGCGCCGGTGTCACTCAGGAGCACCTCGACGGCGCGTCCACGGACGCGGCACGCCACGAAGAACTCCCCCGCCACGGACACGAAGCCGGTGGCCCCGGAGTCGCCAGGTATGCGGCCCAGCTGGCGGACCAGCTCGTCGAAGTCGTTGGCGAGGTCGAAGTCCATGGGGACGGCCAGCGGCACCCCGTCCTCCCGGTACACGGCCACCACGAAATCGACGTCGTCCTCGGTGGCGTCGTCGAGCTCCAGCTCGTCGTCGTCCCCGTCATCGTCGGAGTCACCGTCGTCCTTGAGGTCGAATGGTTCGGCGTCCTCGTCGAATACGTCCACGGCGGACCCCTTCCTGATTGATGGCCGGGTCCATCCTCCCAGACATTTGATCTGAGCACAGCCCCGGGTCGGCAAGTATCAGGGCAGGGGATGTGCAAAGGTGGGCCACGTGGAACTTTGCGTGATCAAGCACCCGTTGGTGGACCACAAGCTCACCCTGCTCCGGGAGGCCAGCACCGAGCAGCCGACGTTTCGTCGGCTGGTCGAGGAGCTCGTGACCCTCCTGGCCTACGAGGCCACCCGTGGCGTCCGGGTGCGGCAGGTGAACATCACCACCCCTGTCGCGGACACCACCGGCACCCGCCTGGCCCAGCCCGCCCCGCTCGTGGTGCCGATCCTGCGTGCCGGGCTCGGCATGCTCGACGGCATGCTGCGGCTGATGCCCGCCGCCGAGGTGGGATTCCTCGGCATGATCCGTGACGAGGAGACGCTGATGCCCGTCACCTACGCCGAGCGTCTCCCGCAGGATTTGTCCGGCCGGCAGTGCTACGTCCTGGACCCCATGCTCGCCACCGGCGGGTCGCTGGGTGAGGCCGTGAAGTTCCTCGTGGGCCGCGGCGCCGACGACATCACCGCCATCTGCCTCCTGGCCGCACCGGAGGGCATCGAGAACATCCAGAACCTCCTGGCCGACCTCCACGTCCCCTGCACGCTCGTGGTGGCCGCCGTCGACGAACGCCTCGACGAGCAGGGATACATCGTGCCCGGCCTCGGGGATGCCGGCGACCGCCTGTACGGCCTCGCGGACTGATCCGGAGGCCCCATGTCCGCCGGAGCCGCCTGCTGCTCCCCGTCCCTGGGCGGTGGCGCAGCACGGACCCCACCCGACTCCCCGGCACCCCGGGCCGGGGCGGCCGGCGTCCACGGCATCGAGCAGGTCACGGTCCCGGCCGGCACGTTCCGCATGGGCGACCACCATGGCGACGGGCATCCCGGCGACGGTGAAACACCCGTCCACGCCGTGACGCTGGGCGCCTTCGACATCGACGCCACCAGCGTCACCAACGCCGACTTCGCCGCCTTCGCGGAGGCCACCGGCTACCTGAGCGAGTCCGAACGCCAAGGGTTCTCCGCCGTGTTCCACCTGGCCTTCGCCGGCAGCGACGACGACATACTCGGCACCGCGCAGGGTGCTGAGTGGTGGTACGGGGTGCGCGGCGCCGACTGGCGGCATCCCGGCGGACCCGACTCCACCATCGAGGGCCTCGATGACCACCCCGTCGTGCAGGTGAGCTGGGACGACGCACAGGCCTACTGCGACTGGTCCGGCCGGGCGCTGCCCACGGAGGCGCAGTGGGAACGCGCCGCGCGGGGCGGCATCGAGGGCGCCCGCTACCCGTGGGGCGACGACCTCCCGGCGCGGGAGACCGGCACGGACTGGCCGTGCAACATCTTCCAGGGCACCTTCCCCGGGCAGAACACCACCGAGGACGGATTCCTCACCACGGCCCCCGTGCGCACCTTCTCCCCCAACGGGCTGGGGCTGTGGCAGGTGGTGGGCAACGTGTGGGAGTGGTGCCGCGACCTCTTCGACCCCGGTTGGTACGCCGTCTCACCGTCGCAGGACCCGCAGGGCCCCACCGCCGGCGCAGGGCGCGTGATGCGCGGCGGCTCGTACCTGTGCCACGACTCGTACTGCAACCGGTACCGCAACGCTGCCCGCACCTCGAACACCCCCGACTCGGCGTCGGGAAACATGGGGTTCCGGACCGTCAGTCGCTGAGCCGGAGGTCGGCGCGCACGACGTCAAGGGCGGCCACGGCCGTCGCATCTGCGTCCACGGCACCCGCCCAGTACACCGCGTCCCCGTCGGCGTCGCCGGTGTCGACGACCACCACGTCATAGGTGGCACTGCCCCCGGGTATCCGCGTCGACGTCGCGCGCCCCCGCACCCACCACCCCGGCTTCCCATCGACGGTGATCTCCTGCGACGTGTCGATGGTGTGGCCCGTGTAGCCGGTGAAGCGGCCGGAGGTGACGTGGCACTCCAGCACCTGCACGGCCGTCAGCGCAGGGTCCACGAACCCGGCGGCGCTCGGCGCCCTCCCGACGGCCAGGAACGAGGCCCATCCCCCGTCGAAGGAACGGGAGGCGCCGGACTCGTCCGTCAGGACCATCGACCAGGACCCGCCGTCGGACCACCCCTCGGGCAGCGCGAACGACAGGCCGCCGCCGTGGACACGCCCGTCCAGGGGATGGTCCGCCACCACGTTGTTCACCACAGGGCAGTCGGTCCTGGCGTCCCGGGTCGGGGTCGGGTCTGTGGGCGGCGGGTTGGAGGGCGAGACGGTGGGGGGCTCCTCGTTCCAGACGCTGCCGGTGGGCCGGGCGGTGGTCACGGGATCCTCGGTGGCGCCGTTGCGCAGACCACCCCACAGGCCCCACGCGAAGGCAAGCAGGACGACGACGCTCAGCCCGATCCACAGCGCCCTGCGCGGAGGCTGACGTGGAGGTGCCGGTCGCCTTCTCGCGACCGCAGGGGTCGCGTGGCCGGCCCACGCCTGACCGTCCCAGTATCGGACGTATTCCGGCCGTCCCTCGGGGTCCGGATACCAGCCTGCACCTGCCATCAGTAGTAGTACGGAAACCTGGACCAGTCGGGGTCGCGCTTCTCCAAGAAGGAGTCGCGGCCCTCGACGGCCTCATCCGTCATGTAGGCCAGCCGTGTGGTCTCGCCAGCGAACACCTGCTGCCCCACGAGGCCGTCGTCGATCATGTTGAACGCGTACTTCAGCATCCGCTGCGCCGTCGGGGACTTGCCGCAGATCTTCGCGGCCCACGCCAGGCCCTCGTCCTCGAGTTCCGCATGCGCGACCACCTTGTTGACCATGCCCATCCGGTGGGCGTCCTCGGCGGTGTACACGTCGCCCAGGAAGAAGATCTCGCGGGCGAACTTCTGCCCCACCTGCCGGGCCAGGTACGCCGACCCGAACCCGGCGTCGAAGGAGCCGACGTCCGCATCGGTCTGCTTGAACCGGGCCTCGTCGGAGGCGATCGTGAGGTCGGAGACCACGTGCAGCGAGTGTCCGCCGCCGGCGGCCCAGCCGCCGACCAGCGAAATCACCACCTTAGGCATGAAGCGGATCATCCGCTGCGCCTCCAGGATGTGCAGACGCCCCAGTCGGGCGGCGTCCACCCCCTCCGCGGTCTCGCCCTCCGCGTACTGGTAGCCGGCCCGCCCACGGATGCGCTGGTCGCCGCCGGAGCAGAAGGACCAGCCGCCGTCCTTCGGGGAGGGCCCGTTGCCGGTCAGCAGGACGCACCCCACGTCGGAGGCCATCCGGGCATGCTCCAATGCCTGGCACAGCTCGTCGACGGTGTGGGGA
>JBDSRF010000164.1:0-3954 GCA_039929445.1 Arachnia sp. | reverse complement strand
GCGGGCCACAGCATGGCCAGCACGACGACGCAGCACGCGATTCCGCGGTGGAAA
Organism: Arachnia sp.; assembly: GCA_039929445.1. Taxonomy (GTDB): domain Bacteria; phylum Actinomycetota; class Actinomycetes; order Propionibacteriales; family Propionibacteriaceae; genus Arachnia. The sequence goes on along the minus strand of JBDSRF010000164.1, from coordinate 3,900 downwards.
CGCTCCGCCTCGGAACTGGGCCACGGGTCGACGTTCCGGCTGATCTCCCTGCCGGTGTTCGATGCCGTGCAGGTGTCCTTCACGGGGCAGGCGTTGCAGACCAGCGGGCTCGCCCGGTACCGCATGACCCGATTTCCGGGGTCGAAGGACTGGGGCCACAGCCACTGGTCCTCCGGGCAGAGCCAGGCGTCGTGATCCTCGTGGTAGGTGAAGGCGCCGGAGTGCCAGGCCGTGGTGCGTTGCGCCGCCCGACGTGCCGCCAGGTCGATCCCCCAGGCTGCGGCAAGGAGGGCCAGCCCATATCCGGCCGCGAGCCAGACCATGATGTCGACGCCGGCCATCAGTCGGCGTCCATCGGCCTGTGGTCGGAGCCGTATGGCGAACCTCCGTCGGTATCCGGCGCCGCGGGCGATCCGAGGTCCGTCGTTGCCCCGCCTGGGGCGCCGACACCCACGGGTTGGTCCACCACGAACAACTGCTCCATGGGTACGACGTGCGTGGTGGCGGGGATGCAGTGTCGGATGCCCACCCACGTGATCCACAGGAACGCCACGGCGCCGCTGATGAGCGCGACGTCACCCGGCAGCCGCAGCCATTCCAGGATGGCGTTCCCCGGTTGCGCGATGTAGCCGAGCGTGCGGGACTCGTAGTAGCCGCTGTTGACGGAGTGATAGAGCTGCAGCACACCGAGTGGTAGCAGGGTCGCGAAGCTCATCCATGCAAGTCCGATGTTCGTGGCCCAGAAGGTGAACTTGGCTGCTCGCTCGGGCCAACGCTCCGGCGGGATCATGTAGCGCAGGGCAAACATCGCCAGGCCGATGGCGAGCATCCCGTACACACCCATCATCGAGGCGTGGGCGTGGTTGGCCGTCAGGGCGGTGCCGATCTGGTAATACGACACGATCGGCAGGTTGATGAGGAAGCCGAAGACACCTGCGCCCAGGAAGTTCCAGAACCCGACGGCGACGAGGAACATCACGGCCCAGCGGTGGGGGAAGGGGGCCGAGGAGCGCGACTCCTGCCGCGACCCGAGCTGCAGGAAGGTCCACGCCTCGATGGTCAGGAAAGTGAGCGGGATGATCTCCAGCGCCGAGAACACTGCGCCGAGAGCCATGTGCTCCACGGGTGTGCCGGAGAAGTAGAGGTGGTGCATGGTGCCGATGACGCCGCCGACGGAGTACAGGATGATGTCGAGGAAGATGATGGCCATGGCAATCTGGCGTCGCACCACCCCGAGCATGACGAAGATGTAGGCCACCATGACGGTGGTGAACAACTCCAGGAAGTCCTCCACCCACAGGTGGACCACCCAGAATCGCCAGAACTCGGCGACGGTGAGTTGGGTATCCGGCTTGGCCAGCATCCCAACGGCGTAGAAGCCGGGGATGGCGAGGGCTGCGTAGAGGAAGAGCCAAGGCAGGTTGCCTCGACTCTCCGTCTTCAGGCGGGCGCGCATGCCGCGGTAGAGGATCGCCACCCAGATGAAGAGGCCGACGACCAGGAGGCCCTGCCAGAAGCGGGGCAGGTCGAGGTACTCCCACTGCTGGTCGAAGAAGATCGAGCCCTTGGCCCATTCGACGCCGAAGATGCTGAGGGCCTCACCCGTGAACGAGCCCAGGACGACGATCACCAGCGCAACGAGCAGGCCGTAGGCCAGGACGTTCTGTCGGCGCGGCTCGCGGCCGGAGATGAAGGGGACCAAGAAGATCGCCGCGGCCAGGAACGAGGCGGCGGTCCACAGCAGCGCCAACTGGACGTGCCACGTTCTGGCGAGGTTGAAGGGCAGGATCCGGGCCAGGTCAATGCCGAAGAAACTGGTGAGCTCGGCACGGTAGTGCTCGATGGCGGCGCCCAGTAGTGCCTGGGCCACGAACATCCCTGCGACCACGAAGAAGAACCACGTGGTGGCGCGCTGCGCCGGGGTGATCTTCACCTCTCCGGGCTGCGAGAACGACAGGGCGGCGGATTCGGTGCTGTGCCAGCCAATGCTGCGGCTCCACCGCCCGTAGACGGCGAACAGGACACCGGTGCCGGCGAGCAGGGCGCACAGGGACAGGCCGCTCCACACCAGAATGTCAGCGGTGGGGACGTTGGCGACGAGGGGCTCCGAGGGCCAGTTGTTGGTGTAGGAGTAGTTGTGGCCCGGACGCTCGGCGGCGGCGGCCCAGGCGGTCCACGCAAAGAACGCGGTCAGTTCATGGATGTCCTGTGGGTTGGTGATCGCTTTGGGGATGAGTCCGTACTGGGTGGTGGGGGAGCCGAAGTAGTCGGCGTAGTGCTGCTTCAGCACGGTGAAGGACTGGGCCTGCAGGTCGGTGTAGACCAGGGTCCCGGTCTCCTTGTCGTAGCGGTTGGTCCGCATCTCCTCGATGAGCTTCCCCTTGGGGTCCTGGATGCCCGAGTCGGTCAGCGACTGCAGCGCGACGGTGGAGGCCCGACGCAGGTAGTCCGCCGTGTAATCCGGGCCGAGGTAGCCGCCGTGGCCCATGATGGAGCCGTACTGCTGCAGCCCCCGCCGCAGGAAGATCTGTTGCCCCGAGGTGATCTCGGCCCCGCTGAAGATTTCTTCGCCGTTCTGCGTGACAACCGTTTTCGGTTGTGGCATGCCATCGGTGTAGGTGCGCACGGCGAGGAAGCCCATGACGAAGAAGCCGAAGATCATCACGAGCGCGACGCCCTGGACCCAGCCTTTCGAGACCAGGAATTCTGACCGCTGACGTGTGGTGACGGGTGCTGTATTGGCCACGATTCATCCCTTCAGGAGTATTCCTGACGATCCTGGGCGCGCTCCCGATCTGAGCTGCGTCCGGGTGGACTGCCTGACCGCGTCGTCGCGGTTGGCGCACTGTTCTTGATGACGATGCGTTGCAGTTGGGTGAAGATTTTGTGCTTCGTCAAATTAACACCGGAGGGCATGTAGCAACGGATGTTGCGAAAAAAGAAATGATTCCGTCTGGCGAATACATGATTGTGGTCACGCCCGTGTTTCCCATTCCTCATCGAAATTCGCCCCGGAAATGGTGGCAGACCTGTTCGCTGGAGTTGTGCACGGAGAATATCCGACGGTCCCCGCCCGGGCGCTCGAGGTGTTGGACTCGGTGCTGTCGATGACCAACCACGGCGGCGGGGTCGCCTCCAGTGTCCCGAGCGGGAACTTCCTCCAGCTGGAAGCGTCCTCAAAAATAGTTTCAGAAAATAGCTCACGTGTTCAAAAGTGTCAGTCGTGGTCCGTAGAGTTTTTTCATGGAGCAGATGTGGCGGACCACGGCGGAGGCACTCACCGTGCTGGATGCTGTGATGTCCTCGATTGACCACGATGCGCGTGCCCGGCTTTCGGCGCCGGAGCGGCTCGTGTTGATGAAGCGGGCCCGGAGTTTTGAGGATCGTGCGGTGTCGTTGGCGTGTGTGCTCACCGATGAGGCGTCGCAGAGTTCGGTGGCGGCCACGGGGACCCCGATCACGTCGTTGATCGGTTTGGATGAGGGTCGTGACAGTGGGGATGCGGCACGGCAGGTCTTCCAGGCCCGCGACCTTGCCAGGCACTCGGCGGTGAAGGATGCGGCTCTTGCAGGGACGGTGTCGTCTCGGCACGCCGCGGCGATCGGGAAAGGGATGGCGCAGTTGCCGTCGGAGCTGACGGCGGAGCAGAAGGCACGTGCGGTGAAGGGTTTCCTGGACAGGGCGAACAAGAACTCTCCCAAACGGCTGGCGGAGTTGGCGCCGCAGGTGCTGGCCGAGGTGGCACCGGAGTTGGTGCCCACGGTGGAGGACGGGGCGGCACGGTTGGAGCAACAGCGCCGCCGGGCGTTCAGCAAGCGGTCGCTGCGGTGGGGTGATGACGGGGACGGGTCGATGTGGTTGCACGGGTCCCTGCCGCACTTGGAGGCGGCACCGCTGATC
>JBDSRF010000163.1:0-12824 GCA_039929445.1 Arachnia sp. | reverse complement strand
CGCCAGCTCTTGCGAGCTGGCGGGCCGGCCGTCGGAGGCGCTGGCCGGATGGCCGCGGCGCTCATCAGGCTGTCTTTTCCTCAACGAGTTTCGCGACGGCCTCAAGGGTGGTCTTGGCGTCGGACTTGCCCTCGTACAGCGGCTGCATGAGCTCCACCGAGATCTGGTTGGACAGGTCCGGCACAGCGGCCTCGGTGGCGAAGTTGGAGTAGCCCATGTCCCGCATGTCCAGCATCGTCTGGGCGTGGGCGGGGTAGTTCTCGGATAGGACGATCTCGTCGGCACCCTTGATGGACGGCACGGCGTTTCCGGCGCCCTCGAGCCGCAGCTTCTGGCCGTCGGCGTCGAGGAAGGAGGAGAAGAACTTCAGCGCTGCGTCAGTGTCGGCCGTCTTGGCGTTGATGGCCAGGTAGGACGCGGCCACGCCCGTGGGCTTGGCCTTGCCGTCGACGCTCGGCCAGCGCACGATGTCGTAGAGGGTCTCGTCCACCCCGGCGCCACGGATGGAGCCGATGGTGTAGCGGCCGGCTGCCAGGAAGCCCAGCTTGTGCGTCACCAGGAGTGTGTCCGAGCCTGCGCCCTCGGGGAGCAGGTCGGCCAGCTTCATCTCGCCGGACTGGAATCGCTTGGCGTACTCCTCCATGGCGGTGATGCTCGCCTGGTCCTTGTGGGCCACGTACTTGCCCTGGTCGTCGTAGACCTTCCCTCCCTGGGCCGTCATGAAGCCGTCGTGGGTGGCCCAGTAGTTCCAGTAGACGGCGCCGGTGAGGTCTGCGGCCTTCAGCTTGGCCGTCATGTCGAAGAAGACCTCGGTGGTCCACTTGTCATCGGCCGCGAGCTGGGCGGGGTCATCGGTGATGCCGGCCGCCTTGAGCGCTTCCTTGTCGTACCAGAGGGTGTCGGGGTTGACGTCGTTCGGCAGCGCATAGAGCTTGCCCTCCCAGCGGCCGATGTCCAGCACGTTGGCCGCGAAGTCATCCTCGCTGATGGAGGTGCCGGACAGCTTGTCGCCGATGGGCATCAGGACGTTGTTGCGGATCACGGAGGCGACGCGGTCGTCACCGATGTAGAACACATCGGGGGCCGTGCCGGAGGAGAGCTGCGTCAGGAGCTTCGAGTGGTACTCGGAGTACGACGGCGTCGGCTGGAACACCAGGTCGATGTCGGGGTTGGACTTCTTGAACGCTTCCTGGAACTTGTCGAAGCTCTTCAGGTCCTCGGGGGAGCCCCATGTGGACCACACGACCTTGCCCTTGCCGGATCCGGTGCCGCCACCGCTGCAGGCGGCCAGGCTCGAGGCGGCGACGGCCGCCCCGGCGAGGAATCCGAACTGGCGTCGGGAGATGGAGATTGCCATGATTGTCTCTTTTCGGTCGATCGACGTTGATGACGTGGAACACATTGTTCAGTTGTTTTGTGCCACATGCGCGAGTTCCGGTGGTTCCGATGGAACCGGAGGATGGTCCTCCTCGGAACCGCCGATGCGGCCCTGCTGCGGTACTGCATCGTGGGCGAGGACCCCGATGACGGTGGCAGCAAGAATCAGTGACCCACCCACGACGAGTTTGCCCGTGAGGGTCTCGCCGCCGAGAGCGATGGCGAAAGCCGTGGCGAACACCGGCTCCAGCGTCATGACGACGGCCACCTTGGTGGGGGAGAGGTGGCCCTGGGCCCAGGTCTGGAGCAGCATGGTCAGCGCGCCGGCCACCACCGCGGTGTAGAGGATGGCCCCCCATGCGGACATGACCGGAAGCCCACCTGTGCCTCCGGGCAGTGCGATGACGATGCACGTCGCAGCCACCCCGATGAGTTGCACGGTGGCCAGCGACAGGGCGCCCATCCGGCTGGCGGACCGGTCCAGGAACACGATGTGCAGTGCGTAGAGCGCGGCGCCGAGTAGGGTGAGCAGTTCGCCGATCCCGCCCGCCGCCATGCCCGTGATGCTCAGGACGGCGAGGCCAGCGACGGCCAGCCCCACGGACAGCCACGTGCGGGACGCCACCCGGGTGCGGAAGATCACCCACAGCAGGAGGGGTGTGATGACCACGTAGGTACCTGTGATGAAACCGGACACCGACGCGTCGGTGTGGCGCAGGCCCGCGGTCTGGGCGATCTGCCCGAGGCCGTAGATGACCCCGAGCCCCAGTCCGACCCGCCACTGGGCCCATGACAGACGCAGCAGCCGACGCCAGGAGATGGCCGCCAGCACCACGGCGGCGATGGTGAACCGGGCAGCCAGGAAGTCGGCGGTGCCCATACCGTCAAGGGCATCCTTGATGACGAAGAACGTCGACCCCCACGCCACGGTCACGAGGACCAGTGCACCCACTGCTGTCATCGAACGATTCACTGCTCACCCACTCCCAGGACGTATGTAACCGGTTTCATTAGGAGTGTATACACAGGGCGGGGCGTAGTACAAGTGTGTTCTGTCGAGGGGCGGGAACCCGGGTGGAGAGCCACCCGGACCTCCCCGCGGCTCAGGCCTGAGGTCGCAGGAGGGGGAAAAGGATGGTTTCGCGGATGCCGACGCCTGTGAGCAGCATGACCAGGCGATCCATCCCGAGTCCGAGTCCGCCGAGCGGCGGCACGCCATGCTCGAGGGCTTCCACGAAGTCCTGGTCGAACTGCATGGCCTCGTGGTCGCCGGCGGCGGCCTTGACGGACTGGGACATGAGGACCTCGCGCTGGATCACCGGGTCAACCAGCTCGGTGTAGCCGGTGCCCCGCTCCACGCCCCCGATGATCAGGTCCCAGGCCTCGACCTTGCCCTCGTCGGTGCGGTGGCGGCGGGCCAGCGGCTGCGCGATCGCGGGATAGTCGTAGACGAACGTCGGCTGCAGCAGTTTCGGCTCCACCAACTCGCCGAACAACTCCATGATCATCTTGTCGGCGGCCCACCTGGGGTCATGCTCCACCTCGCGGTCATCCGCGATGCCTCGCAGCACCTCCACCGCCGTGTGGACGCTCAGCTCCTGTCCGACCTCCTCCGACAGCGCCGGGAACACTGACAGCCACGGCCATTCGCCGTCGAGGTTGATGGTGCCCTGCGGGGTCTCGATCTGGCGCGAGCCCACGGCGTCGGCAGCCGCCACAACGAGGTCCTGCGTCAGCCGTGCCACCGTGCGCTGGTCGCCCCAGCTCTGGTAGGCCTCCAGCATGGTGAACTCGGCGGAGTGCGTGGAGTCGATGCCCTCGTTGCGGAACACGCGCCCGATCTCGAACACCCGGTCGGCCCCGCCGACCATGGTCCGCTTCAGGTGCAGCTCCAGCGCGATGCGCAGCGTCATGTCGGTGTCGAACGCATTGAGATGTGTCCGGAACGGGCGGGCTGCCGCGCCGCCGTGGATCAGTTGCAGGGTGGGTGTCTCCACCTCGAGGTAACCCTGGTCGTAGAGGGTGTCGCGCACGGCACGGGTGACGGCCGAGCGGGTGCGGACCATGGCGCGGGCCTCGTCGCGGGCGATGAGGTCGACGTAGCGGCGGCGGACGCGTGACTCGTCGGAAAGGTCCTTGTGCAGGGCCGGCAGCGGGCGCAGGGCCTTGGAGGCCATCCGCCACTCGGCGGCCATGACGGAGAGCTCGCCGCGCTTGGAGCAGATGACGCGGCCGCGCACCCACACGTGGTCGCCCAGGTCGACGTCGGCCTTCCAAGCGGCCAGGGCGTCCTCGCCCACCTCGGCGAGCGACAGCATGAGCTGCAGGCGTTCGCCGTTGTCATCGGGGGTGAAGCCGTCCTGCAGCGTGGCGAAGCACAGCTTGCCCGTGTTGCGGATGAAGACGACGCGGCCACCGATGGTGACTTCCTCGTCGGTCTCCTGGCCAGCCTCCAGCTGACCCCAGCCGGCGCGCACCTCGCGCAGCGCGTGGGAACGGGTGAGGTCGGCGGGGTACGCCTCCTTGCCGGAGTCCAGGATGCGGGCGCGCTTCTCCTTGCGGATTGCAGTCTGCTCGGAGTCGCTGATCGGGGGAGGGGTCTGGTCAGTCACGACACGCAAGACTACCGTCCCCCGCCCGCCCGTCGACTTCCGAGCCGGGCGGGTCGACGGTTTCAGAGCTTGTCGAGCTGGTCCTGCAGCGTGGTCATCAGTTCTGTCCACGCGTCGTTGAACTTGGTGACACCCTCGCGCTCCAGCACCGCGAACACGTCGACCATGTCCACGCCCGCGGCCTCCGCGGCGTCCAGGATCTGGCGGGACGTGTCGTAGGTGCCCTCGATGGTGTCGCCGCGGACCACGCCGTGGTCGGCGAACGCCTGCATGGTCTTCTCGGGCATGGTGTTGACCGTGTCCCGGGTGATGAGCTCCTCGATGTAGAGCGTGTCCCGGTAGCCCGGGTCCTTGGTCCCGGTGGATGCCCACAGCGGCCGCTGCGGGAGCGCTCCGTGGCTGGCGAGGGTCTCCCACCGCTCCGTGGCGATGGCCTGCTCGAACGCCTCGTTGCACAGCCGGGCGACGGCCAGGGCGGCCTTCCCCTTCAGCTGGCGCGCCTCGGGGCTCTGCAGAGCGTCGAGGCGCTTGTCCACCTCGACGTCGGTGCGGGAGACGAACAAGGAGGCGACGGAATGGATGTCCGCGAGATTGAGGCCGTTGGAGTGAGCCTGCTCCAGCCCGGCCAGCCAGGCGTCCACCACCTCGGCGTAGCGCTCCACTGAGAAGATCAGCGTGACGTTGATGTTGATCCCGGCAGCCAGGGCGGCCGTGATGGCGGGCAGCCCCTCCTTGGTGGCGGGGATCTTCACGTACACGTTGCGTCGGTCCACGAGGTCGTGCAACACGTGGGCCTGGTCGATGGTCGGCTGCGTCTCGTGCGCCAACTGTGGCTCCACCTCGATGGAGACGCGACCGTCCACCCCGTTGGTGGCGTCGTAGATGCCGGTGAACAGGTCGCAGGCGGCGCGCACGTCGTCGGTGGTCAGCGTCCGGACGATGTCGGAGAGTTCCGTGCCGGACGCCTTCAGCTCACGCAGTTGCGCGGTGTAGGCGTCGCCGGAGGACATGGCCTTGCCAAAGATGCTCGGGTTGGTGGTCACCCCCACCACGTGCGAGGTGTCGATCAGCTCCTGCAAACTGCCCGAGTCCAGGCGCTCCCGCGAGAAGTCGTCCAGCCAGATGGACACCCCTGCGGCACTGAGTTCTCCGAGGCGGTCAGTCATTGTGTACTCCTTTGTTGACGTGTTCCCGAGCTTAGTCGTGGCTTGTTCCAGGGGGACGTACTTCACCAGCGCCCGGTTCGCTTTGATGAACTCCTCGTCCACACGGTTGCCGGTTCGGCGGTCGATGACGTCCCGCCAGATCTCGTTGTGGCGGAACCAGTGCTCGCCCACCTGGTCGAAGCCCTCGTCGACGGCGTACACCGAGTACGAGTGCGGGACCGGATCCGCAGTGCGGATCTCGCCCTCCAAGTAACGCTCGCCCACGGACACGCGCAGCTGGAAGGTGGTGTCGGTGTCGTTGCGGAACCGCAGGTCCACGTAGTTGTAGTAGATGGCGCAGCCGACGCCCCACGGCAGCGCGCGGCCGTTGTCGGGGAACGGGTCGAAGGAGTGCTCGGAGCGCTGCGTCACCACCAGTGGCGTGTGCAGGACCATCCAGTGCAGCAGGTTGGCGAGCTGGCAGATGCCGCCCCCGATGCCCGCCACGGCCTCGCCGTTCTCCAGCAGCATGCCGTCGACGTAGCCCTTCCGTGCGCTGGTGCGCCCCACCAATCGGCAGAAGGAGAACTCCTCGCCGGGGGCGATCAGCAGGCCGTCGATGTGGCGGGCGGCCAGCTTCAGGTTGACGACCTTGCCGTGCTGCAACGCCATGTCGCTGTTGCCGAGGCTCCGCAGCAGCAGGGACTGGTGTCGTATCAGGCGGACGGGAAGGTCGTCGCTCTGCAGCCGACGTGCCAGGGGTGTGGTGGAGCGCCACCAGTGCCAGTGACGGCGCAACCGATGGATTTCGACTGCCAGGGGGAAGATGACTGGAAAGCGTTCGGTGAAGCGTTTGCGGGGCTTGCCGGGAGATTCCACAGTGACTTTCGCGTCGGTCATGCCGGTCCTCCCCTGGCCGCGGAGTCACAGTCATCGACGGGTGGTGGCCACGGCGCCCCTGCTGCATGAGTCTAATCCCGGGCAGGCCTCGTGGGCCTTCTGAGGCGATGTTCGACTGCTTCGACCGGCGAAGTCAGAGCCTTGACAAGACCTCGTCGAACATGACTTCTGTCAGCTTTCCGGTGAACGTGTTCTGTTGGCTGACGTGGTAGCTGCCCACCAAGCGGATCGAGCGACCGTCGGCCGTGGTCAGTTCCGCCTCGGCGCCGTGGGTGAACTTCGGTTTGGGGGAGGGAACAGACCAGCCGCGACGCCGGGCGGCCCTGATGACGGCGTCCCAGCCGATCAGTCCCAGCGCCAGGATCGAGCGCAGCCGGGGCTCGGCGAGCTCAAGTTCCCTGTCGAGCCACGGTGCACACGTCGCCTTCTCGAGGGTGGTGGGCTTGTTGGCGGGTGGTGCGCACCTGACGGGGGCAGTGATCCGGATGCCGGCGAGTTCGAGGCCGTCGCCAGCGGCGAACGCGGTGGGCTGCGATGCATAGCCGGCGCGGAACAGGCCCGCGAACAGCCAGTCTCCCGAGCGGTCACCGGTGAACATGCGGCCGGTGCGGTTGGCGCCGTTGGCTGCCGGAGCCAGGCCGACGATCAATACCTCGGCGGACGGGTCCCCGAATGAGGCCACGGGGCGACCCCAATACGGCTGGTCGGCAAACGAGGCCCTACGTCCCGTGGTGGCCACGGACTCCCTCCACTCGACCAGTCGCGGACAGGCCCGACAGACAGTGATGCAGGCGTTCAGGTCATCGAGGGTCCTGGGCGAGGCCGCGAGCAAGGTGACGTCTGCGGCGGAATGGGCCACGGGTGTATCGGTGGTGGCCGGGTCGCCCGGCCAGCCGGTCCCCGGCTCCACGGGGGAGGTGAAGAGTTCTCCGGTCAGCGGGTGGGCGTCGCGTGGCACCTCGGACATGGGTGTGAGTCTGCCATCTGCGAATCGAGCGGTGGCGGAAAGGGCTCCCGCGACGGGGTGGATGGTCGGCCTGGGACCCACCCTCCGGAGATCGGGGGCGGATACTCTTCTGCCGTACGCCGCTAGGCCGTGGGCACGTGCGGTATTTTGGTCAACACACCGGCCGTGTGGGAACAACCCTTCGGCATTGTCATGCCCGTTCGCGAGCTCGAAGATGATGAGTCCCCGCACCACGCAGGCCCGGCAAGGAGGATTGTGACTGACCGCGACATTCGAGTGGGTGATGTCGAACGCGACGAGGTGGCCTCCCTGCTCGCCGATCACTTCGCGGCCGGGCGCCTCACCCGCCCCGAGTTCGACCAGCGGATGACGGAGGCCCTGGCCGCTCGCACCCGGGGAGAACTGGATCACGTGCTGCTCGATCTCCCCGTCGTGTCTGAGGGTGTTGCCGCCATCCTAACGACGGACGCAACCATCGGGATCGTCGGTGCCCAGCGTTCACAGGTGGTCCAGTGGCGCAGGGCTTCGTTGGCGCCGTGGGCGATCTTCGCCGTTTTTTTCATCGTCTTGTGGGCAGTCACCGGTGGCGGGTATTTCTGGCCCGTGTGGCCCATCATGGGCTGGGGCTTGGGTGTCGCAATCAGTGGGGTCAAGGCACTCACCGACGTCCAGTCCCCTCCGACGGAACAGTAGGAGCTATCAGGGCCGCCTCGGCAGTAGGGGCATCCCGCGGACCGTCACTCGCCGGCGACGGCACGCTCGATCGTGGCCACGTCGATCCTCTGCATCGTCATCATGGCGGCGAACGCGCGCTCAGGGACGCCGGGCTCACCCGATGCCATGGCCTCTGTCAACGCCCGAGGCGTGATCTGCCACGACATGCCCCACTTGTCCTTGCACCAACCGCACTCGCTCTCCTGCCCGGCGTTGCCTACGATGGCGTCCCAGTAGCGATCAGTCTCGGCCTGGTCATCGGTGGCGATCTGGAACGAGAACGACTCGCTCTGCGGGAACTGGGGGCCGCCGTTGAGGCCCATGCACGGGATTCCGCAGACGGTGAACTGGACCGTGAGGACGTCGCCCTCCTTGCCGCCGGGGAAGTCGCCGGGAGCCCTGTGGACGGCATCCACCCGACTGTCGGGAAACACCGAGGCGTAGAACTCGGCCGCAGCCTCAGCATCTTTGTCGAACCACAAGCAGATCGTGTTCTTCGGCGTCGCCATGACCATCTCCTTCGATGTGCACTGACCGCCACCGTATTCCCACTTGTCGTATCGCGGCAAGGGGTCGTGGTCACCCGCGCCTGATGGCCGGAGGGGCGGGTCGCGTGCCGTGTCCTGCCGTTGCCTGGCCGCAAAAAACCATGGACTCGGGGGCCTCCGTTTTGTTACCCTGATCAGGCGCGAACCGCGCTTAGGGAGTCAAGGGAAGGAGTGAGAGATGTCACCCATTGCTGTGTGCCCAAGCTCAACACCATCCCCCTTACTTGAGGCTCCCGCCGCCTGACGTTCGTCGCCGGGTGCCTCCTCCCAAGGAGAAGCTCCCATGTCCAACGTTTTCTCATCGTTCCGGTGGGGCGATGCGCCCATCACCACCTATTTTGACAACCTTGCCGACAACCAACACTGGTCCAACTGGGACTCGATCGAACGGCTCTGCCGCGGACCGGAACCCTGGCCGGACTGGGTGGTGACGGCCGCCGCCGCCGTTGACACGGACCTGGGCCTGCTCAAATCTGGCAAAGAGGCTGACGTCTCCCTGCTCGAACGCGCCGTGCCCGGGGATCCGACGCGGAGCTGCGTCATGGCCGCCAAACGCTACCGATCAACCGACAACCGTCTCTTTCGGCGCGACACCGGCTACACCGAGGGCCGAAGCGTCCGCAGGAGCCGCGACGCCAGAGCCGTCGCGCGGAAGTCGTCCTATGGCCGGACGGTCGAGTCAGGCCTTTGGGCGCAGGCCGAGTGGAACGCGCTGAGGACTCTCCACGGGGCCGGAGTCCCGGTGCCGTACCCCGTCCAGATCGATGGGATGGAGATTCTCATGGAGTTCATCTGCGACGGCGACGCCGCGGCGCCGCGGCTCCACCAGACGCGGCCGTCCCCGGCGCAGTTGGAGTCCCTTTTCGGTCAACTCCTAACAGCGATGCAGACGATGGCCCGGCTCGGCCTAGTCCACGGAGACCTCAGTGCCTTCAACACGCTGGTGTCCGGGCTGGACGACGGAGAGCCCCGTCTGGTGATCATCGACGTGCCGCAACTGGTCGACCTGGCGTCCAACCCCAACGCCCTCGATCTTCTGCAGCGGGATTGCACCAACATGGCGGCCTGGTTCGGGGCCGCGGGAAGGACGGTCGACCCGGAGGAACTCCTCGGCGACGTGCTGTCCCACGCCTGGTGACACACCGGGGCGGGCACTTGCGCTGGCGCGCACCCAGGACCAGGAAGGAATGACCCGCTCTTCTATTTCCGTCAGTGGTGGCTGGGAGAATTTGTTCATGGACGACACCGTGGATCTCGGCTTGGGGCAGCTGGAGTGCGCTCTGGATGTCGTGGCCGCGATGGGAGCCGCAGCGAGGGGGGATGCCTCCGGAATGTTGGACGTGGTCGCCATGATCGATGGCCTGTGTGACCGGCTCGCGGCTGTCCGGATGGGGTTGTTGCATGGTGCTGATCTGGTGCGTGCGCCTGGTTTGTCGGTGGCGGAGCGGTTGCATGCCACCAATCGGGTGTCGCGGCGGACGGCTCGCTGTGATGCGCGGCTGGCCAGGGACCTGGCGGACCGGTTTCCGGTGGTGGCCCAGGCCTGGCTCGAGGGTACGGTCTCGGCGGAGCAGGCCCGCGGGATCGTGGCTGGCCTGAAGCGTCTGCCGTTGTCGTTGTCGCGCTCGCAGATGGAGCGGTGCCAGGCAGATGTGGTGGGGTTCGCGGATCGGTTTGATCCTGATGAGCTCCGCACGGTGGCGGAGCGGATGGTGGAGGTCATTGACCCGGAGCGTGCTGAGGCGGTTGAGGCGGATCGGGTGGAGCGCGACGCACGGGTGGCGTTCATGCGCCGCTCGATGGTGGTGGTGCCGGATCATCACGGGTCGATGATTGTCCGCGGGCAGCTTCCGCTCGCGGATGGGCAGTTGTTTTTGGCGCAGTTGGAGGCGTTGATGCCCTCGGCCTCCTCCTACCACCTGACGGGGGAGGTGCCGGATCGTGCGGCGCGGCGTGCGGATGCGCTGGTGAGGTGGTGTGGCATGCAGGCCGGGTCCGGGGTGCTTCCGGCGGTGGGTGGGGATCGTCCGCAGGTGGTGCTGACCCTGAGCCTGCGTGCTTTGACCCAGGGGTTGGCTGTGGCTGCGGTTCTGGGGTGTGGGGAGTTGCTGTCGGCTGGTGAGGCGAGGCGGTTGGCCTGTGATGCGCAGCTGATTCCGGCGGTGTTGGGTGGGGCCTCAGAGGTGTTGGATGTGGGTCGGGTCCGTCGTTTCTTCACCGGGGGGATCCGGGCTGGTTTGGTGTTGCGGGATCAGGGGTGTGTGTTCCCGGGGTGTGATGCGCCGCCGTCGGTGTGTGAGGCGCATCACAATCGGCCGTGGTGGGCGGGTGGGGTGACGTCGTTGTCGAATGGGGTGCTGCTGTGTCCGTATCACCACCGTCTGGTGGAGCCGGATCCCGGTTTGTCGGCGCAGGTGCAGTGGCAGATTCTGATGGATCCGGTGACGGGTCTGCCGTGGTTCACGCCGCCGCGCCAGATCGACCCGGAGCGCAGGCCCCGGTTGCATCACCGGTTCGTGCTCGGGGGGACGAGTCCGCCCACACCGACGCGGGTCGGGGAGTGCGCCACACCGGCCGATCTCCAGCCGTCCGCGAGCTGGCACGGCTGATGGGGTTGCGCCCGGTCCGGGTGAGGGCGCGACCACGCGGGGCCACGTGGCGGGGCCGTCCTAGCGGCGGCCCCGCAGCTCCCGGACCACCTCGTCGCCCGCATGGCCGATGGCGTCGAGGTCGCCCACAACGATGAGGCGATCTGTTGCGCGTGAGAGGCCCACGTAGATCCGTTCGCGGAAACGCTCCCGGGTGCCGTCCTCGTTGACGCACAGCACCACCGCGCGGCGCTCCAGGCCCTTGAAACCCAGGACGTGTCCGTAGAAGACCAGCCCGTCGTCCCAGTACGTGTCCCAGTAACCGTCCTGACCCTCAAGGTCCTGCCGGGACACCTGTTCGGGGTGGCGGCGGCCGGTGGTGAGGAGCGCTATGTGTTCCGGCAGCCACCCCTCGTCCAGCAGCGCCTCCACCTGGTCGTCGGCGACGTTGGTTGCCTCCTCCGGCGTGGCCGGCACGTGGAGGACCTCCGGCCCGTTCCCGCCCTCCAACCGCATGCGCAGCGGGGCGAGCGGGCGGAACACCTCGGCTATCTGCTTCGTGTTGCGGAGGTTGTGGTCGAGGACGAGCGGCACCAGCGGCACGGGCGGACGCCCGAAGCGGTTGAAGAGGCGCTGGTTCTCGTCGGAGTAGAGGAACAGGCCACCCTCCCGCTCGTCCCGCAGCGCAGCGATGAGCGGGAGCCACCAGGACTCGGCGAAGTCCTGCGCCTCGTCGACGACGACGGAGTCGAAGCGCTGCCCCGGAGGCAGCTCGGAGGCCTTCTCGGCCATCAGGAGCGGCAGCCTGACTTCCCAGAAGTCGTGATCGTCGCGTGAACCGGACGGGATGCCCCATTGGTTGGCGAGGGCCTCGAAGGTGCCGACGTAGGCGGGGCGCTGCTTGCGGTTCCAGGTGGCGACCTCGCGTTTGAAGTAGTTGGCCAACCCCATGGAGTAGCAGAGCAGAGCCACCCGCTCGGGCCTTCGTTCGCCCCGGCCGGAGGTCAGCTGCTTGGCCTGGGTGAACGCCAGTACCGTCTTCCCGCTGCCCGCGCCCCCGCGGATCTCAACCCGGCGCAGCAGGCGGGTCACTCCCAGGATCAGGCCCTGCTCCTGTGTGAGCCTGTCGGTGCGGGACTGGCGCTCGTCGGAATTGTCCACGACGCTCGCGGCGGCCTGGATCCCGCGTCCCGACAGGATCTCGACGATGACCTCGCAGTCCTCTTCTGAGGGGGGTCGACGATGGGTCTCGAACCCCACCGGGATGTCGGCCAACCGCGCGACCAACTCCTGGAGGTCGTTCTTGTCGTGGAGCATCCACCGCGGGCAGTCGGGCAGGTCGGAGGCGATCTCGAGGTGGCTGAACGGCGTCACGACGGCGTGGGTGAAGCGGATCCTGCCGCGGGAACTTTCGGCCCAGCGATGGTCGGTCTCGATGAAGTGGCGCAGGGCGTAGCGGCTGTCGCGGGCCTGTGCGACCGGGTCGACGGGGACGCGGTGGCCGTCCCGCAGCATCGTCCACTTCCCATCATCCAGACCGATACCGTTGCCCTTCACCTCAACCACCACGACAGCCACGCCGGGCATCACCACAATGAGGTCGGCCTCGTGGTCCTTTTTGTCGTCCATGAGGCGGTAGTTGGACATGAGCGTGTCCTGCGGCCGCAGTGAGTCGCGCAGCAGCGACCAGACGGCACGCTCGGACTCGGTGGTGAAGCGTGGGTCCGCCGGGACCAGCTGGGGAGGCATGGCCTCACGCTAGCGGCGCGGCCGCATCCTTCAGGGGCAACCCGCCGGATGCGGCCGTCGCGGGGGGCAACTCAGAGGAGGTCCGTGAGTTCCGGTGAGGCGGCCGTTCGGACCGCCTCGAGTGCGGCCTCCGGGGAGTCGGCGGCCCGGGCCGCTGCGGCGAAACCCACACACTCCTGTGCCGTGTGCTGGGAGAGGGCCCACCGCACCATCGGCACGCGCTG
>JBDSRF010000162.1:0-4518 GCA_039929445.1 Arachnia sp. | reverse complement strand
AAGCGGCCGGTGTGGCTGCCGGTGCGGTGGTGGTTCTTCGCCACGGCCTCGGGGGTGCCCTGCGCGATCACGCGCCCACCGCCGGAGCCGCCCTCGGGGCCCATGTCGATCACCCAGTCGGCGCTCTTGATGACGTCGAGGTTGTGCTCGATGACCACCACGGTGTTGCCGGTGTCCACGAGCTTCTGCAGGACGAGCAGCAACTTGCGCACGTCCTCGAAGTGCAGGCCGGTGGTGGGCTCGTCGAGCACGTACAGCGTGCGGCCCGTGGAGCGCTTCTGAAGTTCCGCCGCCAGCTTCACCCGCTGCGCCTCGCCCCCCGAGAGGGTGGTGGCCGGCTGCCCCAGACGGACGTAGCCGAGACCGACCTCCTCCAGAGTCTTCAGGTGGCGGGCAATGGACTGGATGGACGCGAAGAACTCGGCGCCCTCCCCGATGGACATGTTCAGCACCTCGGAGATGGACTTGCCCTTGTAGTGCACCTCGAGGGTTTCACGGTTGTAGCGTGCGCCGTGGCAGACCTCGCAGGGCACGTAGACATCCGGCAGGAAGTTCATCTCGATCTTGATGGTGCCGTCGCCGGAGCAGTTCTCGCAGCGACCGCCCTTGACGTTGAAGGAGAAGCGGCCCGGCATGTAGCCGCGCACCTTGGCCTCGGGGGTCTGGGAGAACAGGGTGCGAATCTTGTCGAACACCCCCGTGTAGGTGGCGGGGTTCGATCGGGGTGTGCGGCCGATGGGTGACTGGTCCACCTGGATGACCTTGTCCAGGTTGTCGAGCCCCTTCAACGACTTGTGTCGACCGGGCACGGCCTTGGCCCCGTAGATCTGCTTCGCGGCGGCCGTGTAGAGGATGGAGTTCACCAGCGACGACTTCCCGGAACCGCTCACGCCGGAAACGGCCACGAACTTGCCCAGCGGGAAGTCAACGGTGACGTTGCGGAGGTTGTTCTCCGTGGCTCCGACAACGCGCACGGCCAGGCCGTTGCCGGCCCGCCTCTTCGTGGGCACGGGGATGGACAGGCGTCCTGACAGGTACTCACCGGTGATGGAGTCCTCAGCAGCCAGCAGGTCCTCGACACTGCCGGACACGACGACCTTGCCGCCGTACTCCCCCGCCCCGGGGCCGATGTCGACCACCCAGTCCGCGGCTCGGATGGTGTCCTCGTCGTGCTCGACGACGATGAGGGTGTTGCCCAGGTCCCGCAG
Source organism: Arachnia sp. (assembly GCA_039929445.1). GTDB lineage: Bacteria > Actinomycetota > Actinomycetes > Propionibacteriales > Propionibacteriaceae > Arachnia. The sequence continues at coordinate 3,310 of JBDSRF010000162.1, read as the reverse complement.
GCGGATCAGGGTCTGGATGAGACGCATGTTGTCGCGTTGGTGCAGCCCGATGCTGGGTTCGTCGAGGACGTAGAGCACGCCCACGAGTCCGGAGCCGATCTGCGTGGCCAGCCGGATCCGCTGTGCTTCGCCACCTGAGAGCGAACCGGCCGAGCGGGCGAGCGTGAGGTAGTCCAGCCCGACGTCCAGCAGGAAGCGGAGTCGTTCCCGGATCTCCTTCACGACGCGCTCGGCAATCTGTGCGTCACGCGCCGAGAGCTGAAGCCCGTTCAGGAACACCGACGCGTCCGCGATGGACATGCCCGCGATCTCCGCGATGTTCTTCCCGGCGATGGTGACGGCGAGGGTCGCGGGGCGCAGGCGTGATCCACCGCAGGCCGAGCAGTTGATCTCGCGCATGTACCCACCCCACCGCTCGCGTGCCGAGTCGGTTTCCGCCTCGCCGTGGCGGCGCCGGACGAACGGCAGGATGCCCTCGTACTTCTGGGTGTAGGAGCGCACCCGCCCGAAGCGGTTGCGGTAGCTGACCAGCACCGGGTCCGAGACCCCCTCCAGGAGGAGCTTGCGGTGGCGCGGCGTCAGCCCTTCCCAGGGGACGTCGATGCTGAACCCGTGCTCCTCGGCGAGCGAACCGAGGACGTGGTCGTAGTGGCCGCGCAGGTGGGGCGTCGCCCACGGGGCGATGGCGCCCTCGGCGAGGCTCAGCGACTCGTCGGGGATGACCAGTTCGGGGTCCACCTCCAGGGTGGTGCCGAGGCCCGAGCAGACGGCGCAGGCACCCCACGGGCCGTTGAAGGAGAACTGGCGGGGTTCCAGTTCGTCGATGCTGATGTCATGCTCATTGGGGCAGCCGAGCTTCTCCGAGAAACGCTTCTCCCGGTCCGGATCCTTCTCGTCGAGACCCACGAACTCAACACCCACCACTCCGTGGGCCAGGATCAGCGCCGCCTCGACGGACTCGGTGATCCGCTGTTTCGCGGAGTCACGCACCACCACGCGGTCGACGATGACGTCGACGTCATGCTTGCGCTTCTTGTCGAGTTCCGGCACCTCCGTGAGCTGGTACACCCCGCCGTCGACCCGGACGCGGCTGTAGCCGTCGGTGACGAGTTGGCGGAACAGCTCGACGAATTCACCCTTGCGCCCCTTCACGAGCGGCGCAAGGATCTGGAAACGCGTGCCCTCCTCCAGTCCCATGAGGCGGTCGACGATCTGCTGCGGTGTCTGCTTCCCGATGGCAGCCCCACACACCTCGCAGTGCGGGATGCCGATGCGCGCGAACAGGAGGCGCAGGTAGTCGTACACCTCGGTGATGGTGCCGACAGTGGAACGGGGGTTGCGGCTCGTGGACTTCTGGTCGATGGACACGGCCGGGGACAGGCCCTCGATGAAGTCGCAGTCGGGCTTCTCCATCTGGCCGAGGAACTGGCGCGCGTACGCGGACAGTGACTCCACGTAGCGCCGCTGACCCTCCGCGAAGATCGTGTCGAAGGCCAACGACGACTTGCCCGACCCGCTCAGCCCGGTGAAAACAATCATGGCGTCGCGGGGCAGGTCCAGCGAGACGTTCCTCAGGTTGTTGACCCGGGCCCCGCGCACTCTCAAGTGTTCATCCACTCGGACAACTCTACGCAACAGGTCCGACAAAACTGTTTTCGTGGGAGGTGGCTCTCCGCGAACAACCAATGGCTCCAGCGGTATTCGCTTCAGTCGGCACCCGTCAGGGTTTGGTAGGTTGTCCGACATGTCGAGCCGCCCAGCAGCAGACGGCGCCGCCTTCGACGTGATCCTCGAGGCGGTCCGTGAGCACACCCACGTCCTGCTCGGCGCCACCATCGGGTTCTCCGAGGAGCAGTGGGCGCAACCCACGGGCCTACCCGGGTGGACGCGCAGCCACGTGGCCGCCCATCTCGTGGAGAACGCCCGCGGTTTGGTGCGCGTCTGCCGCGGCCTCGCGGAGGGCCGTCCCGCCCGGATGTACACCTCCCACGCGGACAAGATGCGCGCGGTCGAGCGCGGCTCGCTCGGCGGTGCTCTGAGACTCCAGATTGACCTCGACACCACGGCGAGCGAACTGCAGACGCAGTTTCCGGCGCTGGCCGGGAACACGACTCCCGTTGAGTTGAGGGCGGGCGATCCCATGCCCGCCGACCAGCTCCCACTGGCACGCCTCTTCGAGGTGGTCGTCCACTGCGTCGACCTCGAGGTCGCAGGTCACGAGGTACGCCTGCCTGGGGATATCGCCATGGACCTCCTGACGTTCGAGTCCGAACGGCTCGGGCGTCGACCGGACCTTCCCGGGATGCTGCTGCTGCCCGACGGGGGAGCCCAGATCCGTCTGGGCGCCGAGGGCGACTTCAGCACCATCGGTGGTCCTGCCGAGGAACTGGTGATGTGGCTGGCTCGGGGCATAGTGTCCCCACGCCTGCGGGGCGCCGCCTGGGACCGCACCGACGCGGGCTGAACTTCTTCCCGCGCAGCGGGACGTCACGATGTTTGGCCCGTGAATCACGGGGCGACTAGGCTCCCGACCAGCCCTTGACGACCCCCACCCCTGCTTTGAATTGGAGTCTGCCCATGAGCCAGCCACCCGAGAACCCCGGACAGGATCCCCAGTGGGACCCCCATAACGTCGGCGACACACCGCCGCAGCAGCCCGCCCCCGTGGGCAGTGACCGCCAGCCCTGGAACGGCCCCGTCGGCCCCGACGGCCAGCCCTGGAACGGCCCCGTCGGTCCGGATGGCCAGCCGCTCGGCTTCGCGCCCGCCCCTGAGGCCACCAGCGCCAACCCGTTCGGGATCAAGAAGCTCCTCTCCGCACTCCTGGTGGTCGCAGTGCTGGCCGTGGGTGCGTACTTCATCTGGGGGGCCCAGCAGAAGCAGGCGGCCCTCACTGTCGGCAACTGCCTCGTGTGGAGCGGCGACAACCGGTCGGACCTGGACGTCAAGACGGTCGACTGCGCCGACGACAGCGTCTACTCCGAGTACGTGGGCGAGGTCGTGGACGGCAGCGGTCCGTGCACGGACCCCGGCGCGGTGCCCTACACGCTGACTCCCGAGGACTCTGGCAAGTCGGACTCGAAGAAGACGGGCTGCGTGATTCCGCAGTTGTTCGAGGGCAAGTGCTACAACATCACCGACGACGTGCAGGAGATCGTGGCATGCGATGCCGCACCCATCCGCGTGACGAAGGTGGTGGAGGAGTCGGAGGCAACCTGCAGCGCCGACGAATCGCCGGTCAGCTACGAGCTGCCGGCCCGCACCTACTGCATCGCCTTCCAGGAGTAGACAGAGCATCACTCCGGCAGCG
>JBDSRF010000161.1:0-2487 GCA_039929445.1 Arachnia sp. | reverse complement strand
CCCGGCTTCAGCACCCGTAAGCACTCGGTTGCCCACTCGAACCCGGGGGGCAGTGCATCCCACGCCTTACCCATGAACCCGAGGCCGTAGGGCGGATCAGTGACGATGGAGTCCACCGAGTTGTCGGGGATGGTGCGCATGACGTCGATGCAGTCGCCGTGGTAGAGGGTGACGTGGTCGTCTTGATAGTAGGGCGTTGTCACTGGGTTGCCGATTGGCGGCGTGTGGTTTCCATACGGACACCATAGCCGATGTGGGAACAAACGGTCCCACGGTGATGGCTTTTGTAAGGATGGCTGCCGGGTTGGCTGGTTGGCCGTTTCGGGCTGAGCGTGGGCTGAGCGTGGAGTGTCCTCAGATTATGAGTCCGATGCACTAACCGGCTGTGCTACCGCCCCTCGGTCCTACGGGACCCAGTCAACCATCCCGGCCGACTCAGTGCGACATGGCTCGCAGCGCAATGCCACAACCCGTGCCCATTCTTGGTGTTGACCGGACTCGCGGCGTTGACTGGTCGCCGCGACGTATATGGCCTGGGCGGGCACCGGGTGCGGCGTGTCGGGGCGGCGGCACGGGGCACGGGGCACAGGAAGAACAGCGGTGCAGGGCACGACAGGGTCGGGGCCCGGGGGGTTCGTGGCTCGCTCCTGACTGAACACCACGCTTGCCGACCGCCCGGTAAGCCCGGCGGGTAGGTTGGCTTTCATGCGCGAAACAACCCCGATTGATGCCATTGCTGAGGGTTATGTCGATGCCCTCGTCGAGCACAGCCCCATGGCCGCCACGTTCCTGGGAATCCCCGGCCACGACCACCTCATGGACGACCTCTCACCCGCGGCGCGGGCGGAGTGGGCGCAGGTGGAGCGCGACACCCTTGCACAACTGGCGGCGACGGCGCCCCACGACGACACCGACAGGGTGACCATCGCCGCGATGCAGGACCGTCTCGGCCTGTCGGTGGAGTCCTATGAGGCTGGCGACCAGAAGGCCGAACTCAACAACATCGCCTCACCGTTGCAGCGCCTGCACGAGGTCTTTGACCTCATGCCCACCGACACCCCCGACCACTGGGCGGCAGTCGCGTCACGGATGAGCAGCATCCCGGCCGCCATGGACGGTTGGATCGAGACCCTACGCGAGGGCATTCGCGACGGCGTGGTCCCGGCCCGCCGAGCCGTGGCGGACGGCGTGACCCAGGCCAGGGCGCTCGCTAACCCGGCCACGTCCCGATTCCACACCCTGGCCGCTGAGGCGGGCGCTGCGGGCGCGGGGGGACAGGACATCGACGACGCTGCGGGCCGAGCGTCACAGGCCTACGAACGGCTTGCCAACTTCCTGGCCGACGATCTGGCACCGGTGGCGCGGGAGTCCGACGCTGTCGGGCGCGAACGCTATGAGCGCGCCTCCCGCGAGTTCATCGGTGCACGCATCGACCTCGACGAGACCTACGAGTGGGGCGTCGAAGCGCTGAACCACATCGCCGCCGAGCAGGAGGTGCTGGCACGCAAGATCGCCGGTCCGGGAGCTTCTGTGGCTGACGCCGTGCGGACCCTCAACGCCGACCCGGCCACGCAGATCCACGGCAAGGAGGCGCTCCAGGAGTGGATGCAGGCCACGTCGCAGAAGGCCATGGAAGAGCTCGACAGGGTCCATTTCGACATCCCAGCGCCGGTCAGGACCCTGGAATGCAGGATCGCCCCGTCACAGACGGGTGCCATCTACTACACAGGGCCCGCCGAGGACTGGTCACGACCCGGGCGAATGTGGTGGAGCGTCCCTGAAGGTGTGACGGAGTTCAACACGTGGATGGAGAAGACGACGGTCTTCCACGAGGGCGTGCCCGGACACCACCTGCAGATCGGCCAGGCGGTGTTCAACGCGGCCGAGCTGAACCGCTGGCGGCGTCTCGTGTGCTGGAACTCCGGCCACGGCGAGGGCTGGGCCCTGTACGCGGAGCGACTCATGGAGGAGTTTGGATTTCTTGAACTCTTGGGGGACCGGTTTGGCATGCTTGACGCCCAGCGGTTGCGGGCCACGCGGGTGGTGGTGGACCTGGGTGTGCACCTCGGCAAGCCGGCATTCGCCCGGTACGGGGGTGGAACGTGGGATCACGACAAGGCCTGGGCCCTGCTCCGTGACAACGTCCAGGTGGAGGAGAAGCAGTTGCGCTTCGAGCTCAACCGCTACATGTCCTGGCCGGGGCAGGCGCCCAGCTACCGCGTGGGCCAGCGGATCTGGGAGCAGATTCGCCACGATGCGGAACGTCTCGCCACCGAGCGTGGGGAGACCTTCTCGCTCAAGCACTTCCACACACATGCTCTGAACCTGGGGTCGCTGCCCCTGGATGTTCTTCGGGCCCAGATGCTGCGCTGAGGGGATCCGTCCACCGCCCGTGTGGGCGGTGGACAGGCGGTTCTCAGGCCTGCTTGATGGCGGAGATCTCGAACTCGAGGGTGATTTTCTCGCTCACGAGGACGCCGCCGGTCT
>JBDSRF010000160.1:0-3281 GCA_039929445.1 Arachnia sp. | reverse complement strand
CCCAACTGGCGGACGGTTCGTGGCAGCCGCAGGCGCGCGTGGTGCTCCTCAAGGAGTACGACGAGCACGGTTTCGTGTTCTACACGAACCTGGAATCCGACAAGGGCCGGGCCCTGGCCGCCAACCCGCGCGTGTGCCTCAGCTTCAACTGGAGTGAACTGGAGCGCCAGGTCCGCATCGACGGGGTGGCCCAGCAGGTGGACCGGTCGCAGGTGGACGACTACTTCTCCGTCCGGCCGCGCGCCTCGCAGACCGGGGCGTGGGCCTCGCACCAGAGTCGGCCCATCGGTTCCCGCGAGGAACTGGAGAAGGCGTTCGCCGACGCCGAGGAACGGTTCGCCGACGAGTCCGTGCCGGTGCCCCCGTTCTGGGGTGGGTTCCGTGTGGTGCCGCAGCGGATCGAGTTCTGGCAGGGCCGTCGCTCCCGCCTCCACGACCGCATCGTGTTCACCCGGACCGACGACGGCTGGAACACCACCCGCCTCTGCCCCTGACGCCACCGCTGGGTCACGACGCCACCGACGCACGAGAACGCCACTGACGTATCAGTAGCGTTCTCGCGTGGTGGTGGTCGTAGCCATCTACGGTGGCGATCCGGGGGGACCGGAGTTGGGGCTCAGGCCAGGGACACCTTTTTGTTCCAGGAGACGACCGTGCGCCAGATGAGCACTGCCGAGACGAGGAAGAGCACCGGGAGGAACCCCAGGGGCATGATGTCGGGGTTGTCGTTCCTCATCAGGGAGGTGAGGAAGTTGGCCGGGATGACGCTCAGGTTGCCGTCCGCCCCCTGCCCCAGGCCAAAGGGGATGGCGACGATGCCCACGAGCAGGAGTACCTGCATTGCCAGGTAGAGGACGAACCAGACGATGATGGGCCCACCGATTCCGAGGCGGTTCAACCGGGATTCGCTACCAATCGAGGCGGCGAAGTAGTACTGGGCGATGCCACCCACGGTCAGTCCGATGAACAGCACCACGAGGAGTGCCCACGTCCAGAGCGGGGCAGCGCCCCACATGACCCCCAGATCCCGCATGAGGGCACTCCAAGTGATCCCATCACCCATCGCCTCAGCGCCTCCGAAGATGACGGGCACGGCCAGGACCACATTCCAGATCAGCGCCACCACGGTGACGATGGTCCCCCAGAGGAACTTGGCCCCGTAGACGGTCGAACCCTTGACGGGCAGCGACTGCGTGAAGTAACCGGTCCTGCTGTAGCTGGAGCGCCAGTAGTCGAGGGCCAGCCCCAACTGCACGACGAAGAGGAAGGCGACGACCGCGACGAACGACAAGATGAAGCCCAGCACCTGGAAGAAGGACCAGGGCGTGTACGCCATCAGCGTCCCCACCACCGTCACGAGCGTCGCGATGCCGAACACCACGGCGAGCCAGCCGCGGGTGCGCAGGTATTCGTGTGTGATCAACGTGCTGACCATTGGTAAACCTCCCTGAACAGTTGGTCGATACTCATGTTGTGCTGGGCGCGCAGGTCATCGACGGCGCCCTCCAGAAGTACCTTCCCGTGGCGCATGAGCACCACGCCGTCGAGGATGGGTTCGAGGTCGTGCACCAGGTGTGTGGAGATCAAGACCAGCGACTCATCGGACAGGTTGCGCACCATGCCGTCGAGAATGATCTGCCGTGCGGCGGGGTCCACTCCGGAGATGGGTTCGTCGAGGAGGTAGACCGTGGCCTGCCGCGACATGGCGAGGGCGATCTGCACCTTCTCGCGCATGCCCTTGGACATGGCCTTCAACCGCATGGACTGTTCCAGGCCGAAGTACCCGATGAGGTCCTCGGCCTTGGCGACGTGGAAGTCGGCGAAGAAGTCGCTGTAGAGGCGGACGCATTCGCTGACCCGTGCGTTGTCGGGCAGGAAGCTGGCGTCGGGCAGGAACGAGACGTGCGCCTTGGACTCGGGTCCCGGTCGGTGGCCTGCGATGGTGACGTCGCCCTCGTGGTCGGCCAGCACGCCGGCCAGCACCTTCAGGAGCGTTGTCTTGCCGCAGCCGTTCTCCCCGAGGAGTCCGACGATCTGCCCGGTGGGCAGCGTGAGGTCGAGGCCGTCGAGGGCGCGCAGCACGCCGTAGTTCTTGGTCAGTCCGCGGACGTTGATGGCGGTGGCTGTCATGGCGTGGTCATCCCTCCGCCCGGGCTCGGTCATTCTCAGGGTTGTCATTCTCGTTCCACCTTTCGTCGACGAGTGCCGTGGCGTTGCCCAGCTCCATGAGCAGGCCCCGGCTGATTCGGATGTAGTCATCTGCCGCGCCTGCGGCCAACTCGCGTCGCAACGTGCTCACGCGCCCGGGGTCATCGGTCACGAAGCGACCGGTTGTCCTCTCGGAGCGGCAAAGCCCGTCGCGTTCCATCTCGGTGAGGGCGCGCTGGACGGTGTTGGGGTTGACACCCAGTTGGAGGGCGAGCTCGCGCACGCCGGGGATCTTCTCCCCCGCCGCCCATTCAGCCGTCGCGACCCGACGCGAGAATTCCGTGACGAGTTGGAGCCAGATGGGAGAGCTCGTGTCGAACTCCATGTCGCCTCCTCGTATCGCTGTACTAAGTACTTAATACAGTAAGACAGCCGAGGGGGTGTGTCAAGGCCTTCCCTCAGACGGTTGGGGAAACGACGAAGGCCCCCGCCTGTCGGCGGGGGCCTGCAGTGCGTGGCGCCCTGTCAAGAGGCCTGTCCGGGGCGACCGTAGGCCTCCAGCAGACGCAACCAGACCTCGCTCACCGTCGGGTACGACGGCACGGCGTGCCACAGCCGTGTGACGGGGACCTGGCCGACCACCGCGATCGTGGCGGCATGCACGAGGTCGCTGACGCCCGGTCCGACGAACGTCACGCCCACCAGAATTCCGCGGTCCTCGTCCACGACCATGCGGGCTGTGCCCTCGAACCCGTCCATGGTCAGCGACGCGCCCGCGACGCCACCGAGCGGGGTGTCCACCACCCGGATCCGGACCCCGGCCTTCTTCGCTTCGTCCGAGGTCAGCCCCACGGATGCCGCCTCGGGGTCGGAGAACACCACCTGCGGGACACAGTCGTGGTCGGCGGTGGCCACGTGGACTCCCCACGGCGCGTCGTCAACGGGAGCCCCGGTGGCGCGTGCGGCAATGACGTCGCCCGCAGCCCGTGCCTGGTACTTGCCCTGATGGGTGAGCAGCACGCGATGGTTCACGTCGCCCACCGCGTAGAGCCAGTCGACCCCCTGCACCCGCATGGTGTCGTCGACGTCCAGCCAGTCGCCGTCGGTCAGGCCCACCACGTCCAGCCCAAGGC
>JBDSRF010000159.1:0-35258 GCA_039929445.1 Arachnia sp. | reverse complement strand
CAAGTTGTCGCCGTGGGCGCGTTCACACTCCGGGCAACTGGTCCTCATCAACCCGCTGCGCAACCTCGGATCTTGGAAGGCGCCACGCCACCTGTCCATCCTGGCCTGCGTCCTGCTCGGCAGTACGCTGTTCGACGCCGTCGCGGGGTCCTCGTGGTGGGTGCGCGCCTTCCAGGACTCCCCTCTCCCACCGCGCTTGGTGGGCACCGTCGGCCTCGTGGCCACCGTCGCCCTGATCACGGCACTCTTCCACGCCAGTGTCCTGCCGCTGCGTCGGTCCGGACAGACCTTGCGACAGGCGGCCGATGCACTGTCGCCCGGTCTGGTACCGCTGGTGGCGGGGTACTTCCTGGCGCACTACGCAACCATGCTCTACCTCGAGGGGCAGCGGACAGCGATTCGCATGGCCGATCCGTTGGCGCTGGGCTGGGACTGGTTCGGCATCGCCGAGGCCGGACCCAACCTGACCCTGTTGGCGCACCCGACGCTCATTGCCCTGGTGACGGTCCTCTTCATCGTCGGCGGCCACGTCATGGCGGCACTGGTGTCCCACGACATCGCCTTGCGGGACCTGCCGCCTCGGGTGGCCGTACGACGCCAGGTGCCGTTGTTGCTCTTCATGGTGGCACTGACGATCAGCGGAATGGTGCTGATGTTCGGCTGACCCCCACGACGCCCACGTGAGGCTGGCACGGGAGAGCTCCACCGGGGTGTTGTCCGAACATCAACCGGTGTTGTCCCGGGGACGCCGGTGTTGTCCGGGCGGGGCGGGGGATGGTCTGGTCCCGGCGACTGTCCGTAGCGTCGCGACATGTCCACAGACCTCGACCGGCGCGAGTCGGCACCCACATCCCGGAGGGTCCCCGTCGCCCCCGTACCACCGCAGGCCGCGGGACTTGTCCTGGCCACACTCGAAGCGCTGATGGGCCGCCGGGGGCTGCACCAACTGCGGCCCTGGATGGGCCCGTCGGCGTTCCTGTCGCTCGTGAACCACGTGGATGCCGGCACCTTCGGTCGGAGCCACCTCGGGCGCCTCCGGATGCAGATGCCCAGCCTCGACGCCATCGAGGCCACGGCCCGCATCTCGGTGGGCCAACGATGGCTGGCCTGCACGGTCCGGTTGGACCGTGCAGGCCAGTGGCGCTGCTCAGAGTTCGCCGTCCTCGGAATGTGACGGCTGGGGCTCAGGCCGAGACGCTGCTCCCGTGGCAGGCCTTGTACTTCTTGCCGGAGCCGCAGAAACAGGGCTGGTTGCGCCCGGGACGGTTCCCGGTTGCCTCCTGCGGCTTCACCGACGAGGTGGCCTCGCCGGACTCGTCCGGAGCCGAGTAGGTGAAATCGTCCCGCTGCTTGCCGCCCAGCCCCTTGGCCAGTGGTGCGGCCGGCTGGTGGTCGGGATGGGGCTCAGGCTGGTCATCGGTGGCGGCGTTCGCGGCGTTGATGCGGCCAAGGACGTCCACGGGCGCGCCATCGGCGCCCGTGACGAGGCCGACGCTGACGGCGGATTCCACCGGCTTGACCTCAAGGTTGAACAGCAGTCCCACCACCTGTTCGAAGGAGGCCTCGCGCATGGCGATGAACATGTCGCCACCTTCGCGCTGGTACTCCGTGAGCGGGTCGCGCTGGGCCATGGCGCGCAGCCCGATGCCCTCGCGGAGGTAGTCCATCTCGTACAGGTGCTCACGCCAGTTGCGGTCCACGACGCTCAGCAGAACCTGGCGTTCCAGTTCGCGCATGGTGTCCTCGCCCAGCGCAGCCTCGCGGGCCTCGTAGGCGTGTGCCACGTCCTCCACGAACTCCTCGACGATCTCCTCCTGCTCCGGGAGCTCCTCCTCGAGTTCTTCGCGGCTGAGCCCGGTCGGGTAGAGCGTCCTCAGCTCGTTGAAGAGCATTTCCAGGTCCCAGTCCTCGTGGATGCCCGTGGTGTGGGTGCGCACGACATCCTCGACGACGCGCTGCGCACGCTCGCGGAGCTGTTCGCTGAGATCTTCGCCGTCCAGGACGCGGCGGCGGTCACGGTAGACCACGTGCCGCTGACGGTTGAGGACGTCGTCGTACTTCAGGACGTTCTTGCGCATCTCGAAGTTCTGGGCCTCCACCTGCTTCTGGGCCGACTCGATGGCGTTGCTCACCGACTTGTTGTCGATGGGCACGTCGTCCGGCACCTTGAGCATCAGCAGCGCCCGCTCGAGGAGCTCAGGGCGGAACAGCCGCATGAGGTCGTCGCTCAGCGACAGGTAGAAGCGGCTCTCACCCGGGTCACCCTGACGACCGGAACGGCCTCGCAGCTGGTTGTCGATACGCCGCGACTCGTGGCGCTCGGAGCCCGTGACGTACAGACCGCCGGCGGCGACGACCTCCTTGTGCTCCACCTCCACCTGCTCCTCCAGGGAGCGCAGGGTTTCGGGCCACTGGGCCTCGTAGTCCTCCGGGGTGTCGACGGGGTCCAGTCCCTGCTTGCGCAGTTGCAGGTCCGCGAGAAACTCGGGGTTGCCACCCAGCATGATGTCGGTACCTCGACCGGCCATGTTGGTGGACACGGTCACGGCACCCTTGCGGCCGGCCTGCGCAACCACGATCGCCTCACGCTCGTGCTGCTTGGCGTTCAGGACCTCGTGCGGGATTCCGGCGGTCTTCAACCGCTTGGACAGCAGCTCGGACTTGGCCACCGATGCGGTCCCGAGCAGGACCGGCTGACCCTTGGCGTGCCGCTCGACGACGTCGGCGATGATCGCGTCGAACTTGGCCTCCTCGGTGCGGTAGATCTTGTCGCGCTGGTCGATGCGAACCATCGGCTTGTTGGTGGGCATCACGATGACACCGAGGCCGTAGATCTTCTGGAACTCCGACTCCTCCGTCTTCGCCGTACCGGTCATGCCCGCCAGCTTGGAGTACATCCGGAAGTAGTTCTGCAGCGTCACGGTGGCGAGCGTCTGGTACTCGTCCTTGATCTGCACACCCTCCTTCGCCTCGAGCGCCTGGTGGAGGCCCTCGTTGTAGCGACGGCCGGCCAGGGACCGGCCGGTGTGCTCGTCGACGATGAGGATCTCGTCGCCCATGATGACGTAGTCCTTGTCGCGCTTGAACAGTTCCTTGGCCTTGATGGCGTTGTTGAGGTAACTGATGAGCGGCGTGTTCGCGGACTCGTACAGGTTGTCGATGCCCAGCCGGTCCTCCACTGTCTCGATGCCGGAGGGGCCGATCGCGATGGTGCGCTTCTTCTCGTCGACCTCGTAGTCGGTGTCACGCTTCAGGGTGCGGACCAGCTTGGCGAAGACGGGGTACCACTCGTGTGTGTCCTCGGCGGGGCCGGAGATGATGAGCGGTGTCCGCGCCTCGTCCACGAGGATGGAGTCCACCTCGTCGACGATGGCGTAGTTGTGGCCCCGCTGCACCAGGTCCGACGCCTTCAGTGCCATGTTGTCGCGCAGGTAGTCGAAACCGAACTCGTTGTTGGTGCCGTAGGTGATGTCGCAGGCGTAGGCCTCGCGGCGCTCCTCAGGCGTCATCTGGGCGAGGATCACGCCCACGGTCAGGCCGAGGAAGTGGTGGATGCGGCCCATCTGCTCCGACTGGTACTTGGCGAGGTAGTCGTTGGTGGTGACCACGTGGATGCCCTTGCCGGACAGCGCGTTGAGGTACGCCGGCAGCGTCGCCACCAGCGTCTTGCCCTCACCGGTCTTCATCTCGGCAATGTTGGTCCAGTGCAGCGCCGCACCACCCATGAGCTGCACGTCGAAGTGGCGCTTGCCCAACACGCGGACAGACGCCTCCCGAACCGTGGCGAAGGCCTCCGGCATGATCGAGTCGAGGGACTCGCCGTCGGCGATCCGTGCCCGGAACTCGTCGGTCTGCGCGCGAAGCTGTTCGTCGGACATCGCTTGGAAGTCCTCTTCGATGGAGTTGACCTGGTCGGCCACCTTCTGCAGCTTCCTCAACTGCGTACCGGAGCCGAGGTTGCTCAAGAAGTCCATGAATCCCACGTTGGCGTTCCTTTACGTTTGATCAGCTGGTCAGCGGCGCCCTCCAGCACGGCGCACCACGCCACATCCTACCCAGCCGCCGCCCGGGCACCCAAGACGCCCGTGCATCCCTGCACGGGCGTCTTGGTTGTTGCCCCTTTCCGGGCGGTGATTTCAGCTGACGTTGAGGTGGATCACGCCGTAGTTGTAGGCCTTGCGGCGGTAGACCACGGACGGGCGCCCACTGTCGGCGTCCTGGTAGAGGAAGAAGTCGTGGCCCACGAGTTCCATTTCGTCCAGTGCCTGCGCCAGCGACAGCGGTGTGGTGTCGAATTCCTTCTCGCGCACCACCAGCGGCCCGTCGCCGTCGACGACAATGCCCGCCACCTCGTACACGCCCTCCTTCTCCTCGGCGCTCTCCACCACGGACCCGGACAGCTGGGAGGGGTCGAGGGCCGACGCCAACCGCAGCCCCTGATGGGTCTTGCGGCGGTCGGCTGCCTTCCGCAGCTGCGACTTCAGACGGTCAAAGGCCTGGTCGAATGCGGTGTTTTTGTCGCTGGCCTTGGACTCGGCACGGACGACGGGACCGCGGCTGCGCATGGTGATCTGCACCTCCACGGCCTCGGTGGGGTTCTTGCTCCCGTCAGCTGAGAATTCGACTTCGACCCGAATGACTCGGTCACGTAACCGCTCGACGGTGGCTATGCGCTCCGTGACGAGATCCTTCAGGGCAGGACTGATCGTGCAGTGCCGACCTGTGACAACAATGTCCATGGTTACTCCTCTTCTCGGTCCCGACGGGGACTTCTTCGAACCGGTTTCCCGTGTGGGCGAACCGGCGGCGGTCGTTTGGGGACGATCGCCTGAAAAAACAGCAGAGCCACCACGACGTTCGACCAACCGATCGCCTGCCGCAGTGGCGTCTCCATGCCACAACGTTACTCAAGTCTGGGGGGCAGGGGGATGAAAGTGTCCTGCCCGTGGACTCGCCGTCGGTCGGCGTCGCCAAGCACGGCAGCGGCCACCACGTCCACGCCGGATGCTGACAACGCCCGAAGAGCTTCGATGAGGCTGGCGCCGGTGGTGCAGACGTCATCGACGAGGACCACTGGATGATCACACCCTCTGGCCCGCATGGCACCGTGGACGTTGTGCTGCCTGCCCGCGGCACCCAGAATCCGCTGGTCCAGGCCCGATGGGGCGCGTCGCAGGAGCGGAGCCCAGCGCAGGCCAAGCAGCCGGGAAGCGCCGGCGGCCAGCGTTGAGCAGTGGTCGTGCCCACGGCGCCGCACGGCGGCCGGCAGGGAGGGTACCGGGACCAGACGCACCGTGGCGGGGGGCTGCAGGACGTCGACGGCAACGGCCAGTCGCCGGGCCAGCAGAGCACCCAGGTGCAGGGCACCGTCGTCCTTGAACACGGGCACGAGTTTCTCCAGGTGCGGGCGGTAGTCATTGGCGGCCACCACCGTCACAGTCAGCCCCGCACGATGGACGCGGTGCGGCACCGCCGCCCACAGCTCACCGAGACAGGCACGGCACGCCCCCCACCCGGGGCGGCCGCACACTGCGCACTCCGCCCCGAGGAACAGGTGCGCCGCCGACACGAGGAAGTCGCCCACATCTGGAACTGTGGTCTTCCGTGACCGGTGGACCCCAGCTGTGCACAGGTGGCTCCCTCAGCCGGGGTAGCTGACCTCCTGCAGGGGACCCTCAAGCTTCGTCCAGCGCGTGCTGGTGTCGTGGCGCCACACAGTGTCGTCCTTCGTGCGCACCACCACGGCGTCGCCGCTGGGTCGCGGGAGGGCGGAGATGTGTACGGGGTCCTCGGACAGGGGGCCGATGTCCTCCACCTGGGACCCGTCCATGCGGATCTGGAACACCGACAGCTCGTCGCCGGAATCGGCGATCACGACGAACTCGGTCTCCCCGCCCCAGTCGAGACCCCTGAACCCGGTGAGACGGGTGTTGGTGTCGGCCAGCAGCGGCAGCACGCCGGCGGCTTCGAGGCGTGGCTTCTCGCCCCCGACGATGCCGGCCAGCACCACCTGGCGCACGCCGGACCGCTCGACGATGGCAGCCCACCTCACGCCAGCCTGCGTGATGGAGAAGTCGACGATGGAGCCCGGGAGGGGGCTGGTGTCGATCTCGGTGACGATGCCCTGGGCATCGACCCGCACCAGCCGGATGACTCCCTGCGCATCGGTCCCGACCGCCCAGAGGTAGTTCAGCGCGAACTGGGCGGCCCGCAGCTTCGTCAGCCCCGTCGGCGCGGCACGAACCAACGCGCCCCCGTACGGCCCCACGAGGATGCCGGTGCGGGCCTGGTCGACGAACGCGACCAGCGTTCCATCGATGGACACCGCCACCTCCGACACGGCTTCCTTGTCGGAGTTCAGGGGCAGGAAGGCCTGCGTGGAGCCGATCCGCCCGGCGACCCCGTCACGGATGCCGAACAGGTCGGCCGTCGATGCCCGCGAGAGCAGTTGGAAGCCCTGCTGCTGTGAGAGCTGCAGCACGCCGTCGGAGTTCTGTTCGGGCAGTAGGAACGCCTCGCCGTCGGAGGTGATCTTCAGGCCCGTCACGCGCGGGATGGCCGTCAGCGACCAGAGCAGCTGTGCGCCCAACAGGCGCCGACGGTCGTCGGGCATGTCACGACCCAACCCCGTCAGTGCCACGGATGCCGTGCCCTCGCCGTTCACGTTGGCACCCTCGGGCGCGAGCCGCACACGGGACCCGACGGCGTTTCTCACGGCGGCCTTGATGCCGGCGCTCGGGCCGGCGATCTGCGCCTCCACGATCCGGCTGGCCGTGAGCATGGCGTCCGGGATGTGCACGAGGTCCGGAACCACGTGGTCGCCGGATCCCGCCATGAAGTAGATGGTGTTGTGGGACCAGTACCGCTCGAAGATGTAGTCGGACACCAGCACACCCTTCGGAGGCGCCCCGATGCGCCATTCACCATCCACTTGGACGACACCGAAGTCGTGGGACAGTGTCTCCCCGGTCGCCGTGAACCGGCCCTCGGCATCGAGCAGGCCGGTGCTCGTGCCGCGCACCAGCACGGCCCCCTCATCCTCGGAGACGACACCCTTGTAGACGGTGCCGCCGTCGCGGGGGCGCCATTGGGCGCTGGCCCAGGCTGTCAGGTACTGGCGGGCCACTGCCCAGTCCGACTCCGGGTCGGCCATGGCCTGGACGAAACCCTCCACGAGCCGGACGGGGGCCACGCCGGGCTGCGGCGGTTCAGGGGCGATCTGGACGCCACGGGGTTCAGAGCCCATGGGGACCTCGTCGACCGGCCCCGTGGTCTGGATGTCCGTGCATCCCATCAGCAGGAGCGCCATCAGCGCGCAGGCGAGCTTCCTGATCATGGCAACCTCCGGGCCTCGACGTCGGTGGGGATCACCGGCAGTGGGGACCCCATGAGCACGAACCCGGAGTCCCGGGGGATGGTCAGGCGGAACTGCGCTCCCCTGCCCGGCCTGCCCCAGGCCGTGAGCCACCCCTTGTGGAGGCGTGCATCCTCCAGTGCGATGGCCAAACCCAGCCCCGTGCCGCCCACCACCCGGTTGCGGGACGGGTCGGCGCGCCAGAACCGGCCGAACACCAGGCTCGATTCGCTGGCCTGGAACCCGACCCCACGGTCGCGCACGGCCACGGCCACGGCGTGGGCGTCGGTTGCCACCGTCACGTCGATGGGGCGGCCCTCCCCGTGCTCGATGGCGTTGGTGAGCAGGTTCCGCAGGATGCGACGGATCCGGCGCGAGTCCATCTGGGCGATGGCGGGGCCCTCGGCGTGGAACCGCAGCTCGATGCCCTGGCGCTCCGCGAAGGAGCGCTGCGCGTCCATCTCGGACTCCACGAGCAGCACCATGTCCACGTCGTCCAGGTTCAGCACCGCGGCGCCCGCGTCGAAACGGGAGATCTCCAGCAGGTCCGCCAGCAGCGAGTCGAATCTGTCGATCTGGGTGGACATCAGTTCCACCGTGCGCCGCGACTGGGGTTCGAAGTCGTCGCGCGCCTCAAACAGGACGTCGGCCGCCATCCGAATGGTGGTCATGGGTGTGCGCAGCTCGTGCGACACGTCACCCACGAACCTCCGCTGGACGAGCGACAGCGACTCCAACTCGCGGATGCGCTGGGCAAGATCTTCCGCCATGTCGTTCATGGACACGGCCAGGGACGCAATGTCGTCGGTCCCCCGCACCCGCATCCGCTCTTCGAGGTCCCCGGATGCGAGCCGCCGTGCCGTCTGGCTGGCTTTGCGCACAGGCCGGACAACCTGGACGGTCACGAGGTACCCGATGGCGGCCAGTGCACCCAGCAGCGCCAGTCCCGTACTGATCACGGCGCGCTGCAGCGACTTCAACGTTGCCACCTCGTTGGTCATCGGGAAGATGTAGTAGACGGGGAATCGTTCACCCGAGGTGTCCACCAGCGTGGTGCCGATCGCCCATCCCGGTTCCGCTGGGGCCGCGGCGTCGGTGTAGAGCACCTCCGTGGGTGTGGCGAACATGGCGTCGCTGCCCTGGACGCGGGCCTGGAGTGCCGCCGGCACGGATTCCCAGGCGATGCCACCGGAGATGATGGCTCCGGCTGGCCCCTCGATGACCACCTTGTACTGCCCGGCCTGCTCCTGGGCCTGTTCCGCGAGTCTGTTGAGCTGCTCATAGACGGCGACGCTGCGCGCCTCCGGGAGCCGCAGCTGCGTGGCCATGAAGTTGTGGATGCCCGTGGCCTCCGCGATGGAGGCGTTCCTCTTGGTCTCCACGATGCTGCTGCGGGCCTGCTGCATCAGCAGCAACCCTGCCAGCACCAGCACCAGGAAGGAGGCGGCGATCGTCGTGAACAGCACGCGCAGGGGCAAGGAGCTCCACCAGAGGCGGGCGAAGCCCGGCAGCCGCCGGTCAGAGCGATTCAGCTGGTTCACCGGCTCGATACCCCACTCCGCGGACCGTCACGACGATCTCGGGGTGCTCGGGGTCCTGCTCGACCTTGGCGCGCAGACGCTGCACGTGGACGTTCACCAGCCGCGTGTCGGCGGCGTTGCGGTAACCCCAGACCTCGTCCAGGAGCGCCTCGCGGCTGAAGACGTGCGAGGGACGCTTGGCGAGCGCGAGGAGGAGGTCGAACTCCAGGGGGGTCAGTTGGACGGCGACGTCGCCCCGCTTCACGGTGTGGGCGGACACGGAGATGACCAGGTCGCCGATGCCGAGGACGTCCTTGCCGGGATCGGCGGTCATCTGGCGCAGACGCGTCCGAATGCGGGCGATCAGTTCTTTGGGCTTGAACGGCTTGGCCACGTAGTCGTCGGCGCCGGCCTCCAGCCCAGCCACCACGTCGGACGTGTCCGACCTGGCGGTGAGCATCACGATGGGCACCACGGACTCCGTGCGCATGTCCCGGCACACGCTGACTCCGTCACGTCCGGGCAGCATGAGGTCGAGCAGGACCAGGTCGGGCCGGCTCTCCCGCAGGGCGGCCACGGCCTGGGTCCCGGTGCCGCAGTGCACCGTGTCGAAGCCTTCCTGACGCAGCACGATCTGCAGCATTTCCGATAGGGCCTGGTCGTCGTCGACAATCAGGATGCGCGTACGAGACCTGCTGTCGGTCACTGCTCCTCCTTCGTGGCGGTCGGGCCAATGCTAGCGCCACGCTTGGGCGCGGCCCGGGCGCGCCTCCACCCTAGTATTGCTGCCCATGACAACGTGGTGGTCGTGGCAGGTGCGCCGGGCCATCGCGACACGTCTGTTGCTGGGGGTGTTGCGGTACGCTGCGGCATCCTCAGTTGAGTTCGGGTGTCTCGGTCCACGTGGACCAGCGCCCCGGAGCCCCTCCGAGGCGGCGCAGGGTGCGGCGCCACAGGTCTTCGGGGGTACCAAAGACCTCTTCGGCGCGGGCGGCCGCCCGGAACCAGGAACCGCGGATCAGTTCCCCCTCAAGTTGTCCGGCATCCCACCCGGCGAGACCCACGAAGATGCGCATGTGGGTGAATCCACCGGCCACCAACTCCACGGGCGTCTCCAAATCGAGGATCCCCACGTCGTTGAAGAGCCGCTTCCAGCCGGGGGGCTCCTCGAAGGGGTTGGCCACCTGAGCAAGGCACACGGCAGCCTGCTGGGACACGGGCCCGCCCTCGAACAGCACCTTCGGCGGTGTCAGGAGCTCGGAGAAGTGCTCGAGGACATCCACCATGCCGAGTTCGCTGACGTGCTGCAGGCAGACCCCCAGCGACCCGTTCTCGTTGTGGTCCAGCAGAAGCACGACGCTGCGGTCGAAGTAGCCGCCGCGGCCCGGCTCGGTTGCCACGAGAACCTGTCCCGCCTCCGGTGCCTGAGCCTGTTGCATGCCCCCATTCTGGCATGATCGGGCTGCAATGCCCGGGAACCAGAACAGCCGGACCCCGAGGGGCCCGGCTGCAAGGTGATGTCGCACGCGACATCGTCATCAGGGGTGGAGGTGGCGGGAATTGAACCCGCGTCCTCAAGAGGCGAACCAGGTCTTCTCCGGGCGCAGCCGACTAATCGTTCTACTTGGCTCCTGCACTCACGTCGGCATGTCGCAGACGAGCCCAGTCCCAGTAAA
Organism: Arachnia sp.; assembly: GCA_039929445.1. Classification (GTDB taxonomy): domain Bacteria; phylum Actinomycetota; class Actinomycetes; order Propionibacteriales; family Propionibacteriaceae; genus Arachnia. The sequence continues at coordinate 24,708 of JBDSRF010000159.1, read as the reverse complement.
GTCCCGCACGATCCCTGGAACACAGATCGTGCAGCAAAGCCTTCTAGATTAGGCCAGGTATTGAACGGAAGGCACGTTCAAGCTGACCCTTCGATCACTGATCAGGCAGCGAGAGCGAAGTTAGTGCGGTTGTTGTTGGCACTTATTGGTTTCCATACATCGTTTACGAGATAAGCATGGATCCTCGGCCCGCTTCCCCTGAGACTACCGTCCCAAGTCGAAACCAGTCACCCCCTGTTGAGTTGTACATCTACCACCATACCAGTCCCCCACGCCTGATCGGAAACGCTCAGCGACCGATCTGGCGATCCTCCCGCGGCGGCTTGAAGGGCAGCAGCTTCTCGATGGCGGCGGTGCTGTTCAGGCCCTGGAACGCGCGGACCGCCAGCAGCGTGGTGGTGATGAGCCAGCCAATCACACCAAGAAAGAACAGCGGCCCCCCGATGTTGAGGACCGTGAGGACGGTGCCCAGGATCAGCGCCGTGGTGATGGCCGTGAGCTGGAAACTCAGCGCACGCCCGGCCTCCAGCCACAGGCGGGATCCGGGGCGGGCGACAGCCTTGACGATGACGGGACCCAGGAAGAACGGGAAGATGAACCCGCTCAGGTGGGTGAAGCCGGCACCGACATTCTCTGCGCTGTTCAGAACGGGCGGGCGCACCATGGGTGCGGCGAATTGTCCCTGGCTCGCCACCCGCGCGATACCCCGCAGCGAGGAGTTCAGTTCGGCACGGGTGGAGGAGGTCAGGGCGGTGGCCAGCCGGTCCTCGAACGTGTCGGGGTCGATGGCGCCTGTGGCGTATGCCTGTTGCAGGTACTCCACAGCGCGGTCACGCTGCACGTCGGTGACCTGGTGGCCCAGCGTGGGATCGGGAAAGGCGGGGTCCGGGAAGCTCATGTCATCCAGTCTGCACCGCGTTCACAACCGCCACCATTGGGGATTGCCCTGATCTGACCCTCATCTCCGTCGCAACCGGGGTGCGACCGGGCACGGTCACGGTTCAGCTGTCAGCGGCGGTACTTGTTGCGGCTGGCCAGCGCCCGCTGCGCCTCACGGTTGGCGTCGCGTTCTGCGATGCTTTGCCGCTTGTCCCAGTCCTTCTTGCCGGTTGCCACAGCAATCTCGACCTTGGCGTAGCCGTCGGAGAAATACAGGGACAGGGGAACAATGGTGCGGTGCGAGCCGCTGAGTGCCTTCTCGATGTTGGCAATCTCCCTGCGGTTCAACAGCAGTTTGCGGGTGCGCTTGGCGGCGTGGTTGCGCCACGTGCCGAAAGCGTACTCAGGGATGTTGACGTTGCGCAGCCAGACCTCGCCGTCATCGACAGTGGCGAAGGCTTCGGACAGTGTGGCCCGCCCCGCGCGGAGGCTTTTGACCTCAGTACCGGTCAGGACCAGACCCGCCTCGTACACATCTTCGATGTGGAAGTCGTGGCGGGCCTTCCGGTTCTGTGCGACGAGCTTGCGTCCGGTTTCCCTGGGCATCCGCCCATGATGCCATGACTGGTGTCAGCGGAACCACTTGGCCATGGGGTTCACCATGGTGCCGTTCTCCCACACCATCAGATGCAGATGGCATCCTGTGGAGTAGCCAGTGGTGCCGACGTAGCCGATGACCTGTCCCTTGGACACGCGCTGGCCCACGGACACGACGTACCGGGTGGCGTGGTTGTAGCCGGTGGTGACGTACTTTCCGTCAACCTTGCCGTGGTCGATCATCAGCCGGTTGCCGTAGCCGGCGTTGTAGTAGCGCTCCGCGACGGTGCCGGAGGCAGCAGCCTTCATGGGCGTGCCGCAGGATGCGGCGAAGTCGGTACCGTCGTGCAGCTTGCGGATCCCGAGCACGGGGTGCAGGCGCATGCCGTACGGGGAGCTGAGTCGCCCGATGACGGGACGCTGGAAGCCCGACGATGTGGTGGGTGCGGCCGGACGCTGCCCAACCTGCGGCTGCGGCTTGGCCGCCGGTGCCTGCGGCTTGGACGCAGCGACGGTGGTCTTCCTGGCTGCTTCGGCGGCGGCGCGGGATCGGGATGCACTGTCCGCGGCCGTCCTGCGTGCAGCAGCCTCCTCTGCGGCCTTCTGCGCGGCGACGCGCGCGGCGATGCGCTTGTCCACCTCGACGGATTCCGCCTCGAGGTCGTCCTGCCGGGCCTGTTCCTGGTCCAGCTGGGTGGACGCCTCGTCGGCGGCGGCGTCACGGACGGCCACCTTGGAAGCCACCTCGTCACGCAGCGCGTCGGCGCGTGCCTGCTTGTCCTTGGCGTCGGCCAGCTGCTCAGCGGCTGCCTGGCGCGCCTCGGCGGCCACTGCCTGTGCCTCGTCGGCCCGCACCTTGGCCGCGTCCAGCGCGATGCGCCGCGACTGCAGTTCATCCAGCTGCTGTGCGCTGGAGTCAAAAAGGGTGGTGGACAGCTGCGCACGCTGGTTGAGCTGGGCTGCTGTCACATCGGTGACAAGCAGGGCCAGGTTGAGGAGGGGGCCGTTCTGCTGGGTGATGACAACGATCTCCTCGGCCGTGCGGGCCTCCACGGAGTCAAGTGCAGCCTGCGCGGCGGCAACCTCGGCCAGCGCCTGCTTGAGCTTGTGTTCGGCGGACTTCAACTCGGCTGCGCGCTGGGCATCCAGGTCCTGGGCGTCGCGACGGGCGGCCTCGGCAGCCGCGAGCTTGGCCTCCGCTCCGCTGAGCTCGGTGCGCGCGGTGGCCAGTGCGGCGTTGGCGGCTGTCAGCTCACCGGAGGCGTGGTCAACGGCGTCTGCCTGGTCGGCGATGCGGGACGTCAGGTCGGAGCGCTGGTCGTCCAACTCGTCGGCCTGCACCGGTAGCGCCGTCGTCAGCAGAACCGCGATACCGACCGCTGAGGCGGCAATGCCTCGCAGGATCCGTGTCACGCGCTTGCTTTGTACAAAGGGGGAAGGTTCCCGGTTCACCTGAATCTCCTTGGGCACCAATTCTCAGATGCGTAGGTACTTTCTGGTTGCCAACAGCGTTGGGATGATTGCCAGAGCAATCCCCACCGCAGCCATGGCAAGGATGGCAGTAGTAACGTGAGACCAGTCAATCCAGGGTAAAGTTCGGATTGAGGTCTTGGCGTTGCGTTCGATGATGAACAGGTAGCCAGCCGCAACCGTGATCCCCGACACGATGACCCCGATCAGGCCTGCCACAAGGCTTTCCAGTAGGAATGGCAACAGGATGTAGAGGTTCGACGCCCCCACCAATCGCATGATGCCGATCTCCCGACGTCGGGTGAAGGCGGCCATCCGAATGGTGTTGGCGATCTGCAGGCCGGCCGCCAGGAGCAGCAGGACGCTCATGCCGATGGTGGCCCACTGGAGGCCGTTCAGCCACTTGAACAGGGGCTCGAAGATAGACTGAAGATCCTGAACATTCTGAACGCCCTGGAGGCTGCTGGCCTCACTCACAACGCCCTGGTAGTTCTCGGGATTCAGGAGTTTGACCCGGAACGAGTCCTGCATGTCCTCGGCGGTGCGGGATCCGAGGATTGGGGAATCCTTGAAGACCCTCTGGAACTCCTGGAAGGCGGCCTCCTTCGACTCGTAGAAGACCTTCGCCACCTCCGGGTTGCCCTCGAGGGCTGACTGGATGGCGTCGCGCTGGGCGTCGGTGGCGCCCTTGCCCGCCTCGCACATGCCGCCGGTGGTGGACTCGATGCACAGGAAGACGGAGATTTCGATCTTGTCGTACCAGCGCCCCTTGACGAGGTCCACCTCCATGGAGGTCAGAAGCCCCAGCCCGAACAGCGACAGGGACACGGCCATGGTGACGACCACGGCCACGGTCATGGCCAGGTTGCGTCGCAGGCCCGACCACGTTTCGCGAAGTGTGTGCCTCATGCGCCGTACACCCCCTTGGACTGGTCGCGGACAAGTTCCCCGTCACGCAGCTCCAGGACGCGTCGTCGCATCTGGTCGACGATGGACGAGTCGTGCGTCGCCATGATGACGGTGGTGCCGGTGCGGTTGATGCGGTCCAGCAGCTTCATGATGCCCACAGAGGTCTCCGGGTCCAGGTTGCCGGTGGGCTCGTCGGCGATGAGGATCTGAGGACGGTTCACGAAAGCCCGCGCGATGGCGACCCGCTGCTGCTCGCCCCCGGAGAGTTCCTCATTGAGCCGGTCCTCCTTGCCCGTGAGCCCCACCGTCTCCAGCGTCTCAGGCACCACGCGCCGGATCTCCTTGGTGGGTTTGCCGATGACCTGCAGCGCGAACGCGACGTTCTCGTACACGGTCTTGCCGGGCAGCAGCCGGAAATCCTGGAACACGGTGCCGATCTGGCGGCGCAGGGCCGGGACCTTCCACTGGTTGAGGGTGCCGAGGTTCTTGCCGGCCACGTACAGCGTCCCCTTGGTGGGACGGTACTCACGCAGGATCAGGCGGAGGAAGGTCGACTTGCCGGAGCCCGACTGCCCCACCAGGAAGACGAACTCACCCTTCTCGATCTCGAGGTTGATGTTGCGGAGAGCCGGCCGGGGTTGTCCCGGATAGAACTTCGTCACGTCTTCGAACATGATCACGGGTGTGGACTCCGACTGGGTGGGGGGCGGTTTCCTGAGAAACTCTCAACGACAAATCGGTGTGAGTCTAGGCCCATGGCGCGCGGAAATCCATCAGGGACCACGCCCGCACCGGGACCGGGCGGGACTGCTTTCTCAGGCTTCGGCCTTGATCTGGGTCTGCTTGCGCCAGCGGATCCCGGCGTCGATGAAGCCGTCGATCTCGCCGTCGAACACCGCTTCCGGGTTCCCCACCTCGTGCTCGGTGCGGAGATCCTTGACCATCTGGTACGGATTCATCACGTAGGAGCGCATCTGCGCACCCCACGAGCCCGCGCCGTCGCTCTTGAGCGCGTTCATCTCCTTCTCACGCTCGATGCGGGCGTGCTCCAGAAGCCGGGACTGCAGCACACGCAGCGCCGCGGCCTTGTTCTGCAGCTGCGACTTCTCGTTCTGGCAGCTCACCACGATGCCGGTGGGCAGGTGGGTGATCCGTACGGCGGAGTCGGTGGTGTTGACCGACTGTCCACCGGGACCCGATGAGCGGAAGACGTCGACGCGGATGTCGCCCTCGGGAACGTCGATGCTGTCGGTCTCCTCCGTGACGGGGAGGACCTCGACACCGGCGAACGAGGTCTGGCGGCGACCCTGGTTGTCGAACGGGGAGATGCGCACCAGTCGGTGCGTGCCCTGCTCAACCGACAGGGTGCCGTAGGCGAACGGGGCCTTGATGGCGAAGGTGGCCGACTTCAGTCCTGCTTCCTCCGCGTAGGAGGTGTCGTAGACCTCGACTGCGTGGCCGTGCCGCTCAGCCCAGCGCATGTACATGCGCATGAGCTTCTCGGCGAAGTCCGCGGCGTCAACGCCACCGGCCTCGGCACGGATGGTCAGGAGTGCGTCGCGGGAGTCGTACTCACCGGACAGCAGCGTGCGGACCTCAAGAGTGGCGATGTCCTTGCTCAGGCGGACCAGGTCTCGCTCCACCTCGGAGCGGGTGTCGGCGTCGCCCGCCTCCTCGGCGAGTTCCAGCATCATGGTGGCGTCGTCCAGTCGTCCACGCAGGCCTTCGAGGCGGTCGAGTTCGGACTGCTTGACCGACAGCGCGGAGGTGACGCGCTGGGCGTTGTCCTGGTCATCCCACAGGTCAGGGGCCCCCACCTCCTCGGCGAGTCCGGCGATGTCGTCGCGCAGCTTGGGCACGTTGGCCACCGCCTCGATGGACGCCAGGGACTTGTCGAGGTCGGAGAGGGTCTGGGAAAGATCTACGGCTGCCACGGTCGACCATCCTACCCCGACGGGTCACGACACCACGCCGTGCAGCGCTGAGGCATGACAGTGGAAGAATGGCGAACGACACCAACACCGGGAGCACGCCATGGGATCCACCAAGCAGCAATTGAAGTCCGACCTCGCTGACGCGCTGCGCGCCAAGGACGAGTTCGCCAAGAGCAACGTACGGATGCTGATGGCTGCCATCACCACCGAGGAGGTGGCCGGGGACACGCCTCGCCAGCTCAGTGACGCCGAGGAGGTCGACGTCGTCGCCCGTGAACAGCGCAAGCGCCGGGATTCCTCAGCCGCCTACGCCGACGCCGGACGGGCAGACCTCGCAGACAAGGAGGCCGCCGAGGCCGAATTCATGTCGCGCTACCTTCCTGTCCCCCTCACTCGCGCCGAGGTCGAGGCTCTGGTGCGTGACGAGGTCGCTGCGCTGGTGGCCACTGGGGAGACGCCGACCATGAAGCACATGGGTGGCCTGGTGAAGGCCGTCAACACCAAGGCTGCCGGCCGCGCCGAGGGCAAGGTTGTGGCCGAGTTGGTGCGTGGCGCGCTCAACTCCTGAGCCGCCAACAGCCGGTCGACCACTGCCGCACCGGCGGGTCGGGTCGCAGACGGCGACCAACCCGCCTTAGAGTGGAGGGCACGCCTGCACGACCGTCCTGTCGGATGGCCGGCGGGACTCTCATCCCCCACACATGGAGATAGCAAACGTGCGCCCCCACACACGTCATTTCATCCGACTCCTTGCAGTCTTCGCCGTCAGCCTCGGGCTGCTCGCGACAGGTGTGCAGAACTCGTCAGCCCTGGATGTGTACACCACGCCGGGCAAGCACTCGCAGAACGGCCGCGACTGGCTGACCACCTGCGAGAAGTACTCCTCCAAGGTGGATCGCTGCACCACCAGGATCTGGGCTGCGGTAGTCGCGCCCACCAAGAGCGGCACGTTCACGTCGGCAAAGCAGTGGGCCTTCAACAACCTGACGTACAAAACGAGTTCCCGGGCCATCTGGGACAGGTGGAATCCTCTTGTCACCCCGGGTGGCCACACTGTGGACGGGCGCCGATGGAAGACTGAATGTGACACAGCGTGGACCGGATCCAACGGTTGCCGTTCCCAGATCTGGGCCACCGTCCCGGAGTACAAGAACGGTAAATACACGATGGTCAACAAATGGGTGTTCAACAACATCGTGCACGTGACGCCAATCCCCTGCCCAGTGACCCAGTCCTTCATCCGCAAAGTGACCGCTCAGCCGACCATCGTGACCTCGGCCTGCACGGTGTCAAAGACGCACCCGTCATGGTTGGCGGTGGAGTACGTGGCATCTTCGAGGTCCGGAGGCCTGTACGTCGAGACGGCGTTCTTGGCCAAGCGAACCGGAGGCTGGGCCTTCGAAGCCAAGGGCAGCGCAGACACCACCAGCATCTGTGCGTGGTGGGAAGAGAATCGTCCGCCCCTTGACCTGGCGGACACCATCCCGTACTGCTTCAAGGGCTGAGCGGCAGAGTTCGCCTCTCGCGGTGCAGTGCTGCCACAATGGCCCTGCACCGCGTTCGCGGTTCCGGGCGCATGGCTCAGTTGGTTAGAGCACCTCCCTTACAAGGAGGGGGTCGGGGGTTCGAGTCCCTCTGCGCCCACCAGAGCTTGGAGTCGCCGTATGAACGATGTGATCCCTGCTGCGTCTCCGCCAGCGGGTACGCCGGTGCCGCTCCCGATTCAACAGTTCGCCGGCGGAAGAGCTGTGCGGCTGATCTGGGAGAACAGGATCGGCGGTTTGACTGCCCTCGTGCAAGACGAAAGCGGCGACGTCGTTATCAAATGGCAACCCGACAACTGCGAGGCGTCATTGGCGGCTGAGGCGAAGCGGCTGACGTGGCTGCGCGGCCGATTCCCGGTTCCGGAACTCGTGGAACACAGGGTCCTCGATGGCTCTGCGCTGCTCGTCACCAAGGCGCTGCCGGCGCTGTCAGCAGTGGACCCGGCGTGGCGTGTGAGAGCCGTTGAGGCGACGCGTGCCATCGCGGAGGGGCTGCGGCGGCTGCACGCCCTGGACGCTGCCGACTGCCCGTTCGACTGCAGCGCCGAGACCCGCATCAGGATCGCGCTGGGGCGGGGCAAGCCGGTGCCTCGGCAACTTCGCACGCCCCCGCCGGTGGACCGACTGGTGGTGTGCCACGGTGACGCGTGCGCACCCAACACTCTCGTGGCTGATGACGGGAGCTTCGCCGCGACGGTGGACGTCGGGGCACTGGGAGTGGGAGATCGTTGGGCCGACCTCGCGGTGGCAACAATGTCACTCGGATGGAACTTCCCGACGGAGTTGGAATCGGTCTTCTGGGAGGCCTACGGCGTGGATCCGGACAGTGAACGGATCCGCTACTACCGCGCCCTGTGGGACGCAACCTGACCGATGCCGCGAACGGCTCACGCCGGAGGTGGTGGTCCTGGATCCCCTGCAGGCCCAATAGGCGGATCCCCCACAGGTTCCACTGGCAGTTCCTCGGCAGGTTGCAGAGGCGGATCGCCAGCAGGATCCTGTAGCACGGGAACTGGGCCATGTTGCTGGCCCCCAGCAGCGGTTGTTGGCGACGATACTGGAGGGATGGTCGGCGATGTCACGCCCCCATCCCCAGCCTGCTTGTCGACCGCCGCGGTCAGGGATTTGAGGAGGTCATCGAGCAGTCGCGCGGACCATCCGAAAGCCACAGCCAGCGCCAGCACCAGGGGGCCGAAGGTGTAGGACCTGGCATCCAGTCGCAGTTCGGGGATGTTCTCCAGGTACTTGCTCACCTCAGCACTCAGAATGTGCACGTCCGCGAGAGCGGATATGACCGTGAGGCCCAGAACGGCAGAGACGGCGCCGGTGAGGGGTGTCAAAAAAAGCGCCATCCACCGAGCCCCACCGTCGTAGCTGGTGGTCTTTCCCACCGGCGCGAGGTCCCGCATGCGGAACAGGATGGAGGCGGCCGCCGCAAGCAACATGGGCACTGCCCAACCCAGCGCGCTGAACACGCCGACAACGCTGAGCAGAATGAGCGCAAAGATGCAGAGTTGATTCTGCACCTTCATGAGGAAGATGCTCCTGCCCGCAGCCACGTCGGATTGATGTATCGCGACGAGCAAGGCGTGTTGCCGTATGAGAGCCGGATCCGTTTCGGTGGTGCCGGCCGTTTTATTACCTGCGATCTCGTTGCCCAGTACTTCCGCCGAGATCGCACGTCCGGCCTCGGTCGCGACGGCGTCGTAGGCCTCGACGAGCATCCATTCGTGACGCGCCTTGTCGGGGCTGCCGGACAAAGCCTGGATGGAACTGATCCACTTCGACTGTGCCACCTGTCTCTCATGGAGGAAGTACCCATCGGACAACGGGGACACGGGTGGATACTCGTCAGAGGGGGCGTCAGGAAACACTGTGCTTCCCGCGGTCACTTGGGCCATTGGCCTCAGAATCCAGGCATATCTCACACCCAGAATGGCCACGGCATAGCTTGAGACCGCGGCTGCCGACAGAACCATTCGAATTGTGATCATGTTGACCACGAGTATGTCCGTGCGGGTTGCGGTGGCCGCCGCCGCCAATCCCCCGACGCTCAGTGCAAGAAATATCCACAGCCCCACGGCGAGGAGGCGCACCGCAGCCCCAGAGGTTGCCATGTGAAGAACACTGACAACGACCAGCGAACCCAGGACGGCCGCGAGCATGATGGTCAAAGAATTGGTCTGAGAGCCGTTTGCCAGCCACCAGACGAGATAGACGCAGGCGGCCAGCAGGGACGCCAACAAACCAGTGGACCTGAGCGTGAAATCCCTCGTGTCGGTTGCGAATGATCCCCAAGACATTGCCGTTCCCTCCATTGGGAGAAATGAATGAAGATGCGAGGGGGATGCATCGAATGCCATCCACCGCGAAAGTGAAGATTGCGGCTACGCGGAGGAGACTCTGGCGCACTTGGAACAAGAATGTCCCTTTCGAACACACCCGTCAAGGGTCAGTTCCTGTGCGATAGTCGGGCGCAGGAAATGGGGCCACACCACCTCCCGCGTCAGGCCGCTTCATCGACCATTCTGGTGGGCTGGAGACCCGGTGAGGTGGCAGCGACTTCCATGAATCCACGGCACGCTGCATCCCGGTGTCGCCCGGGACCGGGACGGTCAGCTCTTCAGGCAGGCGAAGGAGACCGCCGCGACGGCAATGGCAACATCGAAGACGCAGGACAGCACCTGCACAAAATTCTCCAGGAGCAGTGCCGTGGTTCCGTCACCGTTGTCCTTGGTTGCGGACGCCAGCCACAGGGAAAACAGTCCCGCAGTGACACCCACGACGGCGACGGAGCCCTTGAACACGTCCCGAAGGGTGCGTTGCGTCTTGACGGCCCGCATCTGCCGATGTCGAGCTGTTCCATCGCCCCCCAAACCATGAGCGCAGCACAGGCATGCTGTGATCCAGACAGCATGACGGGCCCAGAGCCCAGCCGCACTGAAAGCTGGAAGCAGACCTACGACCCAAAGGGACGCAGCCCAACGAGGGCCGCACTAGGCTTTCGTAATGACTGATGCGCACGGATCCCGGCCCGATCTGATCATCACCGGTGGCCCCATCCTCACCATGGACCCCGCGGGATCCCGTCCCGAGGCGGTGGCCGTGCTGGACGGACGAATCCTCGCCAGCGGGCCGCTGGCTGAGGTGACCGCACGCGCCGGGGGGTCGACGGAGACACTCAACCTGGAGGGCCGGGCACTACTGCCGGGCCTCATCGACCCACACATGCACGCTGCCATGGTGCAGATGGCGGACTGGGTGGACGTCAGCCCCATGACAAACACCACAGCCGACGATGTCATGTCGACACTCAGGAACGCGGCCCCCACGTCGACGGGGTGGGTGATCGCGAAGCTGTTCGATCCCAGCATCACCGAGGGCAGCCCACGGCTCGACCGTGATGTGTTGGACACTCTGGCCCCGGACCGCCCCATGCTGGTATTCGAGAGCAACGGGCACGTCGCCTATGCCAACTCCGCGGCCATGCGCGAGGCGGGCGTCGACCGCGACAGCCCCGACCCGCCCCAGGCCCGCTACGGGCGAACCGCCGACGGCGACCCCAACGGTCGCCTGGAGGAGTCGGGTGCCGTCGCCGCCTTCACCCGCGGGATCCCGCCGTTGACCCGGGACGACATGCTGGCGCGTCACCGCGACCTCTTCACACAGGCCGCGGCCAGGGGCATCACGCTCCTCCACGACTGCGGCATCGGGGCTGTCAACGGGGTCGACGACCTGGACATTCTCCGCACCGTCGTCGACGGCTCCTCCCCGGTCCGTTACCGGGGGATGCTCGTGTCCACGCTGTACGAGACGTGGATGAACCAGGGGCTGCGGCCGGGTGACGGCAACGACCTGCTGCGCGTCGACGGCATCAAGGCCTGGTCGGACGGCTCCAACCAGGCCGGAACCGGATTCCAACGGGAGCCCTACCTCCACACCACCGACCGGGGCTCGCTCAACTACTCCCCGCAGGAGTTGGCGGACGTGGTGGACCGGGCCCACCGCGACGGTTGGCAGATCGGTGTCCACGCGAACGGCGACGCCGCCATCGACGTGACGCTCGACGCCTACGCGGCCGCGCTGGCACGCACCCCCGGCCAAGACCACCGCCACCGCATCGAGCACTGCAGCGTCCTGCACGACGACCAGATTGACCGCATGGTGGAGATGGGCCTTTCCCCGTCGTTCCTCATCGGCCACATCCGTTGGTGGGGCACCGCATTCCGTGACCGACTGCTTGGCCTCGACCGCGCCAACCACTACGACCCCTGCGCCTCCGCGTTGGCTGCAGGCCTGCGCATCTCCCTGCACAGCGACTGGAACGTCACCCCCATCGAGCCGCTGCGCTACGTGGAGGACGCCGTCACCCGGATCATGGCGGAGAGCGGCGACGTGCTCAACGGCGACGAGCGCATCCCGGTGGAGGCAGCGCTCAGGGCTGTGACCATCGACGCGGCATGGCAGTGCCGCTCCGACGACATCACTGGCTCCATCGAGGTGGGCAAGTACGCTGACCTCGTCATCCTGGAGGACGACCCCACCACCGCGGACCCCACGCGGATCGCCGGCATCGCGGTGTCGCAGACACTGTTGGCAGGCGAACTGCGTCACGGCAGCTGAGTCCCTCCCGGGAGGAACTCCCTCGCTGTAGCCTGCTGACAGCAGCAGATCCATTGCACGACTGACGAGGAGGTCGGATGGCCAATCGCCCGACCCTGAGCTCCATTGCTGCTGCCCTCGGACTCTCACACCAGACGGTGTCCAACGCCATCAACCGGCCAGAGGTCGTCAGGCCCGAAACGTTGCAGCGGGTCCGGGCGGAGATCGAGCGGACCGGCTACATGCCGTCGACGGCGGCGCGACAACTGGCATCGAACCGGTCGCGGCTGCTGGCCTTCCGTGTGCGCCCCGCCCCCGACGGGCTCCACGGCCAGGTGGTGGACAACCTGCTGCACGCCATCACGGACCGGGCGGCGGCCAGGGGATATCACCTGCTGGTATTCGCGGCACGGGACGACGAGGACGAGGTGTCGCAGATCGGGCGGCTGCGCGCCACCACCAACATCGACGGCGTGGTGCTGACCGACACAACCGGTCAGGACGCGCGCCCGGGACTCCTTGCCCGCACCGACGTCCCCTTCGTCGCCTTCGGTCGACCGTGGCGTCAGGGCTCCGACCACTCGTGGGTGGACGTCGACGGCGCCGCCGGCTGCCGGATGGCCACCGAGTCACTGCTGGAGCAGGGTGCCGGCAGGGTCGGGTTCCTGGGGTGGCCGGAGGGCTCCGGGGTCGGGGACGACAGGGTGAGCGGGTGGCGTCAGGCTTTCAGCCGCACGAAGGATGGCGCCTCGTCGGAGCGGTGGCTTGGACGCTGCGTCGACGATATCGCGCTGGCCCGTGCGCTGGCCCGAGACCTCATGGACGACGGGGTCGACGCCCTCGTCTGCGCCTCCGACACCCTGGCGCTCGGGGCGCGCACCGCCTTCCGAGAGGCGGGACTCCACACATCCCGGGTGGTGGGCTTCGACGACTCCCCCGTGGCGGCGCTCACCGGTCTCTCCAGCATCCATCAGCCCGTCGAGGAGGTCGCGGACTTCTGCCTGGACCAGTTGCTTGATCCGGCCCCCGCGACGCGCACCCGGTTGCTGGAGCCCACCGTGGTGTTCCGGTCAGGCGATTTCGTGAGCTGACCCCGTCAGCGCCCGCCACACGACCACGCCGGAGGCCGCGGCCCACGCCTGCGGTCGGCACGAAGCCGGGTACGGCAGGGCCTGGGGGATGTCGTCGCGTGCGTGCCCCGCGAACAGCTCAGGCAGCCGGAAATCGAAGTCCTCGGCCGCGTCCAGCAGGCCTGCGGCAAGCACCTGCGCCTCAGTTCTGTAGCCCGCTCGCAGGAGACACCAGATGATCTGCCCTGTGTCGTGCGTCCAGACGCTGCCACCGTGATAACGCAGCGGCCAGTACGCCGCGTTGGTGGTGGACAGCGTCCGGATCCCGAACCCGGAGAACATGGTGGGGTCCATCAGGCGTGCCACCACGGTGTCCTGCTGCTCGGACGTCAGCAACCCCGTCCCGAGGAGATAGCCCATGTTGGACGCGACACCGTCGACGGGGCGTTTGTTGCCGTCGAGCGCGAGCGCCGGGTAGGCGCCCAGCTCGTCGGCGCACCAGAAGGCCTCCTGGAACCGCTCCCTGAGCCGGGCCGCGAAGGCATGCAGGGCAGGACCGTCCACTTCGGCCCCCAGAGCCCGGGCGGCGTCCGCGGCGGCAAGGGCCGCCTCGTGCGCGTAGCCCTGCACCTCGGCCAGCGCGACGGGGGCGGGCCCAAGACTTCCGTCGGCGCGGCGGATGGAGTCACCCGAATCCTTCCAACCCTGGTTGACGAGCCCGTACCCGGACTCGTCGATGTACTCCACGAGTCCGTCGTCGTCGGCGTCGCCGCACTCCAGCAACCAGCGGCAGGCCGCTTCCAGCGGCGCCCGGAGGTCGGTCATCTCCGACACGTCCGCGCCCGATCCCACCAGTTCCTTCAGCAGAAGGATCCACAGGAGAGTCGCGTCTATGGACCCGTAGTAGACCGGGGGCAGTCGGTGACCCTCATCGAGCGCGAAGTCCTGGCTCCGCACCTCGTGGAGGATCTTTCCCGGCTGCTCGGCGGTGGACACGTCGTGCACCGATCCCTGCCGCGTGGCAAGGGTGCGCAGAGTCCCGAGCGCCACCATCCCACTGAACGGCAGAGCGAGCAGCGCCGCGATCAGGCTGTCGCGGCCGAACAGGGTGAAGAACCAGGGTGATCCGGCCGCGAAGAATGTTGCGTCCGGTGTCATCGCGTCGGTCATGCGCAGGCCGTTCAGGTCGGCGACACTCCGCCGGAGCAGTCGTCCCAGACGGCCATCCGCCGGCGGCGCGGCCAGGCGGTCCCCGGCGGGGGCGCCCATGGCGCCACTCGACGCCAGCGGAAGGCTCCATCCGACGGTGATAGCGCCGCCAGCAGGCACCACCACGTCCCAGCGAATGGCGCTGGAGGCCCCGCGTGTCACCACGTCGGCACCGTCCGCCATCAGTTGGTGCTGCAGGGGCGCGGGCGTCCCCGCCGACCCGCCCTTCACTGCGTCGATGGGTGTGTCCTCGGCTTCCAGGGTCACTTCCAGCACGAGCGGAACATCGGTGTCGGAGGCGTTGCGCACCTCATAGGACTCGGCTGCGACGGACTCCCCCACGCGTCGCGTCCGGGCCAGCGACATCAGGGGGTCAGCGCCGCCGCCCGGCAATCGGAGAACGTGGTGGTGGGTGAGACGGCCTGCGTCGTCGTCGTCAACGCCGTTGCCCATCCATTCCAGGTCAGCCCCGGAGACTGTGAGGAGGACCCGCCCCACCACCCGGACATCCCCCACGAAGATGCCGTCGATCCCCCGCGTGGAGTCGCCGGTGCGCTCTGACCACCACTGGTTGGGTGCGTGCAGGACGACGCATCGGTCGTGCACGAAAGGCTGCTGGGAAGTCATGGCGAGGTCAGTCCCTCTCGGAAGTCCCGGCGCTGGATGCTTGACAAAGCCCCGAGGATTGGATGACGATTGGCACAACGTATTTGAGCGCTCAAATCGTATCGAGAAATCATCGGTTTCTGCAAGGCCGTACGGGCACAAAGTTGCACCCGGCAGCCATGATCCAGCGAACCGGTCACGAGAGTAAGGATCACGCCATGACCATCATCACCCGTCGACACTTCTTCGGCCTCGGCGGCCTCGCCGTCGCCGCCGTCGGGCTCTCCGCCTGCGGCGGGTCCGGCTTCAACGAGCCAGCGGCAACCATGTCGCCGGAGGCTTCGGGCAGCCCCACGGGCTTCGAGACAACGGACTCCAAGATCACCGTTCTCATCGGCTCCTCCGGTGCGGCGGAGACCAAGGCCGTCACCGACGCCGTGGCAGCGTGGTCCAAGGATTCGGGCGTGGAGTCGCAGGTGCTGCCGGCCAACAACCTGGAGCAGCAGCTGTCACAGGGCTTCGCCTCGGGCAACCCGTCCGACGTCTTCTACCTGTCCACGGATACTCTCGGCGGATACGCGGCGAACAGTTCGCTGCAGCCCTACGGCGACCAGATTGACGCCGCCTCGTTCTACGAGGCACTCGTGGCCGCGTTCACCGTCGACGACGTGTTCTACGCAGCACCCAAGGACTTCTCGACCCTGGCACTCATCATCAACAAGAAGTCGTGGGCGGCCGCGGGCCTCACCGACGCCGACGTTCCCACCACATGGGACGATTTCTCGGCCGTGGCGGAGAAGCTGACCACCGGCACACAGGTGGGACTCGGCACCTCCCCGGAGTACCAGCGCCTCGGCGTGTGGATGGCTCAGGCCGGCGGCGAACTCGTCACCGACGGCAAGGCGACCGCGAACTCGCAGGGCTGTGTCGACGGCCTCACCCACATCCAGGAGCTGCTGAAGAAGGGCACCGTCAAGCTCACGACGGACCTCGGCGCCGGTTGGGGTGGCGAGGCGTTCGGCAAGGAGCTGTGCGCCATGACCATCGAGGGCAACTGGATCATCGGTGCCATGCAGAGCGACTACCCCACCGTGGAGTACATCGTCGCGGAGCTTCCCGCCGGCCCTTCGGGCAAGGGCACGCTGCAGTTCACCAACGCGTGGGGACTCGCCGCTGACTCCAAGAACAAGGGCGCGTCCCTGGAACTCATCAAAGCCCTCACCGCGCCCGAGCAGCAGCTGGCATTCGCCGCGGCATTCGGCGTGATGCCCTCAGTCAAGGCCACCGGCGAAGAGTGGAAGACCAAGTACCCGGAGCAGGCTGCGTTCCTTGCCGGCGCTGCCTACGCAAAGAACCCGCCCGCGCAGAAGGGCGTCACCGCCGTGATCTCCGACCTCAACGCCAAGCTCGAAGGCATCAAGACAGCCGACGTGAAGGCGCTGCTCGACGCGGTGCAGACCAACCTGGAAGCCGCACTCGGCTGATGTTCAAGAGATCGGGGATCCGCAACGACACCACGGCGGGCTGGCTCTTCGTCAGCCCCGTCCTGGTGATCCTCGGGCTGTTCCTGTTCATCCCCGTCATCATGGCGGCCTGGGTGAGCGTGTCCGACTGGAGCGGGCGCGGCAGTCCCTTCAGTGCCAGCGTGAACTTCATCGGTGCCAAGAACTTCAGCGACCTCCTCGTTGGTCAAGGCCTGACGCAGCAGGACTTCGGCACGTCGATGCGCAACAACGTGTACTACGTGTTACTGGTGGTGCCGCTGCAGACTGCGCTCTCCCTGTGGTTGGCCGTCATGGTCAACCAGGCCGCACTCAAGGGCAAGGGGTTCTTCCGGACGGCCTTCTACTTCCCGTCCGTGACGAGCTCCGTGGCCATCACGGTGTTGTGGCTGTTCCTGTTCTCCTACACCGGCGTCGTGAACAAGATCCTGTCCTACTTCTCCATCAACGGCCCCAACTGGTTCCAGGATCCCCGCGGAGTCCTGCACATCATCCTGCAGGCGTTCGGGGTCAAGCCGAGCACTGGCGGCGCCCGCATCCTCGGCATCAGCGGATGGGAGTGGTTCGCCGGCCCGTCGGTGGCAATGTCGGCGTTCATCATCATGGCCATCTTCACCACGTCGGGCACATTCATGTTGCTGTTCCTGGCAGCGTTGCAGCAACTCGACGGCGAGGTGTCCGAAGCTGCGTCCATGGACGGGGCGGGTGCCTGGTCCAAATTCTGGTTCGTGACCCTGCCCATGGTGCGTCCGACGCTCTTCACGGTCCTCACACTGGGCCTCATCGGCACCTGGCAGGTGTTCGACCAGATCTACACCGGTACACAGGGTGGCCCGTCCAAGACCACCCTCACGCCCGCGTATCTGTCGTACCAGGCAGCGTTCCAGGACCAGCAGTGGGGGCAGGGCTCCGCGATCGCCTTCATCCTCTTCGGCATCATCGTGGTCATGACCATCATCCAGCGGTCCGTGTCGAGGGAACGTGACGTGAAGCCGATCAAGGCCGCAAGGCAGGAGGTCGGATCATGAGAAGACGCCCCGTGGGCTTTGCCCTGGTTGCCGTCTACGTGCTGTTGATAGTGCTGGCCGTCATCTACATCTTCCCGTTCCTGGTCCAGGTCGCCACCAGCTTCAAGACCGAACCCGAGGCAGCGTCCGACCCCCTGGCCCTCATCCCCACCACCTGGACCACCGCGGCGTACAAGACACTGTTCGCCAACTCCGATTTCCCGCTGTGGTTCCGCAACAGCTTCATCGTCACCGTCGTGGTGACGCTCGGCCGCGTGTTCTTCAACTCGCTGGCCGGGTACGCCCTTGCCCGACTCCAGTTCCGTGGCCGCGGGGTGGTCAACGCGCTCGTCATCGCCGTCATGGCCGTGCCCGGTGTGGTGCTCCTGATTCCCAAGTTCCTGGTCATCAACCAGTTGGGCATCTACGACTCCTTCGCGGGCATGATCATCCCACTGCTGGCCGATGCCGCCGGTGTGTTCATCATGAAGAACTTCTTCGAGTCCATCCCCGTGAGCGTTGAGGAACAGGCCCGCATCGACGGGGCCGGGACGTTCCGCACCTTCTGGTCCATCGTGTTGCCCATGGCAACACCAGCCCTCATGACGCTGGTGATCCTCAGCTTCCAGGGATCCTGGAACGAGCTCAACCACTTCATCGTGTCCACCCAGTCCCCCAGCCTCACAACGCTCACGAAGGGCGTGGCACAGCTCGCATCCGGCCAGCTGTCGCAGGGCACCCAGTATCCGCTCAAACTCGCCGCGGCCGCCCTCATGACCGTGCCGGTGGCCATCGTGTTCTTCATCTTCCAGCGCAGGATCATGAACACCACGGGTGGCGCTGTGAAGGGTTGAGCCGGGGCGCCGGGGCCTCGTGCGGCGGCGCTCTGATAACGATTCCACATCAACCTGTTCTTTCGTGGACCGGGGGTCCACGCCTCCGTTAGGGTCCGGAGGAGACACGGCGCAGTGATGCCCGTACCCCCATCGTTCCAACGGAGGAATACATGTCACGCAACACCAGACTGGGCCGGCTCGTCGGCGCCTGCATCGGGATCAGCGCGCTGCTGCTCAGCGCGTGCGCCATCGACGACGGTGAGACCACGGGCGGCGATGGCACACCCGCCGGCGACCAGAGCCTGACGGTGGCCTGCGGAAACCAGGAGGATGTCTGCCAGGCCTGGGTCGCGGCTTTCGAAGCCAAGACCGGCATCAAGACCAGCTATGTTCGCCTGGCCTCCGGCGAAGCGGTGGCACGTCTCGAGTCGTCCAAGGGGAACCCGGAGTTCGACGTCTGGCACGGCGGACCCGTCGACGGCTACAACGTTGCCGCGACCGCAGGCCTGCTGGAGAAGTACGACTCCCCGGCAGCCGCCGACATCGACAAGAAGTACATGGACCCGGCCGGCTACTGGGGTGGCGTCTACGTGGGCGTGCTCGGGTTCTGCTCCAACCAGAAGGTCCTCGACGAGCTGGGCGTGGAAGTCCCTCAGACGTGGGACGACCTGCTCAACCCCAAGCTCAAGAAGCAGATCATGATGGCGCACCCCGCCACGTCCGGCACCGCCTTCACGGCGTTGTGGACGCAGGTGGTGCTCCGTGGGGGCGAGGATGAGGCCCTGGACTGGATGAAACAGCTCCACTCGAACATCCTCCAGTACACGAAGTCGGGCTCGGCACCGGCCCAGTCGGCGGGTCGCGGCGAGGTCGCCACCTCGGTGGTCTTCAGCCACGACTGCGTCAAGTACAACGAGCAGGGCATGACCGATCTCGTCACCACCATCCCCAGTGATGGCACCGGCTGGGAGATCGGTGGGGTCGCCCTCATCGCCAACGCGAAGAACGGTGACGCGGCCAAGAAGTACTTCGACTGGGCGCTGTCCGCCGAAGCACAGGAGATCGGTCCGGAGCACCAGTCCTACCAGCTGTTCACCAACCCGGACGGCAAGCGCGACGAGCGCATGGTGGACCTCGCGGACGTCACCCTCGTGGAGTACGACTTCGCCAAGGCCGCCGCGGCCAAGGACGCGCTGACATCCCGCTTCGACGAGGAGATCGCCACCGCTCCCAAGGAGTGAAGCAACCGCTGATCGCCGTGCGGGCGGGGGGACACCCCCGCCCGTACGCCTACCCCCAGGGAACGCGCATGACCGACATCCTCGAGGCACCAGCCCCTCTCGAACCGCCCTCCGTGGCGGCTCCCGTCAAGCAGAGCCGCCGCACGCGGGTCCGTCAGGACCCCGTCACCGTCACACTGATCGTCGTCGTCGTGGCGATCCTGTTCTTCCTCGTCCTGCTGCCGTTGGGCAGAACGCTGTCCACCGCCTTCTCCGACAAGGGTCTGGCCACCCTGTCCAAGATGTTCACCTCGCCCGTCAACCGGCGCATCCTGCTCAACACCGTCGTGCTGGGACTGCTGGTCGGAGCGATCGGCACTGGTGTCGGTTTCCTTTTGGCGTACGCGCAGGCCCGCCTGCAGTGGCGCGGCAAGAAGTTCGTGCACCTGTTGGCGCTCATCCCCATCGTGTCGCCACCGTTCGCGGTGGCCACGGCCATCATCACTCTCTTCGGTCGCGGCGGCATCATTTCCAAGCAGTTGCTGGGCCTGGACTGGAACGTCTACGGCCTGGGCGGTCTGACGGTGGTGCTGGCACTGTCCTTCTTCCCCATCGCCTATCTCAACCTGCTCGGCATGTTGCGCTCGCTCGACCCGGCACTCGATGAGGCCTCAGAGAGCCTGGGCGCCAGCAAATGGCAGGTCTTCCTCACGGTCACCGTGCCCATGCTCATCCCCGGCTTCGCGGCATCGTTCCTGCTGCTGTTCGTCGAGTCGATCGCGGATCTGGCAAACCCCATCGTTCTTGGTGGCGACTACACAGTGCTCGCATCCCGCGCCTACATCGCCATCATCGGCGAGTACAACCTGGCTGCGGGTGCCGCGTACTCCCTGGTGTTGCTCGTTCCCGCGCTGCTGGTGTTCATCGTGCAGCGCTACTGGTCCACCCGGTCCTCCGCCGTCAGCGTGACGGGCAAGCCCACGGGCACCGCGAAACTCAACGCGTCGAACGCTGCCCGCATCCCCGTGCTGACCGCCGTCGGACTCGTCATGGCCCTCATCATCATCATCTACGGGACCGTGATCCTCGGCGGGTTCGTGCGCATCCTCGGCATCAACAACGAGTTCACCCTGGACAACTACCGGTACCTCTTCGGGGGTATCGGGTCCGACGCCATCATCACCACCACCGTGCTGGCATTGATCGCCACCCCCATCGCCGGTGTCATGGGCACCCTCATCGCCTGGCTCGTGGTGCGCAAGCTGCGCCGCGCGGCGGGCCTCATGGACTTCCTGGGAATGCTGGGGCTGGCCGTGCCCGGCACCGTGCTGGGAATCGGGTACGCCATTGCCTACAACAGCCCCGTCGACGGGTGGGGCCTGCGTTTCCTGCCGGCGTTGGCTGGCGGCGGCGCCATCCTGGGTGGCGCCATGGCCATCGTCATGGTCTACATTGCCCGGTCCATCCCGGCCGGGCTCCGCACGGGTATTGCCGCGTTGCAGCAGATCGACCCAGCCATCGACGAGGCCTCCACCTCGCTGGGCGGCAGCGGGCTGACCACGTTCCGGAGGGTCACCATCCCGTTGATCCGCCCCGCCCTCCTCGCAGGCCTGACCTACGCCTTCGCCCGTTCGATGACCACCATTTCCGCCATCATCTTCATCACCACGCCGCGAACCCGGA
The DNA here is from genome assembly GCA_039929445.1 of Arachnia sp. Classification (GTDB taxonomy): domain Bacteria; phylum Actinomycetota; class Actinomycetes; order Propionibacteriales; family Propionibacteriaceae; genus Arachnia. The sequence continues at coordinate 3,640 of JBDSRF010000159.1, read as the reverse complement.
TCATGACCTCCCAGATCCTCTCGGAAGTGGAGGCAGGCCGCTTCGGAAACGCGTTCGCCTACTGCACCATCCTCATCGCCATCGTGTTGTCGGTCATCGGTCTGCTCACGCTCGCAGTCCGGGACCGCCCCGACACCCCCATGCCCACACCGGGCACCTGACGGACAAGGAAGACATGACTGACCTTGCTGCGGCTGAGAAGCTGCTCGACACCACCATTGCCAGTGGCCGGCTACGACTGCGCGGACTCACCAAGGAATTCGGCAACGGGGCGGACAAGGTGGTGGCGGTGGACGCCATCGACCTCGACATCGAACCCGGCGAGTTCGTGACCCTCCTGGGCCCCTCGGGCTGCGGCAAGACCACCACGTTGCGCATGATCGCAGGCTTCGAGGACCCCTCCGGTGGCCAGGTCCTCCTGGACGAGGCGAACATGATCGACACGCCACCGAACAAGCGTCCGATGGCCATGGTGTTCCAGTCCTACGCCCTCTTCCCGCACCTCAAGGTGCGTGACAACGTTGCCTACGGCCTCAAGATCCGCCGCACGCCCGCAGCGCAACTACAGGAGGAGGTGCAGTTGGCCCTCGAGTCCATGAACCTGTCGGCGTTGGCCAACCGGGCACCCAACCAGCTCTCCGGGGGGCAGCAGCAGCGCGTCGCCCTGGCTCGCGCGATGGTCATGAAGCCCAAGGTCCTGCTGTTCGACGAACCGTTGTCCAACCTGGACGCCAAACTCCGCGAGCGGATGCGCATCGAGATTCGTCGTCTGCAGCGACACCTGGGCATCACGAGCGTGTACGTCACCCATGACCAGGCGGAGGCGATGAGCATGTCCGACCGCATCGTCGTCATGAATGGCGGACGTGTGGAACAGGCCGCCAGCCCCGACGTCATCTACCGTCAGCCGGCGTCAGTGTTCGTCGCTGACTTCATCGGACGCGCCAACTTCCTCGATGTGGAGAAGGAGGCGTCGACGCAGCCGGGCAGGGCGCGCGTCAGTGTCCTCGGCCACAGCGTCGAGGTACCGGCTCATCCCGACTCCTCGACGGCGGACGACGTGGTGCTGCTGTTGCGTCCCGAGTCGATCCGGTTGCGGGCCGTGAATGCCCGCGCGGGCGACCGCCTGGGAGGCCATGAGGGCCGGGTGTTGTTCTCCGTGTTCTACGGCGACCACGTGGAATACGAGGTGGAGACCGAGCATGGACGGATCACCGCGGTGGTGGCCGATCCCAACGTGGACGACATCCACCGGGAGGGCGACGCCGTGGAGGTCAGCTTCAATGCCGAGCGCGCATGGCTCCTTCCTCGCAACGACCAACCGGGATAGGCACTCCAAGGAGGCGCAACCAGTCGCCAGGTTTCAGTTCGGGGGGCACACATGGGTAAATTTGCCTCCGCATCATGAGCCAATACGAGACCCCTGAACCCCACCGCCCCGGACGCCGTGCACTGCCCGCCGACGATGGCGGGCATTCCGGCGCGCAGGAAGGCGCGGCCCGACGCAGCACAGGAGGTGATCCGGGCCCGGCCCGGGCACGCAGGGTTGCCGTCGACGACGGCGAGCCGGACGCGGGCAATCCGCACAGGGCACGTCGGTGGGCGGGGGTGGGGGTACTCGTCGTGCTGGCGCTGTCCCTTCTGCTGTGGCTGGTGATGCGCCCGGCCGGCGACGTCACGACCGTGTTGCCGCCCACGACCATGGCTGCCACACCCACCCCCACTGCGGCCGCACCGAGCCCCTCCGAGGCGCCGACCAGTTCCGCCGCGCCCTCGGCCACCGTCGGTTCGGCGGCGCCGCTGCCGGCCACGGTGACACCAGCGCCCGCACCGCTGGAATCCCCCGAACCCACCCCGGGGGGTAGCGAGGCCGCCGGCACCATCGTGCTGAACGATGCCACGTTCACGGCCCCCAGCGGCTGGCTCCTGTACGGCGACGACGTCATCGAGGACGGACGCCGGGCGGTTCGCCTCAGCAACGACACCACAGACGCGCGTCTGCAGGCCGTCACGCTCAATCCCGGCGACTCCGACCTCTCTGCTTCGTGCGCGTCGCTGGTGGATCTCCAGCAGGCCCAGTTCACCGAGGTCACACGCCAACTCGTGGTGCCCATCGGCGTGGATGCCGCCTCCGGCACCGGCGTGCGTTGCGGTTTCACAGGAGTGCGTGCCAGCGACGGCGTGGCCAACACCGTCGCGTTCACGCTCGTCAGCAGGGTCGCCGACGCGCACGTGCTGATGCTGCGCACCACCGTCCCCCAAGATGTGGAAAGCGACTCCCCCGCCGTCCAACAATTGGGAGCCATGTCCTGCGAGGCCAGTGACAGCTTCGGCGTGACACTCCCCCTCTGCTGAGGGACCGCCCATCCCGATCCCTGCCCCCGATACGTGAGATGGTGCTGAGAGGGCGCAGGCGAGCACCCGCGGCCGGGAGGAGTCATTGACGATGCGACGAACCGTGATGCGGACCGTGGCCGCCGCCGTGGGGCTGGTGCTGGTGTGGAGCGGCCTGTCCCCGATCCCGCCCGCCGCAGCACTTGACGTCTACGTCACCCCCGGCACACACCAGCTCAACGACCGCACCTGGCGCACCACCTGCTCGCCCTACAGCAGCACAGTGACCAGGTGCCGCACCGAGATCATCGCCACCACCATCGCCGCGCGCGGCTCCTCGTTCGTGTCCACCACAGGGTGGACATTCAACAACTTGACCTACAAGGAGAGTCCTCGGGGCCAGTGGTCGGGGAACCCCCTGGCCACCCCGGGCGAGCACACGCTTGACGGACGATCCTGGAAAACGGAGTGCGACACACCCACCACCGGCCGCAACGGGTGCCGCAGCTGGATCCGCGCCAGCGTGGTGGACGTGGTGTCCACCAACCCGGCGCGCCACGGCTGGAAAAGCATGTGGGTTTTCAACAACATGGTCCGCTTCGACGGCGCCGGCCAGCCGGCCACGCCCCCCACCATCCAGGCACCGACGAAAGCCTGCGTCGGTGCCCCGATTCCGTCGGGCTTCGACGTGCTTGCCAACGGCATGCCCTCCCTGCCTGCCACTGGGCAGCAACCCGCAGGCGCCTTCAACCCGCAGTACATCGGCAACTTCATCCGACAGGTCCTCAAGGACACCCGCTCAACCGCGGCCCAGAAGAAATGCCTTGCAACAACCGCTGCCGGCCATCTCCTTGCCCGCAGCACCACCCGTGTGGTGGACGGGGTGACGTCGCGATGGTTCCCCTTCGACTTCGACTACTCGGCCAACCCGTCGGTTTCCACCCTGGTGGCCCCGTGGTACTCGGGTCTGGCGCAGGCCAACATCCTGACGCTCTCGGTCCTTCTGGAGGACATCTCGGGCGACCCCGCCTGGCGCCAGTACGGCCGGGAGACGTTCGAGAGTTTCATGGTCCCAGCCTCCGGGGGCGGCTTCACCTCGCGAGAGAAAGGGTTCCTCTGGTTCGAGGAATACCCCACCACACCCGGAACGAGCGTCCTCAACGGCAACTTCGAAGCACTGATCGCCATGGCGTACTGGGGCAAGAACATGAACGAGCCACGCGCCACCGCCATGGTGAACGAGACGCTGGCCGAGCTGCGACCACTCCTGCAGGCCAGCGAGGTGGACGTGGAGGCCGGGCTCCTC
>JBDSRF010000158.1:0-66565 GCA_039929445.1 Arachnia sp. | reverse complement strand
GTCAGTGGAGGACCGAGTGTGACACCCCCGCCACCGGCAAGGGCGGCTGCCGCAGCTACATCTGGATCAAGACGGTGCAGCCCGCCTCGTCAGGGTCCGGCTACCAGAACAAGTACGCGTGGGTGTTCAACAACGTGGTGCTGTTCTCCACCTCGTCGGTACCTCCGGTGACAAGCGTGCCACCGTGGATCATCGACCAGTCCCGACTCAGCCCCACCGGACTTGGCCCCCTGCAAGTGGGGGCATCGTCGAAGGACCTGGAGAAGCTCGGGTACCTCGTCGAGGGCGTGTGCGATGCGGGGGACGGCACGGCTGACAGGACGGTCAACTCCTATCTCTTCGCCCGCGGGATCGCTGTTGTGCAGAACAAGCAGGTCTACGCGGTCCAGGCCGAGAAACCCGGCGTGAAAACGGTGGACGGCGCCCACGTGGGCATGACGCTGGCGCAGGTGAAGGCCATCTACGGCAGTCGACTCCATTTCGAGACCAAGTACGGGTACAAGAAGGAGTTCCCGATGTCCACGGCAGTGATCCAGGAAGCTGGCAACGAGATTGTGTTCAGCTTCGACGCCAACGACCGTCCTCTGAAGGACACTGACGCGATGACGTACATGGTGGCACGGGAGATCAACTCCTTGCTGAGCCTCTACATGTACGACTGCTGAGCGCTGATCCTGGACTCGGGAGGTTCTCCATCCCCTTCCCTGACACCTTGGACCGTGGGCCTACCCGACCGGGCTGGCCCACGGTTCCGCGTCGGGGGACGAGCGTGATGCCACTGCGGCCAGGATTTGCGTCGATGCGCACGCTCTGTCTCTCGTGGCGTGGGTTTCTTGTGTCCGCTGTGAACAGAACGGCGACAGCCTAGTATGGCCCAACGGCTCAAAGAGGAGTGGCGATGCAAAGACAACGAATGACCCTGACAAAAATCCGGAGATGGGCAAGCGTCGCCCTGCTGGCAGCGGTGATGGTCGCTGCCCCCATCATGGTGGCGCCGGCGCACGCCAAGTCCGTCGAACCGGACGTCTACACCACCCCCGGTGGCCACGTCACGAACGGGCGGTACTGGAACACCAGTTGCGAGAAGTACGCCAGCAACGTGGTGAGATGTCGCACCGACATCTGGGCCTTCACTGCTCAACTCATCAACGGCACCTACCAGCGGGTGGAGGGATGGGTGTTCAACAACCTCACGTACCTGCCCTCTCCGCGGGAGAACTGGGCCACCAACAACTTGGGCAAGAATACGGAGTGGACCTCTGCTGAGGGCAGGAAATGGCGCACCGAATGTGACACCCCGGCCACGGGGCGGGGAGGCTGCCGCAGCTACATCTGGGTGAAACAGATCCGACATGAACCCATCATCGGAGGGCACGGGCAGGCAACGGGATACATTTTCACGCCATTCGAGGGCTGGGTCTTCAACAACATCACCCGCTTCAGTTCCAGCGGGTCGCCCGCAGTCAGCACGGTTCCGCCTCACGTCCTTGTCCAAGCAACCCTGGGATGGGAGGGGTTCGGCCCACTGAAGATCGGGGCGGAATACGTTCCGCTCAAGGACATGGGCTACATGAGTACGGTGAAGGGCGCGAATGACTGCGGTAGTTTCTCCGAGACACAACTCCTGCGCCAACGGGGGGTCAGGATCAATGCGGGTATGACGTACCGGAGCAGCCCCATCATCGAGGTGCATCTCAAGACGCCCTCCAGCGCCACCGTCGATGGGGCGCGCGTCGGAATGACGATTGCACAGGTGAAGGCGATCTACGGTGCCCGCTACAAGGTCGACATGGTCCGGAACTACTCCTCTGACCCCGATGGTCCGTTGTTCGGAGTCGATCTCGAGGTGGGGCGGGTGGTGCAGGACGGCAAAGATGTCCCGTTCCCCAGGGAGCTCCTGTTCACGGTCCACGAGGATTCCGCCAAGGCCATCACTGACGCCGACAAGGTGAACCGCATCATCATGCGCGTCATCAACGTGCGCGGTCCCGCCCCCACTGATCAGATCTTCACCCTGTGCAATCCGGGCGACAAGTGGGAGCCCAACGGGGACCCCGGGTCCGGGGACTGATCCCCTGGGGCAGACCGAGTTGACTCGATGAATCGGTGGGCCGATCCGAAAGGGTCGACCCACCGCTCCATGTCAGGCGACGAGCGTGATGCCGCTGCCGTCAGGATTCGCGTCGAAGCGTACGGTCTGACCGTCGTGGATCGCGCCGCCCAGGAGTCCCCGGGCCAGGGAGTCCTCGATGGTCGTCTGCACCAGTCGACGCAGGGGACGTGCCCCGTAGATCGGGTCGAACCCGGTGGCCCCGAGCCACTGCTCAGCCGCCTCGGAAACCTCGACGGTGATGCGCCGGGGCGCCAGGCGGCGGTTCAGTCGCGCCAGCTGGATCTCGACGATCCGTCCGAGCTCCTCCCTGGTCAGCGGGTCGAACAACACGATGTCGTCGAGCCGGTTCAGGAACTCCGGCCGGAACGCCTGCCGTACCGCGGCCATGACGGCGTTGCGGGTGGACTCGGGGTCCAGCATGCCGTCGGCCAGGAACTGCGACCCCAGGTTGGAGGTCATGATGAGGATGGTGTTGCGGAAGTCCACAGTCCTGCCCTGGCCGTCGGTGAGTCGGCCGTCATCCAGCACCTGCAGCAGGATGTTGAACAAGTCGGGGTGCGCTTTCTCCACCTCGTCGAGCAGTACCACCGAGTACGGACGACGGCGCACCGCCTCCGTCAGCTGGCCGCCCTCCTCATAGCCGATGTAGCCGGGAGGGGCGCCCACGAGCCGGGCCACGGAGTGCTTCTCCGAGTACTCGCTCATGTCGATGCGCACCAGCGCGGTCTCGTCGTCGAACAGGAAGTCCGCCAGCGACTTGGCCAGCTCCGTCTTGCCCACGCCCGTGGGTCCGAGGAACAGGAACGAACCGGTGGGGCGGTGGGGATCGGAGATGCCCGCGCGGGACCGGCGCACGGCGTCAGCCACCGCCGTCACGGCGGGCCGCTGCCCGATGAGGCGTTCACCGATCCGCTGCTCCATCTGCAGCAGCTTCTCGGACTCGCCCTGCAGCAGGCGGCCGACGGGGACGCCGGTCCAGGCGGCCACCACCTCGGCGATATCGAACTCGGAGACCTCCTCCGACACCATGGAGGGCGCGTTGTCGTGCTCCTCGGCCTCGGTCAGTTCCCGCTGCGCCGCCGGGATGTCGCCGTAGAGGATCTGCGAGGCGCGGGTCAGGTCGCCGCTGCGCTGGGCCTTGTCGGCCTCCATCCGCAGCTGGTCGATCTGCTCCTTGAGGTCGCCCACCTTGTTGAGGCTGGCCTTCTCCGCCTCCCACCGGGTCTCCAGGCCGCGCAGCGACTCCTGCGCGTCGGCCAGTTCCTGCCGGAGCGCCGCGAGGCGCTCCCTGGAGGCGTCGTCGTCCTCCTTCTCGAGGGCGAACGCCTGCATCGTCATGCGGTCGACGTCGCGGCGGAGCATGTCGATCTCCTCGGGGGAGGAGTCGATCTCCATCCGGAGCCGGGACGCGGACTCGTCGATGAGGTCGATTGCCTTGTCGGGCAGCTGCCGGGACGTGATGTAGCGGTCCGACAGCGTGGCCGCCGCCACCAGCGCCGAGTCGGTGATGCGCACCTTGTGGTGCGCCTCGTATCGTTCGCGGAGCCCGCGCAGTATCGCGACGGTGTCCTCCACGGACGGCTCGCCCACGAACACCTGCTGGAAGCGACGCTCCAGCGCCGGGTCCTTCTCGATCCGCTCGCGGAACTCGTCGAGCGTGGTGGCGCCGATCATGCGCAGCTCGCCGCGGGCCAGCATGGGCTTCAGCATGTTGCCCGCATCCATGGCGCCCTCGCCGGAGGCCCCGGCGCCGACGACAGTGTGCAGCTCGTCGATGAAGGTGATGATCTGGCCATCGGCGTCCCGGATCTCGTTGAGGACGGCCTTGAGGCGCTCCTCGAACTCGCCGCGGTACTTGGCGCCCGCCACCATCGAGGCGAGGTCCAGCGAGACCAGTCGTCGGCCGCGCAGGGAATCGGGGACGTCGCCCTCCACCAGCCGCAGGGCCAGCCCCTCCACGACGGCCGTCTTGCCCACGCCGGGCTCGCCGATCAGGACGGGGTTGTTCTTGGTCCGGCGCGCCAGCACCTGCACCACGCGACGGATCTCGGCGTCGCGCCCGATGACGGGGTCCAGCTTGCCGGAGCGTGCCTGTTCGGTGAGGTCCATCGAGTACTTGTCGAGTGCGGACTCGCCGCCCTCGCTCTCGGCGGACGTGACGCGCTTGCCGCCCCGCGAACCGTTGAACGCGGCGGTGAGTACGTCGGAGTCGACTCCGGCGGCCTTCAGCGCCTGGCTGGCTTCCGACTGGACGTCGACCAGGGCGATCAGGAGGTGCTCGGTGGCGACGAACTGGTCGCCGAGCGTGTCGGCCAGGGTTTCCGCGGCGGCCAGGACGCGGGCGAACGCGCCCGAGAGGGTCGGCTGCGTGACACTGCTCCCTGTGCTCGACGGCAGCTTGCCGATGGCCGTGACGGCGGATGCGTCGACGGCGTGCGGGTCGGCCCCCATGGACTCGAGCAGGGGGCCCACCGTGTTGTCCGGCACCAGCAACAGGCCGTGCAGCAGGTGCGCCGGCTCGGCGCTGGGGTTGCCGTTGGTGAGTGCCTGCCGGACGGCCGAGGTAACGGCGTCGCGGCTCTTGGTTGTCAGTTTCTCCGTGTTCAAGGTGATGTCCTCCACAGGTCGATTTCAGGGTTGAGTCTACCCCACTCAACGTCGTGCGTGGTGACATTGTTCCCGTCGAAATTCCGCCACTTTCCTTCTCGCTGACTCGAGCTGCCATTCTCCGCCCTGATGACTTTCCCCCGTGCAGGTGGGACAATGTCAACCACTGAGTGGGCACCTCCGACGACGTTGGGTGGCGCGGTGCAAGTCATATGCGGCGAATGCGGCGCGCAGAACGAGGCCAATGCCGAGTTCTGTTCTCTCTGCCGCGCGTTCCTCGCCTGGGACGAACCGCCCGAAAAGGCGACAGCAACCGCCCCGGCGCGTCAGGCCGCGAAGCTGCCGCTGCACACGGGGCCCACCACGGTCGACGTCCACCGGAAGGTGGTGGCAGCCGCGGAGGACCCCCGGGAAGCGGCGACCTCGCCGCAGGTCGCCTCGTTCTGGGACAACCTGGACGGATCATCGGCCGGTCGCTTCCGGGCCGAGGCCGACCAGGATGCGGTGGACGTCGTCGCCACCGGTGAGCCAACGCTCCTGCAACTGCGGATCGCGAACACGTCGTCAATCGTCGACGGGTACGCCGTCGAGACGCCCGGCGCACCTGCCTGGCTGCACGCAGAGGCGGATCAGATCCAGTTGCTGCCGGGCGCCGAGGCGATTCTTGTGCTCCGACTGCGGATCCTCTCCGACACGTTGGTGCCCGCGCAGGAGGCACACCTCACCCTCCGCGTCACGTCCCTGAGCCAGGCGCCAGCCCACGTCGACGTACGCGTGTCCGTTGCCGTGCCGGCACTGGATGTGCCCGTGCGGGTGCACGCAGAGCCGTCCATGGTCCGCACCAGTGACCGGGACAGCGCGGACTGCGTGCTCCTGGTCGACAACTCTGGTGGCAACCGCCCCGTGGACCTCCGCTTCACCGGCTCCGACCCGGAAATGGCCGTCAGGTTCGCGTTCGACCCCCCGAAACTTCAGGTCGCCCCGGGTGCAACCGCATCGATCAAGGTCACCCTTGCCGCAGCGCGACCCGAGGCTGGGCAGGTGATTTCGCGATCCCTGACGGTCCGTGCCCACGACGGGCCCCGCACCGTGGAGACCCTCATCACACTGCAGCAGTCAACAACCCGCGCCGTCGAGGATCCGCTGGTGAGGCTGCAGGTTCTGCCCAGCATGGTGCGCGTGGAGGACGGGGCGCCCGCCAGGGTGCGCGTCGTGGCGGACAACAGGGCCGGTGCGAAGTGGACCCACCTACGGTTCACGGCCTCCGACCCTGAAGGGGTGGTGAATGTCATCTGGTTCCCCTCGGACATTGACGTACCCCCCGGCAAGGCCGTCCAGGTCGACGCCATCCTGGAAGCCCCGCAACCGAAGGCGGGTGCGGAGGTGAGCCGCACCGTGACCGTGTCAGCGATGGACGGGCCCCGCATCTCGACGGCGGTCGCGACACTGGTGCAGGTCACGAGCGCATCCCCGATGGCGACGCTGAAGCTGCGGGTCGAACCGAGCATCGTCCGAGTGCACGACGTGCCGTCCGCGAACGTGCAGGTCCACGTCGACAATCAGCGTGGGCGCTCTCCGGCGCGGGTGTCCCTTTCCGGTACGGACCCCGAACAGGCGATCGGGTTCACCATGTCACCGGACAGGCTGTCGGTGGCGCCGGGCCACGTGGAAACAGTTGCTCTCCGACTCGACGCCTGGTGCCCCCCTCCCGGTCAGGAGGTGACGAGGCAGTTCACAGTGGTGGCCACCGACGGTGAGACCGAGGTGGATGCTGCAGGCACGTTCGTCCAGACGGCGTCCCGCGAGGCCATTGAAGTGCTTGCCATCCGCCTCGATCCCAGTGTGCTGCGCATGACGGGGCGACGTCGAGGGATCATGACCGCCAGCGTCGACAACCGTGCTGGTGCCCAGCCGGTCCGGGTCGCCCTGTCGGGCGATGACCCGGAGAACGCCGTCGAGTTCACCTTCCTCCCGCGCGTTCTCGACGTCCCGGCCGCAACGGTGGTGAACAGCCGCGTCACGATGAGCATGAACCGCGCGCCCGGTGCAGTGGACGTGACCCGGCCGTTCACCATCTCCGCGTCGGACGGTCGCTCCGATGTCCAGGTGGCAGGTGAGCTCGTTCAGGCTGCGGCTCCGTCGCGCCTCCCGCTGGCCCGGGTGTTGTTCACCGTGTTCGGTGGTCTTGCCATGGTTCTGGGGGCGTTCCTCCCCTGGTACGCCTCCAGCGACCTTCGTGGTGTGGACCTGGACGCGGGCACCTTGGCCGGCGAATTCATCACGAACCCCGCCCTGGGGATTGCAGGGCGCATGGTCTCGGCGGGCCTGGTCTTCATCGTGATCGCTGGGCTCACCGTTTTCGGCCTCACCGGCCGCACCGGTCGGCTGACACGTCTGGTGTCGATGCTAGGAGCTCTGGCGTTGATCGGTCTGTTCGTGGCGTTGGCCGTCGTCGGGAGCGACGTGTCGCCGGGCGCGGGCGCCTACCTGACGTTGGCGGGATGTGTTCTGGGCTACGTGGGGGGTCTGCTCGTACGTCGTTGACCGACTCGCGCCAGTTTCGCGCGACCCGGTGTGTGGAGTGGAGGAGGTCCGCAGATGAGTCAGTTCCGGGATGCCCTGCCCACCGCCCCTGCCGTTTTTCAGGAGAAGCTGCGCCGCCCCGACGTCGACGGTCTTGTACGTCCGCGTCTCGGGGACCGGCTGGCCGGCCCGTCGGCTCCGACGCTCGGATGTGTGATCGGTCCTGCCGGCTCCGGGAAGACGACGTTGCTGGCCCAACTGGCGGCAAAGGCGGAGATCCCCCTGGCCTGGTACAGCGCGTCCGGGGAGAACGATTCGGAGGCTTCCCTGGTCAGCCATCTCGCGTCGGCACTGGGAGCGGCACTGTCGGATCCGGGGATCGTTGAAGGTGGACGCTCGGGCCGGATCGAGACGTTGGTGACCGTGCTGGAGGGAGTGCCGCCGCGGACCCTTCAACTTGTCGTGGACGATCTGCATGAGTTGGCGGGGAGTTCTGCGGAGCTCGCGCTCGCGCGCTTCATCGACCTGAGGCCGCGCAGCATCCGCATCGCACTGGGCAGCCGCCGCCCCCCGCCGGGCATCAACACGTCACGGTTGCTGGTGTCTGGGCAACTGGGGCAACTGGAGGCCGACGACCTACGATTCCGTACCTGGGAGGTGGAGGAACTCTTCCGGTTCGTCTACCGCCAGCCGCTGTCCCCGGAGAGTGCTGCGGCGCTGACGCGGCGCACCGGCGGTTGGGCTGCGGGCCTGCAGCTGTTCCATCTGGCGACGCGCGAACTCACCAGGCTCGAGCTTGATCGAGCGGTCGGTGAACTCAACGGGCGCTCCCAGATGATCCGGTCCTACCTCACCCGGAATGTGCTCGACGGCCTCGACGAGGACCGGAGGCTGTTCCTCCTGAGGACCAGTGTGCTCGGGGTGCTGAGCGCCGACATGTGTGACCTCCTCCTGCACACGCGTGGCAGCGCATCCGTTCTGAGGGATCTGGAGCGTCAACAGTTCTTCACCACCACCCAGGACGGAGGGGTGACCTACCGGTACCACCACGTACTCCGGACCCACCTTGAAGTGCTCCTCGCCGACGAGCTCGGCGCAGCCGGGGCCCGGGAATGGTACGCGCGGAGCGCGGCCATCCTCGAGGAGGCGGGGCACCTGTTGCCGGCGCTGCACGCTCATGCGCGGGCAGACGACTGGGGTGCTGTTGCACGACTGGTGCAGCAGACGTCGTTCTCCCTCGTCTCCGACGACCAGGCCTGGATCATCGGCGGCCGGCGGTTGGCCACCGACGACCCATGGATCGCCTTCGCCGATGCCCGGAGGATGTTTCGCTGCGGCAGGATCACGGAGGCGGTCGCCGGCTTTGGGCGAGCCGAGTCGCTCCTCGATGACCTGAACTTTCGAGCCCGCTGCGCCGTGGAGCGTGCCATGGCCGAGGACTGGCTACCGTCGGCACCGGACGGCCCTGCGGCAGCTCCGGATCCACGGTTGCGGGTTTCCCGCGGACTCCGCCGGGCAACCAGAAGTGTCCTGGATGTCGTGGACGAACCGGGCCTGGTCGGCGGGATCGCCCGGTTGCTCGCCGGCGACATGGACGGGGCGTCCGTGAGACTGCGGCGCGCGCTGACCGAGCCGGGCCTCCCCACGTGGGAGGTGCTGGCGATCCGGTTGGCCGCCCAGCTGGCCGAGCTCGACCACCCCGACGACTCCTCGGCGGCTCTCCTGGAAGCGGTTGTACTGGCTGCCGACCTCGACGCCCTGCCGTGGTTGTCACGCGTCGCCAGGGGGCTGCAGTACGTCGTCCTCGGCTTTTCCGGGGCCGCCACCACGTCCTGGCTGGACTCGGGGCGCGGCCTCGTGGACGAATGTGGGCGCCAGGGTGACCACTGGGCCAGGTGTGTCCTGGCGCTCGCCATGGGGGCGGCCTGCCTCTTCCGGGACGACCCCTCGGGGGAGGAGATGCTCGACATGGCCGACGTGACGGCCGAGGCGCTCGATGCGCCGGTCCTCCGGGCATGGGCAGCCAGCCTCAAAGCGACCGCATCAGTGCGGCGCAATGGTGGTGGAGCGCGCGAGGCGGCAGCAGTTGCGAAGGCCCGGGCGGCCGGGCGAGGGGTCGATATCCAGCACCTGCTGGTGATGGCCGTCCCACCGGCGACACCACGCGTGCGTGATGGGGGAGTGACCAGTGTTGGCGGTTCGACGAGAGTGGGGTGCCTTGGCACATTCGAGTTGCTGGCGAACGGTCGCCCTGTGGCTTGGCGCGAACTCAGGCCCCGTGGACAGTTGCTGCTGATGTACATGGCCATGCGGCACGGCCGCGAGGCCCACCGCGAGACGTTGATCGACGCGCTCTGGCCGGAGGCATTGCTGAGTTCGGGTGTTCGGAGCCTGCAGGTGGCGGTGTCCAGCGTGCGGCAGTGCCTGCTCGCGGCGGGACTGCCGGAGGGCTGCATCCAGCGCCGTGGCGACAGCTATCTGTTGTGCCTGCCGGATGCCCTCGTGCAGGTGGACGAGATCGAGCGGCTGGGCCGACGATCGTTGGAGCTGGAGAGCGCCGGGGCGCTCGATGAGGCGCTGCAGTCCCACCTGCAGGTCCTTGAGTTGTACACGGGTGACCTGCTTCCTGAAGTGGGTCCGGCGGACTGGGTGGTGCAGGAACGTGAACGGCTCCGCGGTGTTGCTGCCGGGGCGGGCGCCCACGCCGCACGGCTGGCCCTGGGCCTGGGCAGCCTCGCCGTTGCCGTCCGTGCGGCGCAGCGCTCGATCGAACTCGACCCCTACCACGACCGTCCGTGGGACTTGTTGGTCGATGCGCTGGAGCGGATGGGTGACCACAGCGCGGCCGCCGTCGCCCGCCGCGAGCACTCCCGCACGTGCGCGGAGCTGGGCATCTGAGCTGTTGTCAGGATCGGCTGGACTTTCCCCGATGTCTCATGACTGTTGCGCCACCTTGACCTCGTAGCGCACGTGCCCGGGGCTGACGGCCCGCACGACGGCGTCGAGATGTTCGACGTCCACCGCCTGACCGGAGACGGGTCGCACCGTCACCACGATCGCCGGCAACGCCTCACCGGGCAGTTCGGCGTCGGCGCGGTCCGACCAGGTGGCCGCGCCGGACTCGCTCACGCGCACGTCCACCCCGAGCGCCGAGCTGATGGCACGTTCGATGCCGGACCTTGTCCCCCGGAGCGCGTAGACGTCACAGGCCGTTCGCAGCGCGTCCCGCTGCGCGCGGCCGTCCTGGTCCTTCTCGACGGTGAGGCCGACCCACTGCGCGAGCCAGGGAAGCATGTCCTCGGGTGTCGTCCCCACGTCGAGGTAGGCGGCGAACGAGTCCAGCGTGAGGAGGATCGGCGCCAGCACCTCGTCGAGGGAGGCACACAGCTCGCGCGCGAAGGGGTCCTCACGGAGCATCGACGGGAGCGTTTCCGACAGGGGGACCGGAGTGGCCAGCCCATCGATGATGCCCCTCATCAGAGCACCCGGACCTGGTGTTCGAACGAGTAGACGAGCGCAGTCTCCGGGAGATCAAGTCGCTCGACCGGGTCGCCGCGTCGTCCGGTGTCGGCCTCGGCGGGGAAGATCGACACCCGCACCTGCTGGGACATGTCCACGCCGGGGATTCGTGCGAGTTCTGCGTGCACCTCATGCGACTGGACGGAACGACCGAAGGGCCATCCGGTGCCGTCCTGCCCTCCGAGCAGCGGGTGATAGAGGCGATACAACGCGCGCAGGACCTCGATGCGCACCTCCGCGGGGGTGAATCGGGGCCGCGCGGTCAGGCTGACGACCGCCGTCAGCCACACATAGTCCGGTGGCTGCACCAGCAGCCGGGTCCCGACGAGGCGCCGCGCGTCCAGGCTCTCGCTGATCCGCTCGAGCGTGGACTGAGGTGGGTCCAGGTCGTGGCGCTGGATCCGGCCGATCTCGTCACCGACGACGTGGGGGACCACCAGCAGCCGTACACCGGCTGGATACTCGCTGTCAGGCACGCAACGGATGCGGGCCGCATCGGGCGCGACGTCGTGCGCCAACTGCTCGAAGTCCTCGGTTGTCACTGCGCGCCCGCGGGACCGGAGCATCAACGGGCCACGGGTCTTCGCGTCGGTGAGTGTCTCCGCCTCCGCCCCACCTGTCGCGTGGGAACGGTTCTCGACCCTGTTGACGTACGGAATGCTGGTCTTCAGGACCCGGACCTGGCCCACCGCGACGTTGCCGCGCTCGCCGCCGCCGGTCCGGTAGCTGCGCAGCCGCAGAACCGCCCCCGCGGCGGGCACGGCACCGTAGTTGATCAGCTCGCCGCCAGCGCCCCGGACGGCGGGGCCGAACTGCACGATGCCGGCATTGGCGTCGATCCGGAAGTGGCGGTCGCTGGGACCTGACAGGGCGAAATGATCGGCCGGCACCTCGGCCCAGATTTCTTCCTCGCCGTCCCGGCCGACACTGAGCGACGCGGTCCCGTCCGAGGCCACAACGGGTCGACGCTGGAGGGCGAACCGCTGGCCGGGCGTGCCGTCGGAGCGTCCGAGCACTTCGTCGTGGATCGACTCGGCGTGCACTGTCTGGACCGTCCCGCCGATGGTGAACGCTTCCACCGCCACTATCGTCGGGGAGGCGTTGTACGTGGGCTGGTCCGGCTGCGGCTCCACCAGTCTGCAGCGAAGCCACCCGGCACGCTGCCGGGCGATGATCGACGCCTCGTGGGTGGACGGGATGTGCAGGATCACGTCACCGGGCTTGTTGAGGCCGCCCGTCTCGTCGGAATCGAGATCGCACGCAACCCAACCCGATGCCGTCCAGGCCTCCCACACCACCGGGGGTCTGCGCGGGTCGACGCCGCGGCCAGAGACCTCACAGTTCATCCGCAACAGCACCGCGCACGACGGCACTGCGTTCGACAGGCCCACGAGCAGGGCGTCGCCGACCAGTGGAGGTGTCGCGAAGCAGTGGAATCCGCCGTGGCCGAGAGTGGCCGTGTTGTCTGCCTGGGTACCCGCTGCCGCATGTGCGCCAGCACTGTGGAAGGAGCACGGCAGGATCTGCAGCTCGCGCACAGTGGTGAAGACGACGGGTTCGTTGACATCGGTACGCGGGGTGGCGACGCGGCTTTCTGCCCTCACCACGACCGGCTGGGGCTGTGGGGCCGAGAGCCAGAACGTCACAGATCCCTGTGCCGCGGCAGGCGGCCGCAGCTCGACGCCGATCAGCTCCAGGAACTTGATGTAGTGCAGGTCGGGGACCCGGTTGAGGCGGAAGATCAACTGATCCACCATCTGGGCGCAGGCCTCGAGCAACGTCACACCCGGATCTGACACGTTGTGATCAGTCCATGTGGGGCAGCGCTGCTGGACGAGGCGTTTGGCGTCGTCCACCAGATCCTGGAAGTGCCTGTCATCGAGGTTCGGCGCGGGCAACATGACTCATCCACCCCCCAGCGCGGGCAGCCCAGGGCGACCGGGCGCGGCGATCATCGGCTGATCCCCGCTCCGGTGGTCGGGTATGACGTAGAACGGGAACACGAGGTTGCGTGCATCGTTGGTCCCGTGGATGAGGTAACCCACGTTCACATACAGCGTGCCCGACTCGATGGCCTCGAAACTGATGTCGATCTCACCGACCTCTATCCTCGGTTCCCACTGTTCCAGTGCCTCGCGCACGTCGTAGGCCACCTGACCCGCCGTCGCCGAGGTGGCCGGTCCGAAGACGTGATCATGGATGCGGCAGCCGAACTCGGGGCGCATGGGGCGTTCGCCGCAGGCCGTGCCGAGGATGAGGGTGATGGCCTGCTCGATCTCCCGTTCCCGGGTGACCAGTGCCACGGAGCCGGTGGCGTCCGTCCCCAGCGGGTAGGACCAGCCGGCGCCAATGAAGTCGACGGTCATCTCAGCCGCCGATCATCACGGTCGGGCAGCCCAGGATGATGGGTGCCCCACAGCCGGCGAGGTCGCCCATGCGGGCTGCGGGCATGCCCCCGATGAGAACGGTGAGGGATCCCGGCGGGATGATCGCGGTGGGCGGATGCACCGCTGGTGGGGGGAACGAGCAGATGTGCGGGGTGCCGACGGTGGCGGCCGGCATCCCGCCGATCAGCACCGTAGGGACCCCCGGGGGTCCGATCACCCCGGGATGACCGGTCGGGTCCCCGACTCGGGCTGCCATTGGCATGGTCTGCTCCTTTCCGCGTTCTTGTGCTGTGTGTGGCTAGTTGATCTTGATCATGGACGCCGAGATGGAGCACATGGCGCCACCCTTGACCTCGGTGGTCGCGCTGCCCTCGAGCGTGGCGGTGGCACCCTTCAGGCTCAGCGGTCCGCCGGCGCTCACCGACACGGGGCCGCCACCCCCGTCGACGTCCACCCCCTGGGTGGCGGTGAGCGAGATCTTCCCGCCCCTGAGCTGCATGTCGGCGCTGGCCGAGTCGATGGTGATGCCCATGGAGCCCTCGATCACGACCGTGCCGTCGGCATGCATCGTGATGACGGAGCCGACGCTGTCCAGCGTGAGCGTCAGCTTCTCGTCGGAGCTGGCGAGTCGTATCCCTTCGGTCCGGTCATCGGCGTCGAGCAGGTCGATCCGGTGGCCCCGACGGGAGACAATGGAGCGTCGGTTGACCGCGCCGGAGCCGGAGTCGACGAGGTCGACGGGCCCGGCCGGCACCGTGTCGACCCCGTTGAACAGGCCGCCGATGACGTTGGGGCGGCCGAAGTCGCCCTGCTCGAAGCACACCAGAACCTCGTCGCCCACCTCTGGCAGCACGGTCCAGCCCCGATCCCTGCCGGCACCGGGCTGCACGGTGCGGGCCCAGTCGCTGACGTAGTCGTCGGAGAGCCAGGGGAACACGAGCTTGACCCGGCCCATCTTCTCCGGGTCGGACACGTCGCTCACCTGGGCGATCACCACGCCTGCCGGTGCCTGTGTGGAGCGCCCACCCCCTGACGTGAGTCCCAGCATCGTGCGGTCGTGCGATCCGGTCACCGAGAACGCCGTCGTGTAGCCCGCGCCCGGGTCGAAACAGTGGCGGGATGTGGTCACCGTGTACTTGCCGTCGAAGGGGATACCGAGCCCGTCGACGGAGATCGGTGCACCGGCACGGATCCGCGGATTGCCCCGCGCGACCCCTTCGAACTCCGCGAATGCGCCGGCCAGTTCCTCCGACAGGGCCTTTGCCGCTTCGTCCACCTCTGCCTGGCTTCTGTACGGCGTGTCGGCTGACACGTGGGTGACGTCACCGAAGGCCTTGGCCAGATCAGCTGGGGTGACGGTGGGAAGGTCGACGTTGCCCGTCGCCGTGGGCTCGGTGGCCGTCAGCGCCTTCTTGGTGGCCACATCCCAGCCACGGACCTCCACATTGGCTGCCTGTTGGGCGGAGGTGAGGACGGAGCGGAAGCGCAACAGGTCCCGGCCGAGCTGGATCACCAGAGGGTTCCGGGAGGCACTCTCTGACGCCTCGGGGGCATCTGCTGCCGTGGTCGGTGCGCTGAACGAGAATGAGCCCTGGCGAATCGCGATCTCACGCCTGCTGTCGCGTGCCAGCCCGCTCAGCAGTTCCCAGTCGGTCTGACCCGCCTGCGAGACGTGGGCGAAGACCGTGGGGGTGGCCTCGACCTTGCCGAGCGTGAACCCGTGCCGTTGGGCGACTTCGGTGGCGATGTCGGCGGCCGTGACCTGGGAGTAGCTCTGGGTTCGGCGTTGGCGGAACAGCCGGTGCGTCTGGTCGTAGCCGCGGATGACGGTGAAGGTCCCGCCGGTGTCGAACTCGGCCTCCAGCGCGGTGACCTCTCCGTGCAGCAGGTCCTCCGGCGCTGCCGATCCCGAAGTCTGGACGCTGATCCGGATGGTCGAGCCGATTCTGGCGCCGGTCTTCTCCAGGACGATGCGGCCGGGGTCGCGGAACCGCAGGACGAACATGTCGGGGAGTTGCTGGCTGTCATCGACGAATGCCGAACTCAGCAGCGGCGCCATGTCGGGAGGCAGTGGGGTGCCGTCGATCTCCACGAGGCAGGTGCTTGAGGTGCTCATGGGCTCGTCGCCAGTTCTTCGGGTGAGGGGAGCAGGAGGACTGTCCCGGCGCGCAGGCGCATCGGGTCGTCGATCTCGTTGAAGGCGGCCAGTGCGCGCCATCGGGTGGGGTCGCCGTACTCGGCGAATGCAACCGAGCTGAGTGTGTCCCCGGTGACCATGCGATGCACTCGACGTACATCCAGGCTGCCCGACGTCGGGTTCTGGCCGAGTGGGTCGCCGGGCATCTCCTCCATGGACACGCTGCACAGCGCGCGAATCGGGGTGCCGTCGCCCCGAAAAAGTGTGTACTTCGCGCTGACGGAGGTGACGAATGCCGGGAAGCTGGAGACCGCTCCCCACTGCAGCACCACCAGTGGTGGGGACGGCTTCTTCGACGACAGGCTCTCCTTCGTCGGAACGCAGCACGCGAAGAGGCTTTCCACGGCCGCCACCACGGACCCGTCGGTGGTTTCGGTGGCGTCGAAGAACATCTCGACCGTGAGCTTGCACGGGCCGGGCCCCGTGAACGTGGGGGGAGCGGCCTTCTTGGCCCGCTGGGCGGGTTTCCGCTCCCAGGTGGCGTCCTTCGAGATGGTGACTTCCTTGGGGTTGAACTGGAAGTCGACGGAGCCGCGCGGGGCGCCGGGCTTGGCCCCGCCGCCCGAGGGCGCGGAATCGTACAGGCGCAGGGTTGCCTTCTTCATGCGGGCAGGGGGGAGCGCCGCGGCGCCGCCGCTGGTGAGCGCGATGGCCTTGCTCATCCGTCACACCCCCTTGCCGGGCAGAAAACCGTGGTGGGCGAGTTCGATCGTCTCGACGGCCACCTTGGGTGAATCCGGGTTGAGGCTCGGGCCGGACCACCGCACGGGGATCACGCCGTCGAGGCTCCACGTCGCGACCTTCTCCCCGTCGCCGGTCATGGCGGTGATGGTGGCAGTCTGGCGGGAGACGCCGGTGGCGAAGCTCACCAACCAGTCGGTCAGGTGTTTGCTTGACCTGCCGACCGGTCGGGACAGCTTGACGTTGCTGTACTTGATCCTTGTGGGCAGCTGCCATACGAAGCCGTTGACACCGCCCTCCTCGCGCTGCTCGATGACGACCTCGCAGCCCAACCCGTCGCAGCTGCTGAAGGCGCCCAGGTCCGCCCCGTCGATCTCCACCGTGAAGCAGACGCTGACGGCGGGGTCCTCACGGTCAGCCATGGTCCATCACCTCCCACTCAACGGCGGACATCGGCGATCAGCCCCGCTCGTTCGCGATCCAGCCAGAGTTCCGCCCGCAGGCGCGCGGACAGCGGCTCGAAGAGTCGGCGCGCCATCTCATCCATGTTGTCCTTCGCGCCGCTTGCCGCGGCGGCGGGAATCGCAGGCGCGTCGGTGGCGACCGGCGGCGGAGGAGAAGGCAACTCGGACGCAGGGGTGGCCACGGGTGCATCCGCCTTGGCCTGGACGGGTACCTCCCTGTCCGCGCCGGCGTGCTGGAGTTGGACCGATGTGAACCCGTCCGCTCCGTTCCGGTGGCCCTCCGCCGTCGTCGCACTGAACATCGACGCGAATGACACGGGTGGCGCGACCCTCCGGATCGGTTGCTCCGGGCGTGGATCGAGCATCGTGAAGCCGGGCCCCGTCGGTGTCGGGCGCAGGGAATCCCGGGCGGGGGAGGCCATCGACGCCGAGACGCGCTGGAGCGGAACCGTCTGCTCGGCGACGGTGCGGGTGACCGGGCCCGCCCATGGCGGCGCCGTGCCGAGGCCCCGGAACTCCTGGGGACGTGCGATCGTCGCGCCGGGGAGTGTGTTCGACTCGACCGGTGGCAGGTGGGTGATGCGCTGGACCGACGACGACACCGGCTCCGCGCCCACGAACGTCGGTTCCGGCTGGAGTGGCGGACGCTCGCCGAGCAGCCCGATGGTGCACGTGGATCCTGCCCGCTGGAGCGTGGTGGGATGCCTCATGACCACGGGCATGGCGGGCACCGGGCGAGGTGTCGGGCCTGCTGGAGCAGCGGCGGTGTGCCGGATGGCTGCGTCGTCGGCGCCCTCCGGGAAGTACGCGCTGGAGAATGCCTCCACCGGGGTGGGCGTGGCCGGGGAGGGTGGTGCGTGGTCGGCGTCGACAGGGGACGTGTCGTGGGTGGGGGCGTTGGATCCGCCACTCTCCGGTGCCCTGGGGGCCTCGTGCGTCGGCCCGGGCGGGCGCTTCGCGTCACCGTCGACCATGGGCATCCTTTGCAGGGGTTGCAGTGGAACAGCCACCGGGGTCGCCGCCGGAGTTGCCACCGCAGACGGGGGTCGGGGAGCTGTGCTCGAGAAACCGGCGGCGTATCCGGGCGCTTCGCCAGAGCTGAGCGTGTCGCGGGACGATCGCTGAAGAGTGCTGGGGATCACGGGGTCGGGCGAGGCCTCCAGTGCCACGAGGACGGACGTCTCTGGAGCGCCTGATGGTTCCTCGTGCGAGCTATGGAGGTGGTCCCGGGACGCAACAGGGTGCAGTGCCTGCTCGATCTTGTGGGGGGTCGCGTCGCCGTCGGCGCTGCTGGCACTGGTCGATCGCTGGACGTGCAGACGCCCACCATTCTGCGAGGCGGGACGGCCCTGCGCTGGAGAACGCGTGGGTGGAGCCGCTTGAGCCAGCGGGGTTGCGGGCAGTGCCGGTGGCGCGTCCTGCAACGCGGCGATCGCTGCGGAGAAACCGCCCAGCGGTGCCGTGGCCTCCAACCTCTGGACGGGCGCTGCTCCTTCCGGCGACTCGAGAACATGGACTGCCTCGGTCGCGGGTGACATCCCGTCGGATTCGGCGCGTTGCAGGTGCGCCGGTGATGCGACGACGGGAAGATCTCGCACGGCGATCAAGGGCATGGCGGATCGTCGTGGCGCAGCGGCGGTCATCGTCGGGAGCGAACGTTGGATCGAGAAAACGCCTCCCGTGGCCTCTGCACCGGGGGAGTCGCGGATGATCGGCGGACCGGCGGTCAGGTCGCCGGGGGAACTGGTGGGTGGAGCGTCGTCGCGCCCGGCGAGCAGAGGGTTCGTCTTCTGGCGTTGAAGCGGAACGGCCCGTCGCGGGGCGGTCGGCACGGTGAGGCGGGCGTCCCCGGCGTATTCAGCCCCTGTCCTGGCGACCGCCAGCCCGGTGACGACACCGCTGGAACCGCTGGGATCGAGAAGGTGGCGAAGCGGGGCGAGGAAGCTGGGGTTCTGGTGTGACGTGAGGGATCCGGTGAAGGAATCCAGCGGCGCGACGGGTGTCAACGGTCGGGCAAGGATGCGTTGAAGGGGCGGCATGTTCGGCCACTCGGGTTGTGGCCGGGACACCGTCGGCGCTGGGTCGCGGCGGGCGGTGGGGCCGGCGGGTGCCGAACCGGAACTGGTGAGCGGCCACGGTGCATGCTGCTTCACCCATGACCAGAACATTCGCCACTCCTCCCTTCATCGCTCACGTGGATCGGCCGTCATTGATCCGGGTGTTGAGCTCACCGATCTCGGCGACGTAGCGTTGCCGTTCGGCGTGCTCGAGGTCGAGGATGTCGTCCCTGGACCAGTGCAGGTAGTACGCCACGTACGCGACCTCGGTGTAGAGCCTCTCGGTGGCGTACGTCACGATTCCCCCAGGCGCCCACCCGAGATGTCGACCACGAACTGGTGTTCGCAGGACGGACAGGTGACGCCGGCCCGGGTGTGGCCCTCGGTGTTGACGCGGCGGTAGAGGTCCTGCAGAAACGCCAGATCCGCCGCGAACAGGTTCTCCACAATGCCCGCGTGTACGTCATCGATGCTGCCCAGCCGTGTGATCACCCGGGCCAGGAGCACCACTGTGAGGTAGGCAGGGTTCTCCCGCACCCGGTCGTCCCGCAGCGGGATCAGTTCATCGCGGGCCGTGGCCAGGCGCATCACACCGTCACGGTGGACGCCTCCGGCGGCGTCGACGTAGCCGCGCGGCAGTAGGAAGGCGAACTCCGTCCGCAGGGACTCCTCCGGTGGGGACGCCTCCTCGACCTGCCCGGACAGCGTGTCCGTGGTCGGCGGCCACGCCGCGGTCGAAGGTCCGCGGCGCATCATTCCACCTCAATCGCTTCGCAGGTCAGGACCAGCTTCTCGGTGAGGACCGACGTGTCGCCCGCCTTGAGCGATCCGATCTCCAGGCTCTTGGGCCAGGCATTGGTCAACTTGTAGCGCTTGATCGCCTGCCCCTCGAAGTCGTAGACGATGATCGCCCCGCCCTTGCGCACCACCTCCATCTTGCCGAACTGGCTGTCCTTGACCCAGTTCTGGAAGCTGTTGTCCGAGCTGAGGCCCCTCGTCAACGTGATGTCGGGGGCCTTCGGTCGACCGGGAAGCTTGCGGATGACGAACTTCCCGTCGGGGCCGTTCTGCTTGAGCTCAATGACGTCCTGTTCGATCTTGAGACCGGAGACCTCGGTGATGCTCTTGATGGTGATGCCGTCGAACTCCAGACCGAACGAGTGCCCGACGGAGCTGTCGCCTTCAGGGAGTGCCATGTGCTTGCCTTTCCAAGGGATCGAAGATGGGGACGGGTTACTCGCTCACGAGGCTCACGCCGCCGGAGAACTGGGCGAGGCGGAAGATCACGAACTCGGCAGGTTTGACGGGTGCCACCCCGATCTCGCAGACCACCTGGCCAGCGTCGATGCCTTCCGCGGGGTTGGTCTCGGAGTCACACTTGACGTAGAACGCCTCGTCGGGGGTTGCGCCGAACAGGGCACCGTTGCGCCACTCCTGGACGAGGAACGCGGCGATGGTGCGCCGGATCTTGGCCCACAGGGCCGGATCGTTGGGCTCGAACACGACCCATCCGGTGCCGTTCAGGATCGACGCCTCCAGGTAGTTGAACAACCGCCGGACGTTCAGGTAGCGCCATGCGGGGTCGGAGGACAGTGTGCGGGCGCCCCAGACCCGAATACCGCGGCCGGGAAACGCCCGGATGACGTTGATGCCCTCGGGGTTGAGCAGGTCGTGCTCGTTGCGGGTGATGTTGATCTCGATGTCGATGGCTCCGCGGACCACTTCGTTGGCGGGCGCCTTGTGCACGCCGCGGGTGTCGTCGTTGCGGCCCCAGATGCCGGCGATGTGACCCGAGGGTGGCATGAGCGACAGCAGGCCCGTCGCGGGGTTCATGGTCTTCACCCATGGCCAGTAGAGCGCCGCGTACATCGAGTCGTAGCGGGCCTTGTCCACGCGCCACTCCTTGATCTGCTGCGCGTTGAAGCCGGGTGGTGGGTCCAGGATCGCGATGCGATCGCCCATCAGTTCTGCGTGGGCGATCATGGCGGTCTGCACTGCCTGCACCGTGTCGAGGTCGATGGCCCCCTGCTGGTAGGCGCTCATCAGGTCAGGGACGCACAGCATGGTGATCTCTTCGATCGCCTCAAGTCCGGCGAGCCCGGTGCGCTCGGCGACGTCGCCCACGTAGTCCTCTGCGCTCAGGGCGCTGGATGGCTGACTGGCGGGCGCGGGTGGGGCGATCAGTGCCGTTTCGCCGGAGGCGATGCGCTCGACGGCGCCGGTGCCGGTCTCCTCCACTTGGATCAGCTTCGACGTCGTGTTGACCATGGTGGAGACGCTCGTCTTGCCGCGGCCGAGCGAGACGCGGTCGAACTCCTCGACCACGGCGCCGTCGCGCTTCACGACGAGGCGGAACATGTCCGCGGTCGGACTCTCGCCCCCGGGGTCGGTGATCTCGACGCTCACGTGGCCGGGTTCGACGCCCGCCTCGGTCACGGTGACCCTCAGGCGGCCGATCTGTGCGGTCGGCGCCGCTGCCAACTCCTTGGCGCGCCCGCTGCGTGGTGCGGGTCCGTTGGTCGACTCACTCTGTCCCACCCGCACGATGTAGCAGTTGCCACCACCGTTAAGGAAGTATCCGTAGACCGACTGTGCGAGGTAGGAGCCCGGCACGAAACCGCCGTACGTGGTGGCGAACTGGGTCCAGTTGCTCACGAGTGTCGGTGTGTTGAACGGGCCGGTCTCGGCCAGGCCGACGAACGCGGCCACCGCCGTTCCCGCCCCGGCGAGCGGGCGTGCGCCAGCTGCCACTTCCTCGACGTAGACCCCTGGCGATTGATAGGTGGGCATGCTGTGTCTCCTTGCTCGTTCGCGATGGACGGCTGGCACTTCTCAGTACCGTGTGGCCAGCATCTGCCTGAACCGGTCACGCGCGCGACGACCCGTGGGGCCCGTGGGCGGGCAGCGAACAGTGCCCGATCAGGCAACCCCGTTCGGCGCGGTGAAAACTTCTGTGGTGCATGTTTCAGCCCGGGCGTACTCTGAGCGCAATGTCCGGCGCATGCGCGCTCGGGCGAAAGGCGAGAGTCTGATGAAACGTCAGGCAGCTGCGAGAATCGCGCCCGTTGTGGTGCGCGGGAACCAGCCGGGGGAGAAGTCAGGAATTCGCCGCGGCGAGCTCCGCGTCGGACGCGCCATGCTGATCGATGGCGCCTTACTCTTGGGCCTCCTCGCGCTGCTCGTCGCCGCCCTTGCCGTTGCCCACGCCCTCGGCAACGGCGTTGGCGACACGACGGGCGATGTGGTGTTGCCGGTTGTCAAGGGCAGTTACCGGACCACCGCCGAGTTCGGCGATTCGGAGGGGCCGTGGAAGAACACCCACACGGGATTGGACTTCGCCGCTTCGGAGGGAACAGAGATTCACGCCGTGACCGCAGGCGTGGTGATCTATGCGCAGGACAGCGGGGGTCCGTACGGCAATCTCACCAAGGTGAGCCGTTCCGACGGCACCGAGATCTGGTACGCCCACCAGAGCGTGATCAGCGTCGCAGTCGGCGCGACGGTGACGGCCGGCGAGGTCATCGGAGCCGTCGGGGCCACGGGGAACGTCACCGGAGCGCACGTGCACCTGGAGATCCGCATCGATGGACTCGCGACCGACCCACGCGCGTGGCTCATCGCCCACGGTGCGATTCCGTGACCAGTCGCCATGCTGTTGATGGGCCGGGCCGTTCAGGCGAAGGGACTTCTCACGAGTGTGAGGTGGGCACCAAGCTGAGCGGGCAATGAATGCGTCCACGACGGGGGATCCCAGTACGCGCCGTTGGGCTCACGGTGCTCAGCCGCCTCCAGACATGCAAGTGCGACACCGAAGAGCCCAGCCTTGGCGGCGGCTTTTCCGTGGGCTTCCCACCAGCTCGAGTATTCCTGGCTGCCGTCTCGCGCGCGCAGCGCCTCGATGTCCCAGGAGTCCTCACCTCCCTCGATGGGCGTCGGATACGTGATCATTCCTCGGAGGGTCTCGAGGCGATCATGGGCCGAGTCTGACAATCCGGGCCGTTCGAGCCCGTCGATGCGGCTGCGCGTGAGTCTGCCGAAGATGCCATCCAGCCAGGCGATCTGGAAATTGGCTCCCCAATCGTCTGGGTCCGATTCGATGATCTGCTCGTACAGCCGGCGCGCGTAGCCGATGCGTCCGTCCCCCCACGCTTGCTCCGCGGACTCGTGCAGTGTCATCACAGGCTCGACTTCCGTATCGATTTCCATTCGTCCCACCGTCGCTCCTGAGCCTCTGCGCTCTCTGTCGTCCCTGCCAGGGATGGCTCCGTCAATGAACTCATGACCTCTTCGACCTCGATCTCCTGGTACTCGCGAAATTCGCGGCCCGTGACTGCGTCCTCCAGCACCCCCACTACGGAGTTTCTCCCGATGGTCAGTGGGGAGGAGCGGAGGTGGTAAGCGTTGGGTCCGATCGTCGCACTGAAGGGATTCAACTGTGTCTGGTAGTTGGATTTGATCCGTCCATCGATGATGATGCCTGCCTCGCTCTGGGAGAACGTCGCCGTCACGACCAGCAGCTTGTACCCCTGGCCCAGGGCAAGCTCCCAAGAACTGCGGTGCTCGTTCGGGACCGCGATTCTCGCCGTGTGGTAACGGATGACTGGCAGCTCCTCTGGGGCACGCGCGTCGAAGTCAAACGCCAATTCACTTGTGTCATGCCTGATGTCAGGAGGACCACCACCAGCGAGGAGGTGATCGTCGTAGAAGAGTGTGCGCGAGATTCGTAACAGGGCGTAGCCACGCTGGGACATGGGGTGGTTCACCTCCCCTTGAGGTAGCCGTTTGAGGCGAGGGCGTCCCGGCATCGTCGGCTGAACGTGGAATCGTGCTTGATCCGCTCCTGGAGCGGCGTGACGATGTCGTTCTCGATGATCGCGTACGCCTTCGCGTTGCGTGTCATCTTTCCCCCACTTGAGTCGATCGCCTTCTTCATGACGGATGCGAGGGTCCTGGCCTTGTCCACGCCCGACATTCTCGACTCCAGTCTCTGTGCAGCCGCGAGTGCCTGCTCGTCGTTCATGGCCGTGCCGATGCCGAGCAGGTTTTTTTCGGCTCTCGGGTTCACGACATCGTTGTTGAACATCTCGATGTGATCGATGATCTGCTTGAGTTGAGAGACATCGCTGCCCAGCAGAGGTGCGAACGCGTTGAGCGCGGTCACATCATTGAGCATGCGGGCGACGGTGTAGGCACGCTTGATTGCCTTCACCCAGTTGCCTTCGTCCGCGTACTTCGCGATGTCCCTGCTGAGGGGCTCAAGCAGTCTCGAGCGGTCGGTGTCGTGGCGACCCTCGCCACCGAACCCGACTTCTTGGAAGCCCTGACCGACTCTTGGCGTTCCGAAGAGGTGCTCGCCCCCGGTGTCCTTGGTCACCGCGTCGTAGTTCAGCACTTTGGTGATCTCGCCGTAGGTGCCCGTCTCGTCAATCGGGCCGCGCCAGTACGTGTTGGCCGCCCGCCCCGCCGCTGGCGAGGCGATGGCCTGTGCCAGCGTCAACGTTGCCTTTGTCCCGTTCCTCCTGTCGTAGGAGATCTGGCCCGCCATCGTCTGTGCTGCCGTGAATCTCACAGCGGCGCCGGGCTTCTTCGCGTCCGGTGGATACACACCCACCATGCACCCGTGAAACGTGTAGCCGAGCTTTCCGTCGGTGCGCGTGACCGTGGCCTTCGTGACACTTGCCTGGATGGCCGCCGCCAGCGCATTCGCTGCCGCGTCCGCGTTTGGCGCAAGGACCTTGATCGACTCGGACATGTCGACGTCGCCCGGGAACGGATTGACGCCGCCCTGCGCACCCGTGCCGCCGAGCGCCGCCGATGACGTGATGGTCACGTCATCGTTTGGGTCCGTGTCGATGGTCTGCATCCTGTCCGCCGCATTGTGGGCGGCGGCCGTCGGAGCCAGGAAGTCCATGAGGCCCTCGAGCGTGCTGCGGTACTTCTTCATCTCCGTGCTGTGTCCTCCCTGGTTCTGATCGGATTCAGAGACTGGGACCGGGATCTTTATCTCGTAGAGGTTTCTGGCGCGGTCGACGATGACGAGTGATGGGTGGGCGCGGCGAACGACCTCCTCAAGAGCCTCCCGGCCACTGGCCAGTGACTCCTCGAGTTGCCGTTCGAGGTTGGCCTTCCTCACGGGGTCCTTCTCCGCCTCGATCTGCGACTTGAGGTCCTTTGCGGTCCTGGCCGTTCCCCTGGTGCCGGCGTCCTCGAGCGCCTCGTGGCCTTCAGGCTTCAGTTCGCTCCTGGGCGGGACATCCTGCGTCGTCACGGCGCCGACAGGGTAGTAGTACCTGCTGCGCCCTGTGACCGGGAGCCGGGACCACACCCCGGTCGCGGCGTCGAAGCTGTGGTAGGAGTACACACGCTCCCGGTAGAGGGGCATGGTGATCACCTGAACGTTCTTGCCGCTTCCCACTGCTGGCCCGGCCACCTCCTGATGGACCTTGACCGTCTGCACGTTGCCGGACGAACCGCTGCTCACGACTTGGTCGCCGAACTCGCCGGTCCGCGACTCGATCTCGCTGTACCCGAGCTTGGCAGCGACCCCTGCGAAAGCGCCCCCTGCGGACAGGGACCAGCCACCTGTCCCCGACACCTTCTTGCCATCCTGGGTGACGACGCTGAATTGGTTGACTGCCTCCGTCGTCCATTCCTTCGTCACGGTGCGCGCCATCTCTCCTTCACTCAGAACTTGGCTGAAGTCCTGATTGTCGAAGTCTTTCTGCGCGTCGATCTCGCGTTCGAGCGCGATTCTCAGCCGTACGCCATTGCTCGACTGGATCTCCTTGCCTGCCATCTCGCCCTTGCGGCGCTGCTCCTCGGCGTTCTGCGCGGGCGACGGGGAGTTGGCACCATCAACTTTGCCGTCCTGGTCGGCATCGATTGTCTCGACCCGTGCCAGGATGAACGAGCTGACGGGAAGAGTCACCGGTTTGTTGCCGGTGACCTCCGCCGTCTTCGGGTTGTGCGGGTACGCCGTGACGAGGAAGTTTTTCACCTCATAGACGGGGTAGACGTACTTTCGGATCGTCCTGCCATCGACTCCGGCGATGGTGGTCTCGCCACCCGAGCCCGTACCGCTCGTTGTTGCTGCCCCGCCCATCGTGGAGATTTTCTGTGAGATGGTGTCGGAGTTCGTGGAGCTGAGGCCGAACTCGCCTTCGCCCTTGTTCTTCGCGGCGTCCTCGAACTTCGGCCCGATGCCGAAGCTCATGGAGCGTGTCAGCGTGGTTGAGTCCGTGATCTCGCGGCCGACGGTCCAGCCGGCGGTGTCCTTGAAGTAGTCGGAATATGTGACTTTCTGCTTCGCATTGCGGCCGGTCAGGACGATCGGCAGCTTTTGGTCCATCCCGAACACGAGCCCGGTCGGTGTGCCCGCGGACACGCTGCCACTTCCGACGATCTCGAAGGTCTCGGCCACCTCGATGTTGCTGAATGCCCAGTTGTGCATCGAGATGCTCTTCTCGCCCAGCCCGCCCGTCTTGAGCTGCAGCGCAAGATCCCACTTGGCGCTTTTGAAACTGTCGTAGTTCCAATTCTGCGGCGCCAGTTCGACACCGAAATTTCCGTCGCGGCGGCTGTTGGAACCCGACGTCTTGGCACCCAGGTGGGGTCCCAGCGGATACGAGGCGGCGCTGCCCTTCGCCTGCTCGATGAACTTTTTGCCTTCGAGCCCTGTGACCTCGACCTCGTTGTAATCACCACCAAAGATCGGGTCAGCGTTGGACTGTTTCTTCAGCTGAACGCTCGGTTCGTCGGTGGACGATTGTTGCTGTGTGATCAGCCCCGCCGTGCCGACGTTTCCCGCGGCCCGCTGCAGGGCCAGCACGCCAGCCGGATCCGCGGCGGCACACCTGTTGGACAGCAAGGCATTGAGCGCGGGGGCCGTGTGCGGCTCTGCCACCCGAGTTTCCTTGGGCGGTCGACGCGGCTGCCCGCTCCTTTGGTTGTCGCTCGTGCGCATGTTCCCCGCTCTCCCCGGACATCCCGAGACTCCCGACTTCAGTGGCGCAGCACTCACGGCCACGGTCACTGAAGGTCCCGGGCCTGTGTGCTCTCAATCAGCGGCTTGTTCCTCCTCCTCGTCCACGGCGTGCGTCCGCTGAACGAACGTTCCCTGCACGGGCTCCTCATCCTCAGCTTCTTCGCGCTGCACTGCAGGCCCGGCGGCGCTCACCGCCGACGATGCGTCGGGGGAGGCCATGACCCGGTCCGCGTTGGCGGCCGCCTCACGCTCGAACCGATCCCCGGGGTCGCTCACCTTGATGCCTCCCGGCGCGGATGTGCCGTCGACGGGGCCGCTGCGTTGTTGCATGACGTGGGTCAACTCGTGCGCCAAGGTGGTCCGGCCCGCCGTCGAGGACGGGTCGTAGGTGTTCCGCTGGAAGACGACGTTCGACCCGACCGTGTAGGCGTGCGCATTCACCGCCCTGGCGGAGGAGGCTGCCGCGGCATCATCGTGCACCCGTACGTCGCCGAAGTCGGCACCGAGGCGGGACTCCATGTCCGTGCGCACTGCCGGCTCCAGAGGCCGGCCACCGGAGCCGATGACGTCGTGGACCGGTGAGGGCTCCCCCTCCAACATGGCGCTCACCCCGGTGTTGCCCGCCGTTCGCTGCAACCCGAGAACGTGGTCAGGGCTCAGGAGGTCGCTTCGTCCATCGACGGCCAGCCGCCCCAGGT
The DNA here is from genome assembly GCA_039929445.1 of Arachnia sp. GTDB lineage: Bacteria > Actinomycetota > Actinomycetes > Propionibacteriales > Propionibacteriaceae > Arachnia. Next base: position 39,335 of record JBDSRF010000158.1, on the reverse strand, counting down.
GAGGCGCGAACTCGTCGTCGATCCGGGCGCCCTTGGGCCGGAAAGGATCCCTGCGCTCATCTGGGGAGTGTTCATGCATGATCGAAGGCCTCCGTGCTTGCGACTTTTCCACTGTGACACTTCCGGCACCCCAGCGGTAGGGGCCACTGGGTCCGTCACCGTTGCCCGATCGGGCAGCTGTCGTGCCGGCGGGCTTCAGCGGAGCAGCGCGTAGTAGAGGCCGAACTCCCGCTCCAGCACCAGGCGGCCCAGCTTGCGGTATTCCTGTTCGACGGCTGCGATCACGTCACTCATCCCCACAGGGGTGCCAGCCGCTGCCGCGAGGTACGCGGCGGTGGTGGAGGCCGAGCGGATGTTGCCGCCGGCCAGTTCGAATGACTCGGCAAGGAAGTCGACGTCAACGTCGTCGGTGAGGGGGAGCGGCGGTGCCAGGCAGCGCAGCCACAACGAGCGCCGCAGCTCCGGCGTGGGGGCCGGGAACTCGACGATGGCGTCCAACCGGCGGGTGAAGGCCTCATCGATGTTGGCCCGCAGATTGGTGGCCAGCAAGGCCAATCCGTCGAAGGTCTCAAGCCGCTGCAGCAGGTACGCACTCTCGATGTTGGCGTACTTGTCGTGGGCGTCCCGGACGTCGCTGCGTTTCCCGAAAATGGCATCGGCCTCGTCGAAGAACAGAACGGCGTTCACGCCTGCGGCCTCCACGAAGATTCGCTCCAGGTTCTTCTCCGTCTCGCCGATGTACTTGTCCACCACGGTCGCAAGGTTCACCGTGTAGAGGTCGAGCCGGAGGTCAGCGGCGATCACCTCCGCGGACATCGTCTTGCCCGTGCCGGAATCGCCCGCGAACAATGCCGTCACGCCATGTCCGCGGCCCCCGCCCCGGCGCATCCGCCAATCGGTCAGCACCGTGTCCCGGTATCGTGCGCGAGCTGTCACCTCCTTCAAGCCGCGAAGCGCCCCGGGCGCCAGCACGAGATCCTCCCAACTGACCTCAGGCTCGATCCTGCGTGCAAGTCGCTCCAACCCTGCTGCGTTCTGCGCGCGCACACCACGCCGAAGGTCCTCACCCGTGATGGGGTGGCCCGTGCGCCGGGCGGACGCGGAGGCCGCCCGGACGGCCCGCTGGATCTGGGTGGGGCCGAGCGCAAGGTGGCCGGCCACGTCGTTGCCGTCCAGCCCGGAACCCTCCGCCTCCATCTCCCGTTCCCACAGGGCAACCCGCTCGCTCCGGGTCAGCACCGGAGTGTCGAGCAGCAGTGGGCTGGCTCGCGACCATTGCGGATCCCACGTGAGGGCACCCACGAGGACCACCGGCAGCTCGGACTCGGTGAGCAGGTGCACGCCATCGGGCGCCGCGTCGGCCAGGGCCTCGATGGGCCCGGCCACGACACCGGCCCCCCGGAGGAGGGCCTCCCGCTGGACGAGCGCGACGAGATGCACAGGGTCGTTTGCGGTGGCGAGCCGCCGCAGGTCCACCACCACGGTGCCCCGTCCAGCGAGCCCCAGCGCCTCCACCGCCACCGCGGCACCCGTCCCGGTGAGCCGCTCCCGCAGGTGGGCCAGCATCACCCCGGAGGCGAGAGCATGCCCGAGTTGCGTGGCGACGGCTGCTGCGTACGGCGTGACGTCCTCCATGAGCGGTGCGACTGAGGGATCCGGCGCGTCGTCGCCGAGCAGGTGAGCCGCCACCCGGTCGGGTACGCGAAGTCCGCGGCCGAGGAAGGGGCGTTCCGGGTCCTCCACGAGGAGCAAGCCGTGGCGGATGAGGGGGCGGCTCGGCTCCAGGCGGCCGCGCGCCGACGAGGAGATCGCCGACGCCCCGCCGAGTTCGAGAGCCAACCCGACCGATGCTCTCCGCCGCGTGACGTCGTCGTTGAGGTACCCGTACAGCCGCTCGAAGCGGTTGTCGAGATCAGGCAGCAGGGCGATCACGAGCAGTTCGACGTCGAAGTCGGTGAGGGACGCGCTCCTGGCAAGTTGTCGCAGCCTCAGGACCTCGCCGGCCGCCTCCGCCCGGTCTGCGTCGTCCTCCGCGCGCGCCCTGACCTGGTACTCGGGATGTGAGCGCACGGCCGCAGAGCCCTCCAACAGGCGGTCAACAGCCTCGTCGTTGAGGTACAGGCCACGGAACGGGTCCTCGGGAGCGGGATCATCGGTTCGTCGTTGCGCCACGAGACCGCGCACCCGCTCTTCGACCCGTGCGGCGCGGGCGAGGAGATGGGACAGGCTCGCATCGCTCACGTCGACGAACCTTCGGACGCGGCCGACGTGGGTGGCTTGCGTCGGCGTTGCATCGACACGCGACTCTTCGGCGGCGTGGGGCGGTGACCTCCTGCCTGCTCGACAGGTGGCCAACCCCTGGTGCCGCCGACGTTGACCCGCGCCGCGGCGGTGACAAGCGGAGCCGCTTCGTAGCGCTGGCCGGTGTCGATGGGCGCGGTCACGACCACGTCGATGGAGGGCTTGAGTTCACCACCCAGTGCCGACCACACATCCGCGAACGCCCGGTCCTCCGGGGGCGGCAGACCGACCGTGACCGCGACCGGAAGTCCCAGCTCCGCCAGCGGGCCGCTGAGCAGATCGGCCGGGAGCGCGTCGAAGCGCAGGAAGCCTGACAACAGGGAGGAGAGCAGTCGGTGCTCGTCCTCCGGTCGCTGGGTCCAGGCCGTGACCAGATAGGACAGTTTGAAGTGCCGTGGGGGCAGGTGGCGGGCGACGACTCGTTGGTCCTTGTCGTACTCGTTCAACAGACCACGCTCGCGGCGCCGAAGGTCTTCGCGGATGTCGTACAGGTAGACGTTGATGGTCGGGGCGTTGCGCCGGCCCGCCCACTCGCGGGTGGGTGCGTCGAACACGACCTCGACGCCCGAGGCGCCGAGTGCCTCGCGTTCGATCAGCGCCCGCAGTGCCGAGTCCACCTCATGGATCATCTTGCGCAGTCTTCCCTCTCGCGGCGCCCGGCGGCAGCACTCTCGGTCCCTGATGCAGGGCACACGTGGGTGCCCCTTCGGGCGGGCATCAGATCAGGCCCTCGCGGAGCGCGTACGCCACAGCGTGCGTGCGGTTGCGAAGCTGCAGTCTGGTGGTCAGGTCATGGAGCGCATTCTTCACCGTGCGTTCGCTGTAGCTCATGGTGAGGGCGATCTCGGACGTGCTGTTGCCCTCCGCGACGAGTCTCAGGATCTCTGCCTCGCGAGGAGCCAGCCCGGTGAAGGTCAGGCCGCGCGGCGCCAGCACCTGTCGCTGCAGGCGCCCGACTTGTTGCAGCAACCTGCCCAACAGGTCGGGCGGCACCGACCCGTCACCCGAGGCCACCCGCAGAATTGTCCGCACCAATTGGTCGGGGCTGGCGTCCTCGCGACGGAGCAGCCCCACCACGCCGACCTCCGCGGCAGCCACGAGCGCCGCGTCGTCGACGACGGTTGCGACCAGCATGAGGCGCAGCGTCGAGTGCTTGCTCAACACGCGCAATTCGTGGGTGGAGTGCTCGTCGACCCTGTCAGCGACGACGACGGCGACGTCGGCCTCTTCAGACGTCTCGACAATTCTGACCTCGGGGCGCATCCTCAGCTGGCTGGCGACGCCGGCCTGCGAGATCGGGTCCCGGCCGTGTATGGAGGTCAAGATGGCGGTGCTCATGGCCGTCCCTTCCTGCTCGTGTCCGCGTTACACCATCAAGCATCGGAAGGTGCCTCATGGTGCAGTCACTGCTCGCTCAACGTTCGCTCATCGAGGCGGACGGGGCCGGGCGTCGAAGCCATGGAAACAGGCCCACAACGAGCCCTATGCCGCATGAGACGGCGTGGTAATTCCTCGTGATGACCATTACCACCGCGAATGCCAGGACCACGACGGCGAACGCCACGGCCAGCGGACGTCGGCGGGAATCCACGAGCACGGAGGAGACCAGGGCGGTCGCCAGCACGAGGTGTGCCATCGAATTGCCACCCCCCACGGGGCGGAGCCCGAGTACGGCGATGTTGGAGGCGACGCCGCCGAACCAGAACACCACCCATGTGCGGGTGACACCCCAGTAGGCCACCGCGGCCGTTGCCACGACGGCCAGCGCAAAGAGGTTGTTCCGTGTCCCGCTGATACCGCCCATCTGCACGAGGGGGGACGTGAACAGGCGCCACACCTGGCCACTGGCGATGTATGTGGCATCGCGGCGCAGGACGTCGTAGATCACCGGGAAGGGTCGCTCCAGGAGCGACGGAATCGCGACGAGCAGCCACAGCAGAAGCGCGCCCCCGTAGGGGCGGGGGTCGGTGGGCTCCTCCGTGGGTGACAGCGTGGCCACCACAATCAGGGCCGAGGCGACGGGCAGGACCCAGAAGGCGAGTGTGAGAAGTGAACCGAGCACGGGGACAAGCTACTGCCCGGGCCATGGTGGTGAGTGGTTCGCCCACTATCGGGTCTGAGGGGCCGCGGAACTGCCCTCACTGCCTCACGAAATTGCCGAGACCTCCACGATGATCACCTGTGTGTCGTTGGTGCCGTCGTAGCGGAGGTCATAGACAACATCGAAACCGAGCTTGCTGCCGGGTGCCAGGGCGTAGGAGTCAGCACCCTCGGGATTGGCGACGGTGCCGTCGATCCAGCTTTCCACGGCCTCGCCGTCGATGCCGTAGTCCTCCACGCCGTCGCGAAGGAGCTGGAAATAGCTTTCGCGGTCCTCGGCTGTCAGGAAGTAGTAGACGATGTCCATGGTGGGCATCGAGGTGGTGGTGGTGAACCTCACGCGGTCGGTTGCCGCCGTCAATCTGCCCTCGCTGCCCCGGATGCTCAGCTGGAGCTTTTCGCCGTCCGGTGCAGCGAGGTCGGGCGCGGTACTCGACTCCTGAAGCCCCACGTCGGCCTTCACGACGGCGCCTGTGCGCATATCCAGCCGTACTGACTTGCTCTGCATGATCCGGGCGATGCCGGCGGAATCGAGCATCGAGAACTCTGAGTCGTCCGCCGTGGTGTCCTGTGCGTCGAACGTGTTGTCGCCGGTCGTGATGGAGCAGGCGGCAAGTGTGCTGAGCAGCAGGACAGCCGCGACCTTCAGCGCGAGGGATGATGCAACGCGCGCAGGGTTCTGCATGGTGGGCCTTTCGTGCGGTTGATGCCCTCGGAGAACTGCGCCACGGCATGTGCAGCCGATGCGATCAGGGCAGGGGGTGCTCGGTGTAGTGGCGCCGGAGCCTGACGAATCCCTCGTCGAGGCTGACGCGCGGCGCCCACCCCAGGACATGTCGCGCCCGTCGCTGGTCGAACCAGTGCGCCGTCGAGAGTTGTTCGGCCAGGAAGCGCGTGATGGGCGGGTCGCTGGTGAGGTCGTGGCCGAGGCGCTCCCGGAGTGCGGTGACCGCGTCCACCCCGCTGCCGACCAGCCGGGCGAGGGCGGCGGGGACATGGCGCGTGGGCGCGGGGGCGCCCGTGGCCTGTGCCCACCCGGCCAGGATCTCGCCGATGGGGCGGGGTTCGCCGTTGGTCACCACGAGGGACTGCCCGCGCGCTTCGTCGCATGTGTCGAGGGCGGCCACGAGCGCGTCCACGGCGTTGTCGATGTAGATGGTGTCCACCAGTGGGGCGCCGGAGCCGATGATGGGCAGGCGCCCGGACCGGGCGCGGCGGCCGATGCGCTCCACCAGTTGGGTGTCGCCGGGACCCCACACAATGTGCGGCCGGACGGCGACGACGGCGAGCTCGCCACGGGCGTCGGTGGCGAGCGCACGCTGCTCTGCCATGGCCTTGCTGCGGGCGTAGTGGCCCCGCGCGCGTGCCGGATCTGCGGGTCCGGCGCCGGCTCCCACCAGGGAGTTGCCCGCATGCGCCACTGACGGGCTGGACACGTACACCATGCGCCCCACGCCCGCGGCCCGACTGGCCTGCAGCAGGACCTCGGTGCCGTCGACGTTGACCCGTCGATAGTCCTCCCAGGCGCCCGTGACGTTGACCTTGGCCGCCAAGTGGATGACGGCCTCGCAGCCGTCGACGGCGCGGTCCACCGCCTCGCGGTCCGTGACATCGCCGCGCACCTCCCGCAAACCCAGACCCGACTCCCGGCGCTGCAGCACGGTGACCTCGTCCCCGCGGGCGGCCAGGGCGCGCGCGACCCCTGCGCCCAGCAGGCCGCTGGCACCTGTGACGAGGACTCTCACGGTTTGCCCACGCGTCCGCCGGAGAGGACGCGATCCGCCCAGCGCGCCAGGCGAGCACGGTCCACCTTCGACTGGTGGCGCACGTCGACGGGGAACGCGGAGGTCCGCAGGACGGCGGCCACGGGGAGGGTCGTCACGACGGTGGTGACCTCCCGGACTGCGGATGTCAGGTCGGCACCGGCCACGACTGGTCCCGACGCGTCGGTGTCGACGATGACAACGAGGGCCTGGGCGCCGACGGGGCCGACGCCGACAACCGCAGCGTTCGCGATGCCGGGCAGTCCCAGCACAGCCAGTTCCAGGGCGACCGGTGTGAGCGGGCCGTCGGCGCTGTGGATGACATGAGTGCGTCGTCCCTCCACCCAGAGGCGACCCTCGGAATCGAGGTGGCCGACGTCGCCGGTGCGGTGGGAGTCGCCGTCGCGTGTGCTGGCGTGTTGCGTGGCCCAGAGTTGGTCGTAGCGGTCCTTGACGTGGGCGGCGCGCACGATGATCTCGCCGGTGACGTCCGGGGCGGTCGTGGGGAGGCCGTCGGGATCGGTGGGGTCGTGTGGCAGGGGCGCGATGCTGACCTCGACGCCTGCCAACGGCCTGCCGACGCAGACGCCGTTGCCCGCACCGGCGCGCTCAAGACCGGCGAGGTCGATGTCGGAGACGGCGAGGCATTCGGTCATGCCGTAGGGGGTGTGCAGTTCCGCGTTCGGCAGCACGCCCTGGACCTTGCGCAGCAGTGACACCGGGATGGGGGCGCCGGCGGACATGGCCACCCGCACCCGGGCGAGGCTGGCGCGCTGCGCTGCGTTGAGTGCGTCGGCGGTGGCCACCACGTTGCGCAGCGACGCGGGGGAGGCGAACACGGTGGTGGCGTCCGCCGCGGCGACGGCGTCGGCGAGCCCGGCGGCGGTCAGGGTGGAGGGGGCGGTCACGTCCATGTCCGGAACCACCGAGCCCACGCCCATGGCGGGGCCGTAGAGCGCGAACGGTGCGAATGCCGCCACGAAACTGTCCTGCGGCGTCAGCCCGTAGATGGCCTTGATGTGGCCGGCCTGCGCGCGGACCTGGTCGGAGCGGTACAGCACGCCCTTGGCGGGTCCGGTGGCGCCTGAGGTGAACAGGACGGCGGCCTCCGCGTCGAAAGGGGGCTGTGCGGGGGCGGGGGAGTGGGCGCCGCGGCGACGCACGTCGTCGAGGGTCTCGGCCGCCTGCACGGGTCGGTGCCCGCCGGGCCCACCCACCAGGGCGCCGATGGCCGAGGTGGGGCCCTCGACGAGGATGCGGCGCCCGGGCACACCCAGGAGCGCGACGGCGGCGAGCCCCCTGGCGATGCCGATGACGTGGTCGATGCCTGCCCCGCGCAGTGCGCGGCGCATGCCGGCCAGGCCGAGTCCGGCGTCGGCCACCACGACCACGGCCCCGATGCGCCAGCAGGCGTACAGGGCGACGGTGAGGTCGATGCCGGGCGGCACCAGGAGGGCGACGCGTTGGCCGGGCGCGACTCCGCCGGCGGCAAGGCCGGCCGCGACGGCGGCGATGTCAGCCTCCAGTTCCGCGAAGGTCATGCGGCGCCCATCGGCGACCTGCGCGACGGCAAGGTCGTCCGGGGTGTCGGCGGCCCTGCGCAGCAGGCCGGACCACGCGGGGCCGGGCTCCGTGGGGGTCCTGTGCGCGTCCGGGTCCGGTGGCGATTCCCCGCCCTCGACGCGGGCGCCGATCCAGTCCCAGGTGTCCACGGCGCTGCGGGGTGCATCCTCCGTGACGAGGTGGCTGGCCCCCTCGTAGCGATGGATGTCGGCGTGCGGCATCCGGGCGTGCAGGTCGCGCAGGTGCGCCTCGCTGAACACGGGGTCCGCCGGGCCGCGCAGCAGCAGCACGGGGACCTCCAGGGTGGTCAGGCCGTGCGCGATGTCCTCGAGGGCGGGGCGCGACGGGTGCGTCGGCTCGGCCGGGATGTCGGCCACGAACTGGCCCACGAACCGGCGGTCCGCGGCGTGCTGGTAGGGGGCGGCGAAGGCGTCACGCACGTCGCGGGGAATGCGGGGCCGCGACAGGGCGGTGGCGGCACGGACGAACATCGGCGTCCGGACGCACGTCAGGTCGGCCAGCGCGCGCGCCGGGCGCAGGGGTGTGGGCAGACCGGAGGAGAAGTCGTGGTGGACCGAGGTGTTGGCGAGCACGAGCCCGGCCAACTGGTCGCGGTGGCGCAGGGCCCAGCCGGAGGCGATGATGCCGCCCCAGTCGTGGCCCACGGCGACCACGGGGCCGCTCAGGTCGACGGCGTCGGTGAGGAGACCGAGGTCCTCCACCCGCTGCGCAAGGGTGCGCGGCTGCGCCAGCGATCCGCGGGGATCCTCCGAGAATCCCATCCCGAGCTGGTCGACGGCGATGACCCGCCAGCCGGGCCGGGCGGCGGCCAGGAAGCGGCGCCACACGTAGGACCAGGTGGGGTTGCCGTGCACGCACACCATGGTGCCCACGGAGGGTTCCGCATCGCCGTCGGTGCGGGCGGCAGCGGTGTCGAGGATGTGCCAGACGCGCTGGAGGCCGTCCGCGTCAGTGGCGGTGACGTGGCGTGACCACGCCGGATCGAGACCGGGAAGTGGCCCCGGTGACCTCACCACGCGACTTCCGTGAACGACGTGTTCAGCCCCGACCCGATGCCCATGAGCAGCACCCGGTCGCCGCTCTTCAGCGACGACGCCTGCTGCGCCAGCGTGAACGGGACGGAGGCCGCGGCGGTGTTGCCGTGGTGCACGAGGGACACGGCGAGCTTGGAGTTGTCGAGGTCCAGGGCCTTGCTGAGTCCGCGCAGGTGGGACGTCGACGTCTGGTGCGGAATGTAGGCGTCCATGTCGGCCCAGTCGAACTCAGACTTGGCCTCCTCCCACGCCTTCGTCACCAGTGCCATGCCCTCGACGTAGAGGGCGCGGCTGTCGGTGTGCATCTCCTCCATGGTGCCGATGCACAGGCCGTGGTGCGAGGTGCCTGCACGGCTCAGCCCTCCGATGATGCGGTGTCCGTCGGGGTTCTGGTCCGCGCGGCCCAGCACCATGGCGGCGGCGCCGGAGCCGACGGTCAGCGTCGCAAAGGCCTCCTTGAGTTCATCCTTGGTGGTCTCGCCGCTCACGAGTCGGTCCAGCGTGCGTTCCTGGGGTTCGCGGGTGCCCTCCGAGGCGACGATGAGGGCGTAGTCCGCCTGCCCGGCGTCGATCATGGACCCGGCCACCTGCATGGCGTTGACGAAGCCCAGGCAGGCGTTGGTGATGTCGAAGTTGAGGCAGCTCGTCGGCATGCCCAGTTCGTCGTGCACCTGTGTGGCCACGGACGGCTCAAGGTGCGGCCTGGACACGGAGGCGTTGATGAGGAGCCCCACCTGGTCGGGCGTCACACCCGCCTGCTCAAGGGCCAGTCGCCCCGCCTCGACGCCACCGGCGATGTAGCTGGTACCTGCCGGCCACCACCGTCGCTCCTCCACCCCTGCCAGACCGGCGAGCCCTCCACGGGCCATACCGATTCGGGCGTACGTGCCCTCCAGTCGGTCATCGAGGGAGTCCGAGGTGACGACCTCGGGTGCTTCCACTCGCGTCACTGAGAGGATCGAGGTGTTCGCGAGACGAAAATTGGCGTTGCCAGACATGTGTGATTCCTTCCGGCGGTCAGCGATCTCCACCGTGTCCGCGGTTGCCGAGCGTACCAGCCGTCCACCAGCTTTCCGGTGCCGATCGAGTACCCGTTCGGGGGTGAAAGCGAGGACCCCCTCCGCGGTGCGAAGGGGGTCCTCGTCGGGACTGGCCGGCATGTCCGTCAGAACTGCGTCAGCTGAACTTGACGATGTTGTTGAAGACCCGCTGGTCCTCCACGACGTAGGTGTAGCCGCTGACAGGCTTGGCGACGACCTTGATCACGGAGACGAGCATGTAGCTGCGGCAGCCGTTGCGTCCGGTTTGCGCGTTGTCGCATTCGGTCTTCCATTGGCGGCCGTTGATGGTGTGGTTGCCGGGCTGGGCCAGGGGGTTGTTCTTCCACAGGCTGCGGGCGGATGGGAGGTAGGTGAGGTTGTTGAAGGCCCATCCCCTGACGTAGACGTATCTGCCGTTGATCACCTGGATGGTGGTGGCCTGGATTTCTGTGCGGCAGCGGGTGGTTTGCGAGTAGGGCCCGCAGGTGGTTCTCCAGTCGCGGCCGTTGTAGTGGTGGGTTCCGGGGGTGGTGTAGACGTCGAACGCCTTCGGGGTGGCAACGAAGCCCCGGGTCACCCCGTAGTCGGAGCCGTCCGCGACGTTGACGAGGCCTGTGATCTGACCGGCGTTGTTGATGTCGAACGCTGCCTTCACGGTGACACCCTTGGGCAGCGTGATCAGGTCATTCAGGTCGTGGACCTTGCCCTGCGCCCAGAGAACGCCACGGTCGTAGCCGGCCATGGTCTCTGCGGACGCGCGACCCGCGCCGACGATGATGCCACTGTTGTTGATGGCCGTGGGCCCCTGCACTTCGAGGCCGGGGGCGGTGGGGAGCCACGACGGTGTCCCGGAAGCGTCCCAGATCACGGACCTGTCCGAGCGGTTCTTCATGGTCGCGGTGCCCACCGCGACACCGCGATCGTTGACGGATTCGGCTGCGCTGGTGACGGAGCCCGACGGCTTGCCCAGCGCCTGCAACGTCTTCCCTGCCCAGCGGAGGGGGCCTGGGCCTGCCCCGCTGTGGTTCGATCCGACGACGAAGTTCCCGCTTCCGGAGATGCCGTTCGTCTGGATACCGGTGAGTGTTGTGCCTGCCAGCGTGTGGGGCAGCACCGTCCTGGATTCGATGCTGGTCCAAATGCTGCCTGCCATGTCGAGGACCGTGCCGGTCTCCGACACATCGATGAAGCGGTTGTCCTGTGAGGCTCCGTTCTGCAGGACGCTCAGCGAGCCGTTGCGCCAGATGAACGGGCGCCACCAGGTGGTCTCCGCCGTCGTGTTCCCGGCCACCACCCCGTTGCCCGAGATGCCCGCCACCTCCGCCGCTCCCTTGACCACCACCTGTGGTGTCTTGCGGGTGGTGGCGCGCCACACGACGAGATCGGTGCGGACACCGTCGCTGGAGGTTCCCGCCACATCACCTGCGTCGTTGATGGACGCCGCCCGGACGTACTCATCCCCCGGAAGCGCCGGGAGTACCTCAATGGTGTAGGACGGTGGCGGTGCTGCCTGGGCAACGGGCGTGGCCGCGATTCCCAGTCCGGCCATCAGGGCGGCTGCCGAGCCGACCGCGAGCAGTGTGCGCATCGTTGTGCCTTTCGCTGAGTGGTTCGAGCAGCGTAACCCGTTGTGAACGTCACATGGGGGGTCGCGGACATCATTCGTCAGAAGGTCTTGCCGCCCAACTCGTTCACGATGAGGATGACGACCACCAGAACCACCACCACGAGGCCCACAACGGCGAGCCACAGCGGGAGGCGTCGGGGTCGGCGTGCGGCCAGGACCACCCATGCGATGGCCACGAGGAGGGTGACGCCAGCGCCGACGGAAGCGGCCACACCCCACTCCTCGACGTGCGTCCTCTTCACCGCATACCCGTCCTGCTTTCCGGAGGGAACGTAGAAGGTGACGACGGCTGAGGACAGCGCCAGGAGGAAGCTGAACAGCGCAGTGAGCGCCATGAGGACGGCCAAGGTGATCCGGAGGGGGCGGCGCATGCAAAGAGTATGGCGGTGGGCGGGATCAGGCGCCGGTGGTCAGCCACGACTCCCCGCGCTGTCGCCACGCCAAGGTGAGGGCTCGGATCCCCATGAATCCGATACTGAAGGCCGCCCACAGCCACACCAGTCCCGGGGTGCCCGGGGGGCCCCAGTGGGAGACGGCCAGCGCCAGCGGCACGTAGACCACGAGGTTGAGGACGCCGACGCGCGCCAGGTAGGGGCCGTCCCCGGCGCCGATGAGTACGCCGTCGGCGAGGCAGACGTAGGCGGCGATGGTCAGCGTGCAGCCGATGACCAGCAGGGTGGATGTGACACCGGCGCGGACCTCGGCATCAGGGGAGAACAGTGAGGCCAGCGGCCCACGCAGGAGAATGACCCCGCCGCCCAGCACCACCCCTGCGCCCAGCGACCATCCCAGCATGCGCCGCACCACCGCACGGACCTCGCGGATCGCGCCCGCGCCCAGCGCCAGTCCGATGAGCGTCTGGCCGGCGATGCCCAGGGCGTCGAGGGCGAAGTTGAGGAAGCCCCAGATGTTCCAGGTCACCTGGTGGGCCGCCAGCGCCGCGGCGCCCTTGCCGGCGGCCACCCAGGTGGTCAGCACCAGGGCGGCTCGCAGCGTGAGGGTGCGCAGCAGCAGCGGCCCCCCGACGACGAGGCTGGAGCGCATGCCGTGCAGCGTCGGGGTCATGTTCGCCCCCGCCCGACGCCCTCCCGTGCGCACCACCCAGGCCGCAGCCAGGCCCATTCCGGTCTCGGCGACGGCGGTGGCCGCACCGGAGCCCCCGATACCCATGCGCAGACCGAACACCAGGACGAGGTCCAGCACGACGTTCAGCACGGCGGCGCTGATGGCTAGCACCATGGGGGTGCGGGCATCGGCCAGACCGCGCAGCGTGCCGGTGGCGGCCAGCACCAGCAGCATGCCCGGCAGTCCCGGCAGCGACCACCGCGCATAGGACAGCGCCTGCGCATGCACGTCGCCGCTGGTGCCCAGCCACGTCAGCAACCACGGACTGGCAACCCAGGCGAGGGCCCCCAGCAGCACGCCGAGCCCGACGGCCAGCCACATGGCCTGCACCCCCAACTCCAGGGCGCGGGTCCGGTGACCGGCGCCCAACTGCCGTGCCACCACCGCCGTCGAGCCGTACGCCAGGAAGACCATCAGCCCCGTGAGCGTCGACGTCACCGTCGCCCCGGCCCCCAGACCGGCCAGTGGGTCCGTGCCCAACCGGGCGACGATGGCGGTGTCGGCGAGCAGGAACAGGGGTTGCGCCACGAGCGCCGCGAACGCCGGCAGCGCGAGGGCAAGGACGCGCCGGTTGATGCTCTGCTCGGACATCTTCCTCCGCGGCTGGGCTGTGGGTCACGGGCAGTCTAGGGCCGGTCCGAAGAGAAGCCAGGCACGCTCAGCAAGCGTTGACGACCTCCATTTCACCGGAGGGAAAGGTCAATCGTGGTTGGTAGTCCAGCCACGATTGACCTCAACCCCTCGAAGACGGTGCACCGCCCGACGGTCCGTATGCTCGGGCCATGCCTGATCGCCTTGTCCCCGACGACGTCGTCCCCGGCGCCTTCCACGTGAAGTTCGGGCCCACGTCCCAGTCGTGGGTGGACCCGGCACGACCCGATTACCTGGTTTTCGAGTACGTCAACCACGTGGCGATCATCCTGGAGCACACGCTGCTGGACGCCGCGGCGGATCGGCGCCTGCGCATCATCCACATCGGCGGCGCTGGCATGACACTTCCCCGCTGGGTGGCGTGGCGCCGACCGGGGACGGCACAGATCGTCTGCGAACCCGACGCCGAACTCACCGAGGAGGTGCGTCGCAAGATCCCCCTGCCGCCCCGCTCGGGTATCAAGGTGCGCGACGTCGACGGCCGCTCCGGGGTGGCCGCCATGCCCGCCGACTACGCCGAGGCCGTGGTGGTGGACGCCTTCGACGGTGCCCGGGTGCCGGCGGAACTGGCCAGCGGCGAGTTCATGGACGAACTTCAGCGCATCGGCCGGCAGGAGTCCGTGGTGGTGTACAACGTCACCGACACGGCACCCTTCCCGTGGGTCAAGAAGGTGGTGGCCGGCATGCGACAGCGGTGGCGGCACGTGATCGTCGGGGCCGAGACGCCAGTGCACAAGGGCCGACGCTTCGGGAACCTCCTGCTGGTGGGCTCCCACTTCCGTCCCGACCTCGCGGCCATTCGACGGGACTCCATGCGCCTGCCGTTCGGCTACCGGTGGCTGGACGGCGCCGAGTTGGACGGGTGGTGCGGCGGTGCGGAGCCCTTCACCGACGCCGACACCAGGCACTCACCGGAGCCCTCCGGCAGCAAGCTGTGGTTCTCGTGACGATCGACCCGGTGGCAAGCCGCAGCCAGCGAGCCCACGAGGCCGAGACCCTTGTCATGGATCGGTTCGTGGGGCGGTTCCTGTACCTCCCCGGCACGGTGATGGGCCAGACCCTGGCACCACTCCCGTCGGTCCGCACGGTGGTCGTGACCCCGAGAACACCGTTCCACTACTGGTGGCAGGCCCACCTCATGGACGGCATCGTCGACGGGGGACAGCGGCGCATGCGCAGCGGCGACCAGGCTGGCGCTGGGCGTTCCGCCCGACTGGCCCGTCGCCTCCTGCTGACCATCACCCTGCGCAACCGCGGCACACTCCGCAACGACTTCTTCGACGACATGGGGTGGCTCGCCCTGGCCACCCAACGCCTGGACCTGCTGCACGCGCGGTTGCGCCGCTCCGGCCGCCCCATCCCGCTGCGGCTGGCGCAGCGCACGCTCACCCGGGAGCTTCGCTCCGGCCTCGACGGGGAGGGAGGCATGTTCTGGAACAGGGACAGGGACTTCCTCAACACCGCCGCCGCAGGCCCGGCCGCCCTCTACCTGGCCCGCTCCGGCCACGTCGGTGAGGCTCGCTCCATCGTCGAATGGCTGCACGACAGGCTGCTGGACGACAGAGGCCTCCTCATCGACGGTGTCAGGGTGGACGGCACCCTTGTCACCCCGGTGTACACGTACAACCAGGGGCCCACCCTGGGGGCGCTGCTGGAGTTGGGGGAGCCCCGCGACCTGGCCCGGGCGGCTGCGATCGTGCGTGCCGCTGACGAGTACCTCACGGAGCCCGGCGTGAAGGAGCGGGTCCTGGTGACACACGGCACCGGGGACGGCGGCCTTTTCACGGGAATCCTGGTCCGCAACCTCGCCGCGGCCGCCCGCCACCCCGGCCTGGACGACGAGGTGCGGGGCATCGCCGAACGGCTCGTCCTCGCAACCGGTGACGGACTGTGGAGGGGGAGGGATGCCGTCACGGGCCTGTTCCCCACCTCAGCCGCAGGACAGGCCAGCGAGGGCAGCGTCACCAGGCCGACGGTGGAGCTCTCCACCCAGTTGCAGGCCTGGATGGTGCTGGAGGCGGCGGCACGTCTGTCCGGGCACACCGCCTGATTTCATCCGGGCAGGCCGGGCGGAGTACCATCGGAGATGCCCGTGTGTGTCAACCGCGGGCCCCCTGCTTGCTCCCGGCGGCCTGAATGGCCGCGGGACCCTTGCAGGGCGTCCTCTCAGGAAGCACGCACGTGCCATCGTCACCGCTGAACGCCCTCGCGCACTACAAATCCCTTTTCGCGATCTCCTCGGGCAGGTCCATGGCGCTCGCCGTCGCCGCCCGCGCCCCGTACGCCATGATCCCGCTGGGCACCATGACGGCCATCACCGCCTCCACCGGATCGGTCGCCTCCGGTGGCCTCGCCACGGGTGTGGTCTCCGTCGCCACCGCGGTCGCATCACCGCTCGTCGGACGCTGGGCCGACAAGCGTGGCCAACGCTTCGTGCTGCGGCTGCTCACCCCCCTCAACGCCCTGGCCCTGGTGATGCTGCTCGTGGCGGCGTTGTCCGGGTGGGACGGCCCCCTCCTGTGGGCAGCCTGCCTGTTCGTGGGCGTCACCTCCCTGCCCATTGGTTCGTTCACCCGGGCCCGCTGGGTGGCGGCCGCGCGGCAGCCCCGTGACGTGTCGACGGCATTCTCGTACGAGTCGACGGTGGACGAACTCGTCTTCGTGCTGGGCCCGGCCTTCGTCGGTATCGCGGCCTCGGCCGCCATCCCGGCCGCCCCTCTGGCGCTCGCGGCCGCACTGGTGTTGCTCGCGGGCATGCCGTTCGCTATCACGGCCCCCGCCGTCGTCGAGGTCCCTGCCGCGAACTCCGCGTCGATCCTGCGGCCGTCCATCGGAAGAGTGCTGTGGGCCGTGGTGCCCGCCATCATCGTGATGGCCTGCATCGGCACGTTCTTCGGTTCGGTACAGGCGGCCGTCACCGAACGCTCGCTCGAGTTTGATCTCGCCTCTCGTGCCGGACTTGTCTACGCCCTCATGGGTGTGGGTTCAGCCGTCACCGCGCTGCTCGCCGTGGTCATCCCGGCCGCAGTGCGGCTCTCCAACCGGGTGCTGGTCGGTGGCCTGGGGATGACGGTGTTCATCCTTGTGACCTGGGCGCAGGGTTCGCTGGTGATGACCGCGCTCAGCCTGCTGGTTGCGGGGTTGTTCGTGGGCCCCACCATGGTGACGGCTTTCAGCGTGGCGGAACGCCGCAGCCCCAGAGGGGGGACGGGTGTGGCGATGACGGCCATGCAGTCGGCCATCACCGTCGGGGTGTCGCTCGGTGCGGCGGGGGGTGGCGCACTGGCTGCTGACAACGGCGCCACCGGCGCCTTCCTCATGGCCGCCGCCGCGGCGCTCGTCATCGCGGCCACCGGCACGGTGATGATGGCGCGAGTGAGGGCGTCCGCCCCGCTCACCGTCGCCGATCTGGGTGTGGAGCGCGTGCCCGCGCTCTGACCGCCGTGCATGAAGTTGCCGTGTACGCGACAATGGCGCACATGCAACACGGCAGGCAGGGCACGGACGTGGCGGACTCGACGAGCCCGGGTGATCCATCGTCGCCACGGACGCGTCGGAGGGTGTCGCCACTGACGGTCCTGGGTGTCATCCTGCTCGCCGCGGGCCTCGTGTGCCTCGGCTGGGTGGGATGGCAGTACTTGGGCACCAACATCGTGTCCAAGCAGAAGGCCGACCAGGAGATTGCCGCACTGGAGGACTCGTGGGGGCAGTCGGTCACCGCACCCACCCCCACCCCGACCACCACCGATGCACCTGCAGACGGCGAACCGACGCCCATGCCGACGCCACCGGCGGGCAGCGCGCAGTGGCTGATCCGCATCCCCGCCCTCGGTAGCGACTACCTGTGGCCCATCGTCGCCGGCGTTGGGGTGGATGACCTGACGAAGGGCGTCGGCTGGTACCCCACCACCGCCCAGCCCGGTCAGATCGGCAACTTCGCCCTCGCCGGGCACCGCATCACCCACGGCGAACCGTTCCGGCGCCTGCTTGAACTCAAGGTCGGCGACACCGTCGTCATCGAGACCCGGGAAGCCGTGTTCACCTACCAGCTGACCTCGGCGCCCGGGCAGTTGACGGTGCAGGACACTGAGACCTGGGTGCTCGACCCCGTCCCCGGCCACGAGGACGTGACACCGTCGCAGGCCCTCCTCACCCTCACCACCTGTGAGGACCTCTTCCATTCCCCCGACCGCTCCGTGGCGTTCGGCAAGCTCGTATCGACGGAGACGAAGTGACTGACAAACAAGAACTGATCCAGCACGTCCAGGACCTTGCCATCGTGCACGGCAGGGTGACACTGGCCTCCGGAAAGGAGGCCGACTACTACGTCGACATGCGACGCGTCACCCTCGACGGTGCCGCCGCGCCCATCGTGGGACGGGTCATGAACGAACTCACCCACGACCTGGACTTCGACGCCGTCGGTGGCCTCACCCTCGGCGCCGACCCGGTGGCCACCGCCATGCTCCACGCCCGCGCCGCCGCCGGTGGACGCCTCGACGTGTTCGTCGTGCGCAAGGACGCAAAGGCCCACGGGTTGCAGCGCCGCATCGAGGGGGCCGATGTCGCCGGTCGCCGCGTCCTGGTGGTGGAGGACACATCAACCACGGGCGGCTCCGCCCTCACCGCCGTCGAGGCCGTGCGGCAGGCCGGCGGCGAAGTGGTGGCCGTGGCCGTGGTCGTCGACCGTGACACCGGCTCCGCGGAACGTGTCGCGGAAGCGGGTCTCGAGTACCGTTACGCGCTCGGTCTCACCGATCTGGGGCTCTGAGCCGGGCCGCGCGCTACGGTTGAACCGGTCTTCGTCGCCACCTCAAGGAGTCATTGATGGAAGTTCTGCTCGTCCTCATCGGAATCATCGTCGTCATCGGCCTCATCGCCGTGCTGTGGGGAGTGGGTGTGTACAACGGCTTCATCAAAGGCCGCAACCTCATCCAGGAGTCATGGCGGCAGATCGACGTCGAACTGAACCGTCGCTACGACCTCATCCCCAACCTCATCGAGACCGTCCGCGGGTTCGCCGCCCACGAACGCAACACGCTCGAGGAGGTCACCCGGCTGCGGAACTCCGCAGCCGCCATGGCCAGCCAGTCCCACGGGGCCCCCAGCCAGCAGCGAGCTGCTGTGGAAGCCGAACTGGGTCAGGCCGTCCGCAACCTGATCGTCTCCGTGGAGGCGTACCCGCAGCTCAAGTCGAACGTGAACTTCCTCGAACTGCAGCGTGAGCTGACGGACACCGAGGACCGGATCGCCGCCGGCCGTCGCTTCTACAACGCCAACGTGCGCGACTACAACACCAAGCTCGAGACCGTCCCCAGCAACATTGTGGCCGGGTTCGCGAAGTTCGAGAAGGCCACCTATTTCGAGGTCAACGACGCCATGGTCCGCCAGGCACCATCGGTGAACTTCGGCGAGATCTCCTCGCGTCCCGGCGTCGGCCAGGGCAGCCAGAACCCGGGTGCGCTGCCCAACCCGGGACAGTCCAACCAGCCGTACTCGGCACCCTCGGCCAACCCGCAGCAGGAGTACCAGCAGCAGCCGCAGTGGCAGCAGAACACGCCGCCCCAGCAGCAGCCCGGCAGCCAGCAGCAGGGCCAGCAGCCGCCGTGGGGCAACAACTGAGGGCAGCAGCGACTCCCTCACCCGGACACAGAAAGGCCCGGTCCCCTTGGGGGCCGGGCCCTTTCGTTGCCGTCAGGCGTCAGTCGCTGATGATGGCAGGAGCCACGGCGGCGCCCCGGCGACGACGAGCCAGCAGCACCTCCACCGCCATCGGGATGATGGAGATGAACACGATGAGGATGAACGCCACCTCGATGTTGTTGTGGACGAACGGGATCTGCCCCAGGAAGAACCCCAGCACCGTCACCCCCGAGGCCCAGAAGACGCCGCCGATGGCGGTGTAGGTCATGAATCGGCGCAGGTCCATGTGCGCCACCCCGGCCACGAGCGTCACGAACGTCCGCACCATGGGCACGAAGCGCGCCAGGATGAGGGCGCGGGAGCCGTACTTGTCGAAGAAGGCGTGCGTCTGGTCCACGTACTTCTGGTTGAACACCTTGCCCATGAAGCCGTCGCGGGGTTTGAACAGGGGAGGCCCCACCCACCGCCCCACGAAGTAGCCGCAGAGGTTGCCCAGCACTGCGGCGACGGTGAGGATGAGGCAGGTCCACACCAGGGTGGACACCGGGGAGTCGGTGAGGGAGACGGTGCCGAGCGCCACGAACATGCCGATCGTGAACAGCAGGGAATCCCCCGGCAGCAGGGAGAACAGGCCGCACTCGGCGAAGATGATGAAGGCGCACCCCCACAGCGCCCAGTTGCCCATGGCGGTGATCAGGTACTCCGGGTCCAGCCAGGGCGGCAGGAGGAGGGGTACGAGTACGGCGAGCTCGAGAAGTGACGTCACCCGGGAAGAATACCCGCGGCGCGTTTGGATCCCCCCATCGTCGTGCAGTAGACACGTGCATCATGGACCAGCACGATGCCGACCCGACCGCCCCCACCGTGGGTGTCGGACCCCACCCCGAGCCGTGGCCGAGCGATGCCCGCCTGGATGAGGAGCTCCTCCGCGACGGCGACCGCCGCAACGTCCTGGACCGGTACCGGTACTGGCGGCTGGACGCCATCGTCGCCGACCTCGACGAGAACCGCGCGGCGCTGCACGTGGCGATCCAGAACTGGGAGCATGACTTCAACATCGGCTCCATGGTGCGCACCGCCAACGCGTTCAACGTGGCCGCCGTGCACATCGTGGGGCGCCGCCGCTGGAACCGTCGGGGTGCCATGGTCACCGACCGCTACCTGCACGTCCACCACCACCAGGACGAAGCGGCGTTGCTGGAATGGCTGGGGGAGCGGGGCGTCGTCGCCGTGGGGGTGGACAACCTCCCCGGGTCCGTCCCCCTCGAGTCGACGGCGCTGCCCGAGGCCTGCTGCCTGGTGTTCGGTTCGGAGGGGCCGGGCCTCACCGACGCCATGGTGGCTGGCTGCGAGTCCCTGGTGGCCATCACCCAGTACGGCTCCACCCGTTCCATGAACGCGGGGGCGGCCGCGGCCGTCGCCATGTACCACTGGTCGCTCCAGCACCGGTGAGGGGCGCGGGCTGGGCGCGTGTTGTCGATACGATGGGCGCATGCTGCCTGAGCGTTTCGCCGTCGGACTGACGCCCCTGCCCACTGCGGCACGCGTGGCACGTCAACGCTCTGCCCTGCGGATGCGCATCATCTCGGCGCTTATCTCACTGGCGCTCCTCCTGGGCCTGGTGTTCTTCCTCAACCCCGGCTGGTCGGGCGGCATCGTCGTCACCTTCTTCCTCATCTGGGGTGCCACGACGGCGGTCTGGATGGGGATGACCATCGTCGGCCTGCAGCGCGCCAAGGCGGACCTGGCCTCCATCGGTCACGGCGATGCACTGTTCATCGACGCCGAGGGTGTCGAGTTCATCCACCCCCGTTCGGTGCGCGCCACCTGGTCCGAGATCAGCGCACTGCGCATCTCCGGCAGCAATCTTGGGGCGGGGCCGAGACTGGTGATGGAAGTGGGCGGGCAACGCGCCGCCACCATCCCCCTGAGCTTTGTGGACGCCACGCCTTCCGCCATCGACTCCGCCACCAGCGCCCGGTCGCTCGGACGCGTCCGGGTGGACGTCAGCGGCCTCGACCGCATGTTCTGAGCCCACCGCTCGGGCACTCAGGTTGGCCATTGCAGGCCCGGATGTCTGCTCGTGGGGGCGAGACGATAGGCTTGCACAGTCAAATCTTCGACTTGGAAAGAGGCACCATGCCAGTCGCAACTCCCGAGGTCTACAACCAGATGCTCGACCGGGCCAAGGAAGGCAAGTTCGCCTACCCGGCCATCAATGTGAGCTCTTCGCAGACGCTTCACGCCGCCCTCCAGGGCTTCGCCGAGGCGGGCTCCGACGGCATCCTGCAGGTCTCCACCGGCGGCGCCGAGTACTTCTCCGGCGCCACCATCAAGAACAAGGTCACCGGCGCCGCCGCATTCGCCGCGTTCGCCCAGGAGGTGGCCAAGAACTACCCCATCAACGTTGCCCTGCACACGGACCACTGCCCCAAGGACAAGCTGGACAGCTTCGTCCGTCCGCTGCTGGCAATCTCCGAAGAGCGTGTCGCCCGCGGCGAACTGCCGCTGTTCCAGTCCCACATGTGGGACGGCTCGGCTGTCGCCATGGACGAGAACCTGAGCATCGCCGAGGAACTGCTCGAGCGCTGCCACAAGGCCAACATCGTCCTCGAGATTGAGGTCGGCGTCGTCGGCGGCGAAGAGGACGGCGTCATGGCCGAAATCAACGAGAAGCTCTACACCACTGTCGAGGACGGCATGCACACCATCGAGGTCCTCGGCCTCGGTGAGAAGGGTCGCTACATGACGGCCCTCACCTTCGGCAACGTGCACGGCGTGTACAAGCCGGGTGCCGTCAAGCTGCGGCCCGCAGTGCTCAAGGAGATCCAGGACGCCGTCGGCAAGAAGTACGGCAAGGAGAACCCCTTCGACCTGGTCTTCCATGGCGGCTCCGGCTCCAGCGCCCAGGAAATCTCCGACGCGGTGGACTACGGCGTCATCAAGATGAACATCGACACCGACGCCCAGTACGCCTTCACCCGCCCCGTGGCCGAGCACATGCTCCGCAACTACGACGGCGTGCTGAAGATTGACGGCGAGGTCGGCAACAAGAAGATGTACGACCCCCGCGCCTGGGGCAAGGCCGCCGAGGCCGGCATGGCCAAGCGCGTCGTCGAGGCCTGCCAGCAGCTCCGCTCCGCCGGTACCTCGATGGGCAAGTGAGCCCCAACGCTCGCTGAAACACCGACGACGAGGGCGCTCCCACTTGTGGGGGCGCCCTCGTCGCATGCCCGGGGGGTCGCGGTGGGCGGAATCATCGCCACCTGAGTGGGTCATCCTGCGTAACGACAGGGGCCCGGCCACCCTGCATGGGTGACCGGGCCCCGTCGTTCACGGGTGTGCGGTTCAGCTGAAGCGCACGATGTTGTTCAGGACCCACTTGCTGGTCCACTGGTACCGGTAGCCGGCACCCTGGGGCACCGTCTCGATGACCTTGGTCTTCGCGAAGCTGCGGCAACCGTTGCGACCGGTGGCTGCGGTGTCGCACTCGGTGCGCCATTCGCGACCGTCCGCGGCGGTCCAGCTGCCCGTGTTGCCCAGCGGGTTGTTCTTCCACAGGCTGCGGGGCGACGGGAGGTAGGTCAGGTTGTTGAAGACCCAGCCGTTGCTCACGACGTACGTGCCGTTCACCTGCGAGATGGTGGTGGCGTAGATGCTGGTGCGGCACCGCGTTGTCTGCGAGTACTTCTCGCAGGCCGTGAACCACTTGCGACCATTCACCGTGTGGTAGCCCGGCGTCGAGTACAGGTCGTTCAGCGGCGTCGGGGGCAGGATGGCCGTGACCGTCACCGTCGGGGACGGCGTCGGCACCGGGGTGTTCTTCACACCGAAGGCCGGCGACGTCCAGGACTGCGTGCCGCCGTCACCGTCTGCTTCCAGGGCGGTGAGACGCAGGACGTAGTTGCCGGGCGCCACCTCCTTCATGAGGCCCGACTTGTCCGTGAGTCGCCCGTCCCACGACCAGAGGCTGTAGCCCGGGTCGCGGCTCACGTTGTCGACGGCGTAGGCCGTCTTCTTGCTGGACTCGATGGGGGCACCGCTGGCCGAGGCCTGCAGCACTTCCACCGTGAGGCGGGCCGCCGGGTACGCCACGTGGGCGATGACGGTGGGCAGGTCCTTGCCCAGGTTGAACACCGCGCCAGCTTCGACGTCGGCGACGTCGAACTCAGGATCGATGCACTGCTGGTCCTCCCAGACATCACACTTGGTGAGCCTGACGAGGGCGGGGAGGCCGTCGCCGAGGTCGGGGAAGATGGTCAGTGCGCCGTAGTCACCGGCCATGCCGGCGAACGGCACGGAGATGGTCTCGGCGCCCTCGGTGGAGCTCAGGTGCACGAACCCGCTGTACTGCGTCCCGGCCACAGCCTCGTCGTCGGGGGAGATGGTGACGTCCACCGTTGCCGTGCCCCCGGCCGGCACGGTGACCGACGTGGCAGAGAACTGCACTGTGGCTGCGCCGATTGTGAACTCGACGTCGTTCTGCGTGGCTGCCGGGTCCGTGGGATCCACGTGGGTGGACACGGCGTCCTCGGCCTCGAGGTCCCAGGTGACGGGGTCAGTCCCGCCGTTGCGGATGGTCAGCGTCTGCGTGTAGGGGCCGTCGGCGGACTCCCCGGTGGAGATCTTGCCGGGCGACACCGTCGTGGTCTCGAGGATGGCCTTGTCGATCTGGATGAGTCCTGCGCCCTGGTGGTGTGCGGCGTCGAGGATGCCCGCGTCTGGGATGTAGGAGAATTGGGACGGCTCCGCAGTGTTCTGCAGCCGGGTCAGCACCTGGGCAGGTGTGAGGTTGGGGTTGGCCTGCAGCATGAGCGCCACGGCGCCCGCCACGTGCGGGGAGGCCATCGACGTGCCGGACAGGGTGGTGTAGCCGTCCTCCTCCAGCGGGTAGGTGGAGTAGATGGACCCGCCGGGGGCGCCGAGATCGGGCTTGAGGGTCAGGTCCGCGGCGAGGCCCCAGGACGAGAAGTCCGAGATGAGGCCGCCCGTGGGGTTGGGCTGCGACGTCAGCTGGCCCGTGAATTCCACGGTGGGGACGGCTGCGTCGTCGGTGAGGAAGGTCACGACGGCCTCCCCGTCGGTCTTGGTGATGGTGACCACCGGGATGGTGATCTTGGTGTCACCCTCCACGGTGGCGTTGATGAAGCCGGCCGCGTTGTTGTAGATGACCAGTGCCTTGGCGCCGGCGTTCTGCGCGTTGACGGCCTTGACCGCGAACGCGCACGTGCCGCGGGAGGTGATGGCCACCTTGCCGGTCATGTCGGCGGCCTCCGGCTCGCAGCCGAGCGGGTCGGTGGTGCCCATGAGCGGGGTGCCGTTCAGCGCGGACGTGGGCTTCGGCGAGCCGGTGGCCGGGGAATAGCCAATGGCCAGCTCGTCAGCACCGTCGTGGATGACGAGCTCATCGAGCATGACTGTGGTGTTGTCGTAGGACGCCACCGAGATGGCCGAGAGGCCGGTCGAGGGCGAGCCCACGGCCTGGGTGAAGAAGTCGCCATCGTTGCCCGCAGCTGCCACGACGACGACGCCGTTGCTCACTAGGCGGTCGGAGGCGGTGGAGGTGGGGTAGGTGGGCCAGGACTGGAACCCGGCGCCCAGGGACATGTTGACCACGTCCATGCCATCCTTCTCGGCGCGCTCCAGCGCAGCCAGGATGATCTCGGTGTCGGTGGACCCGTCGCAGCCGAAGACGCGGTAGGCGCCGAGCGTGACCTTGGGGGCGACACCGGTGGTGACGCCGGAGGCACCGACGATGCCCGCGACGTGCGTGCCGTGCCCGTTGCAGTCGTCAGGCTGTTCGTCCGGCTGGGGCTTGGGGTCGTAGTTGGCCGACGTGGGGTCGGCGTTGTAGGCGTCGCCCACGAAGTCGTAGCCGTAGGCGACGCGCGCCGTCGGGAACGGGGTGGTGCCGTTGGTGCCGTTGCCACCGAGGTCGGGGTGGTCGTAGTCGATGCCGGTGTCGATGACGCCGACCTTGATGCCCTGGCCCGTGAAGCCCAGTTGGTTCTGGACGACGTTGGCGCCGGTCATGGCGTTGGCCGAGTCGTCCAGGGGGCTGATGGCCTGCGCCTCAGGGATCGCGACCGGTACCACCGGGTACACGGCCTTCACACTGGGCAGTTCGGCGTAGGTGGCGGCCGTCTCCGCGGAGGCCACCACGGCGAAGCCGTTGAACAGCGAGGTGTAGGTGCGCGACACCTCGGCGGGGAGACCCTCTGCGCGCGCGTCGCTGATGAACTTGTCCTGCTGCACCTGGATGGTGCGCTTGGAGCCGCCGACCGAGGTCGGGTTGCTCTTGAGCTCCACGAACCACTTTCCGGTGGTGGCGAAACGGGTGGTCATGTCCGGGGCGGTCACATGGTCGCCGGCGTTGCCGAGCGAGCCGTCCTGCGGGTCGGCGGTGGCCATGGTGGTGGGCGTGAGCAGCACCATTGCTGCTCCCAGGCCCACGGCGCGGCGCCAGGGGAATCTTCGCGTCATCCTAGAGTCTCTTTCGCTTGTCACAGACGGGGTTGGCCCTGACTGTAACGGCGGCCCCGGCCATATTCGGGCCGAACGGGGAAACTGTCCCCTATTGTCACCGCACCGAGATGTGGGCACAGGTGGGCCGATGTGGGGATGCCACGCAAGCGGCCGGGCATCACTGACCGGACACGCCTCATGCGTTGCGCGCCGTGGATGTGGGCGTCGTCGGGGCGCGGGCTGAGTGCGGCGTGTCCGGTCAGGGGTGCGCAACCGGTCTGGGCGGCTCAGGTAGCTGTGCTCTCCCGGAACCGTATCTCCCATGGGACGAAGATGCGCTCCGGGCCCTGTGAGCCGCCCTCGATGGTCAGGATGAGGCGATCAAGGGCGATGCTGGCCAACGTGGGCAGGTCCGGGGCCACCGTGGTGAGGGATGGGGTGTGGAATCGGCCCTCGGGGATGTCATCGAAACCCACCACGGCGATGTCGTCGGGGATGCGGATCCCGCGTTCGAGGCAGGCACGCATCGCACCGATGGCCAGGAGGTCGTTGAATGCGAACACTGCGTCAGGCCGCTCCTGATCCGGCAGCTCCAGGAGCTTTTGCATGGCGGAGTAGCCGTGCTCCCGGTCGAACTGTCGGACGCGGACGATTCGCTTGCCGGGGAGTAGAAGACCGGCGTCCTCGACCGCGGACTGGAACCCCTGCAGTCTGACCGACGAGGTTCCCTGGATCGGCTCACGGCCAATGGCGGCCAACCGACGACGACCTGATGCGAGCAGGAACTCCCCGACGGCGCGCGACGCCGCCACGGAGTCCACCGAGACGTGGTCCACGCCCCGCGGAACGGCCCGTTCCCCCAGCAGTACAAGTGGCACGGAGCTGTGGCGAGCCTCGATCTCGGCTGCGGTGAGGCCCAGGGGGGAGAGGATGACACCGTCCACCATCTGGCCGCTCATGCCGGAGAGGGCGAGTCTTTCCTGCTCCTTGTCCGCCCCCGTGATGTCCATGAGCAAGATGTAGCCGCGTTGTGTCGCATGTGCGGAGAGGTGGGACGCGAGCTCGGAGAAGTACGGTGAATCCAGTTGGGGGACGGCCAGTGCAATGAACCCCCCGCGCCCGTGTTTGAGTTGGCGCGCCGCCAGGTTGGGACGGTAGCCCAGGGCGTCGAGCGAGGCTTGCACGCGCGAGCGCATCTTCGCGCTGATGTTGGGGTGGGAGTTGACCACGTTGGAGACAGTCTTCACGGACACGCCTGCGTGCGCGGCTACATCCTTGAGGGTGGTGGCCATGGGCTCATGGTAGGGCGTTGGGATCACTTGGCGTGCACTGGACAAAACGTTTACAACGGTGCAAACTAGGCAAACGGTTATCCGTTGTAAACCACCTTCATCGAGGAAGGACCTCACCCATGGTTGCTCCACACTTTTCTGCGCTGAACCGTCGGCGCTTCATGTCCCTCGCCGCCATCAGCGGCTCAGCCGCCGCACTGGCGGCCTGCGGGGGTGGCACATCCCCCCGTGACACGCTCGCTCCCACCGCTGCCCCGTCCGGGGACGGCGGGAAGGCCGGCTACGACGGACCCGCCGTCCAGCTGGCCTTCTGGAACGGCTTCACAGGTGGCGACGGCCCCATGATGAAGAAGCTGGTGGACCAGTTCTCCTCGGAACACGAGAACATCGCCGTCACCATGACCACCATGCAGTGGGCCGACTACTACGCCAAGCTGCCCACGGCTGTCACCGCTGGCAAGGGCCCCGACATCGGGATCATGCACGTGGACTCCGTGGCCACGAACGCGGCACGCAACGTCATCCAGCCCCTGGACGACGTGGCCAAGGCACTGGACCTGCAGGAGAGCGACTTCGCACCCGTGCCGTGGAAAGCCGGGATCTATGACGACAAGCGCTACTCCATCCCGCTCGACGTCCACCCGCTGGGGTTCTACTACAACAAGGACGTCATGGAGAAGGCGGGCCTCGACCCCGAGAAGCCGCCGACGAACAATGACGAGTACCTGGCTGCGCTCGAGGAGTTGAAGAAGGCTGGCATCCAGGGCCACTGGGCCACGCCTTTCCCATTCACGGGCAGCATGACGATTCAGAGCCTCATCTGGCAGTTCGGCGGCCAACTGTTCGACGAGGCGGGCACCAAGGTGCTGTGGGCCGAGGAACCCGGCGTCACGGCCCTCACCTGGTACGCAGACCTCATCAAGAAGGGGTACTCCCCGGCCAAGGTCGCCCAGGATGCTGACTACATTGCCTTCAAGAATGGTGAGAACGCCTTCAACTGGAACGGGATCTGGCAGGTCAACGATCTGAAGCAGACCAAGATCAACTGGGGCGTTGCCGCGCTGCCCAACATCGGCGGCACCAAAGCGGCGTGGGCGGGTTCACACCAGTTCGTGCTGCCGGTCCAGAAGACGAAGGACGACAACAAGGCCGTGGCATCCCGTGTGTTCATCAACTGGATCAGCGAGCAGTCCCTGGCGTGGGCCGAAGCCGGTCAGGTGCCCGCCCGCAACTCTGTCCGCGAATCGGCGGAGTTCAAGGCGTTGAAGGAGCAGGCCGAGTTGGCCACCCAGATCAATGACCTGCACTTCCCGCCGACAATCCCGGGCATCGGCGACTGCTTCGGCGAGTTCGAGAAGGCCTTCAACGCCGTGCTGCTCTCCGGGACGGATCCTGCCAAGGCGCTGGAGGACTCCGCCAAACGCGCGCAGAAGATCCTTGAAGACAACGCCAAGAAGTACAACCGCTGAGCCATGGCGGCCACATTGAAGGGACGGGCGAGCCGGAGATCCGGCTCGCCCCTGACCCCCTACCTGTTCCTGACCCCCTACCTGGCCATCTTCGTGACATTCGTTGTCATCCCGGCGGTGTTCGGTATCTGGATCAGCCTCCACGACTGGGACTACATGCTGAACTCCCAGATCTTCCTGGGGCTCAGGAACTATGCCGACCTTCTGGATGACACCTCCCTGCCGTACCCCGAATTCTGGAACGGCATGAAGAACACCCTGATCTTCACGGTGGCCAGCGTGCCGTTCCTGATCGTGATCCCCCTGTTGCTTGCGATGCTGCTGAACGTCAGGTTCCCCGGTCGCACGTTCTTCCGGGCCATGTTCTTCGCCCCCTACGTTTTGGGCGTGGCAGTCATCGGCCTCATGTGGCGCTACCTGCTGGATGGCAACTTCGGGATCATCAACTCCATTTTCGGCACCGACATCCAGTGGACGACGGATCAGCCGTGGGCATGGGTGGCACTGGTGGGCGTCACAGTGTGGTGGACGATGGGGTTCAACGCCATCATCTACCTCGCCGGCCTCGGGGACATTCCCGCGGAACAGTACGAGGCAGCCGCCCTGGACGGTGCCGGGTGGTGGAACAAGTTCGTCTACGTCACCCTCCCCGGCCTACGACCCGTGCTCATCTTCATCATGATCACCACGATCCTGGCGAGCGCCAACATGTTCGGCCAGTCCTACATCATCACCAACGGAGGGCCGACGGAGTCCACGAAGACTGCCATCATGACCATCACGGAACTGGGCCTGCGTCGCTACCAGATGGGTGCCGCGGCTGCGGAGAGCTACGTGCTGGCCGCGTTCCTCGCGCTCGTGTCCATCGCCAACTTCTGGTTGCTGCGGGACAGGGAAGCCGCCAAGGAACGGCGCGAACTCAAGGCTGAGCGCCGGGAAATTGACGTGACACGGCGTGCGGAGGCCTCGGCATGAGGCGAGTCGCGCGGAATCCGCTGCTCTGGATCCTCCTGGCGATCCTGTCGGTCATCTTCCTGGGGCCCCTGCTCATCATGTTCTTCACGTCGCTGAAGACGGCCGGTGAATCCCAGTCCGTTCCTCCCACGTTGTGGCCGGAGGCACCGACCCTGCGTGCCTATGACATCCTGCTCAGCGCCGCTGACAACCCGATTTTCCTCTGGTTCGCCAACTCGATGGTGGCCGCCAGCCTGCACGCCCTGCTGGTGGTCGTCACCGCATCGCTGGCTGGATACGCTCTGGCGCGGATGGAGTTCGCGGGCCGCAACATCATCTTCGGCCTCATCATCTCCACACTGTTCGTCCCGGGCTTCATCTTCCTCATGCCGAACTTCCTCCTCCTGGACGCGTTCGGCTGGCTGGACACACTTCTGGCGATCATCATCCCCGGCGCGGCCGGCGCGTTCGGTGTCTTCTTCATGCGGCAGTTCTTCCTGGGCCTCCCGAAGGAGTTCGAGGAGAGCGCGCGCATCGACGGCGCCGGACCGTTCACGACGTTCCTGCGCATCATGCTGCCCAACGCCATGCCCGCCATGGTGACGCTGCTTGTGCTGGCCTTCCTCGCCAACTGGAACGACTTCATCTGGCCGCTGTACGTCCTGTTCAGCGATGCTCGACTCACACTGCCCGTCGGCCTCACGAAACTGCAGGGTGCCTACACCATCGACTATCCCGTCATCATGGCCGGAGCCGTCATTGCGTCGCTGCCGGTGTTGATTCTCTACATCTTCGTGCAGCGCTACGTCATCGAGGGCGTGGCCAGCGGCGGGGTGAAGGGATGACGTCGATCCGAGGCCTCACTCGAATGCTGGCTCCTCTGCTGCTGATGGCAGGCGTGGTGGGATGCTCCGGCACGCCCACGAACCCCAGCGCTTCTCCCAACCCGACAAAGGAGGAATCCTCGATGACCGAGGGCTTCACCAACCCCGTGTACGCCACCAACTTCGCCGATCCGCACATCCTGGCCGACGGGGACGGCTTCATCGCCTTCGCCACCAACGGCAACACGATGAACGTCCAAACCGCCACCAGTGACGACATGGTCACGTGGCAACAGGCAAGTGACGCCCTGCCGGTGCTGCCGGTGTGGAGTTCGCCCGGCAAGGTGTGGGCGCCGGAAACCATCAAGTGGTCGGATGGAACGTACCGGATGTACTACACGACCATGGTGGTGGGGGAGGACCGGCAGTGCCTGTCGGTGGCGACGTCAGAGACCGCGGCCGGGCCCTACGTGGACGACTCCACGGCTCCGGTGGTGTGTGAGAAGGACGAGGGCGGCTCCATCGACAGCTCGCCGTTCGTCGCCTCCGACGGCACGGCCTGGCTCTACTGGAAGAACGACGGCAACCACATCGGGGTGGACACCTTCATCCGCGTCGCCCGGCTGTCCGCGGACGGGAAGTCGACCGAGGGCGAGACCACGGACGTGCTGCAGCAGGACCTGCCATGGGAGGACATGCTCGTCGAGGGCCCCAACGTCTGGGAGCACGACGGCACATTTCACATGTTCTACTCCGGCAACGGCTACTGGACGGACAAGTACGCGGTCGGCCACGCCGTCGCCGATGCCCCGACGGGACCCTTCACCAAGGACCCCGAACCCGTCCTGACCACCAATGACGCCGCCGCCGGTCCCGGCCACAACTCGCTCATCGAGGTGGGGGACCAGCTGTGGATGGTCTACCACGCATGGGAACCGGGCGCCGTGGGTGACGATGCCGTAGGTCGCCAGATGTGGCTCTCCCGCGTCTGGTTCACCAACGACGGCGGAGTCCGGGTGGAACCGCCGCTGGTGGACCACCCCGAAACACCGAAGAAGGCATCATGACCGTGCACGACATCCCACGAGCCGAGCATCCTCGCCCACAGTTCCTGCGCGACCGCTGGCTCACGCTGAATGGCGTGTGGGAGTTCGAGAGGGATCCCGGTGACTCCGGGCTGGAGCGCGGGCTACTGGGGCGCACCCTGCGCGACGAGATCCTGGTCCCCTTCGCTCCCGAGTCGGCACTGTCGGGCATCGAGGACACCGACTTCCACGAGGCGCTCTGGTACCGGCGCCGCATCACCGTGCCCGTGGACTGGCCGGCAGGGGACCGGGTGCTGCTGCACTGCCAGGCCATCGACCACGACGCCACGCTCTGGCTGGATGGCGTGGAGGTCGGCCGCCACCGCGGTGGGCACTCGTCGTTCACCCTGGACGTCACGACGGCTCTCGACGGACGACGAGAGGCCGACCTGGTCGTGCGTGCACGGGACCCGCGTCACGAGGTGCTGCCGCGTGGCAAGCAGGCCACGTGGTTCGGCAACACTCACTGCAACTACACGAGGACAACGGGCATCTGGCAGAGCGTCTGGTTGGAATCGGTGCCCTCCTCCTACATGGAGCGCCCGCGGATCACCCCGGACGCCGGCCGAGGGACGTTCGACCTGGACGCGACCGTGGCCCACGGCCGACCCGGGCAGAGGGTGCGCGCCATCCTCAGCGACGGCGAAGGGGAGGTGGCCCGCGACGAGGCCGTCGTCGGCATGACCATGGTTCCGTCCCTTCACCTGCTGCTGCCGGAGGACCGCCGTCGGTTGTGGCGCCCGGAGGACCCCCACCTGTACGACCTGGAGTTCATGCTGCTGGCCGAGGACGGCGCCATGCTCGACAGCCTTGCGTCATATGCGGGACTGCGCTCCGTCAGCATCGACGGCCAGAGGGTCCTGCTCAACGGTGAGCCCGTCTTTCAGCGGCTCGTGTTGGACCAGCAGTACTGGCCGGACGGTCTCATGACGGCGCCGTCGGATGCAGCACTGGTGCGCGATATCGAGCTCGGCCTGGCGGCGGGATTCAACGGCGCCCGCCTGCACCAGAAGGTGGCGGAGGAACGCTTCCTCCATCACTGTGACCGTCTCGGCTACCTCCTCTGGGGAGAATTTCCGGACTGGGGCGCCTCTGGACAGGGTCCGGCCGGACACAATCAGGGCCAGACGCCGACGTTCGTGGCCCAGTGGGTGGAGGTGGTGGAGCGCGACTACTCCCATCCGTCCATCATCGGATGGTGCCCCCTCAACGAGACGCATCAGTACCTCCACGACCGCTTCACCGTGCTCGATGATGTCACCGCCGCCATGTACTGGGCGACCAAGGGGATGGATCGCACGCGCCCGGTCATCGACGCATCCGGCTACAGCCACAGGGTGGCGGCCACTGACATTTGGGACAGCCACGACTACGAGCAGGACCCGGATGAGTTCGGGAAGAAGATGGCGGGTCTGGAGCGCGGGGAGCCGTTCGCCAACACCGGGGAGAACACGGGGGCCTCAGCTGACGGGGCTCCGATGTATTCGCTGCCGTACGCGGGCCAGCCTTATTTCTGCAGCGAGTACGGCGGCGTCTGGTGGGTGCCGGAAGCGGATCGTGAGGAGGACGATGACTCGTGGGGCTACGGCCAACGGCCAGCCACCGAGGACGAGGTCCATGCCCGCATCGAGGGCCTCACACGGGTACTCGACCAGAATCCGTTGATGTTCGGTTACTGCTACACCCAGCTCACTGACGTGTTCCAGGAGAAGAACGGAATCTACGCCTTCGACCGTTCAGAGAAGTTCGACATGGAGCGGGTCCGCGCCAACTTCGTCCGTACGGCCGCCTATGAGTCTCGCTCTGGCGACGGGGACTGACGGGGCTGGTGTCGGGCGGTCACTTGCGGCGCGACGTGATGATCCGCGAGTCGATGGCGTCGATCACCAGCAGCACCAGCAGCGCGATGCCCGCGACGATGACCCGGGTGGACAGCGGCTCGAAGCACTGCGTGCCCAGCACCACGATGGAGTAGCAGAGACCAATTACGACCGCCTCGGTGGAGGGCTTCAGCTGGCCCACCAGCATCACGACGCGGCCGCCGAAGCCGAGCGCGATCATGGCGGTCCCGAGGACGACGAGCGGAGTCGGCTCTTGGAATGTCGGTACCTGGATGAGCAACAGCATCAGGGCGGCCAGCACGATGGTGCCGATGATGATGATCACCGACGACCAGCCGAAGGCTCGGGGTTCGCGGGTCTGCGACGAGGAAGTGCTGGTCATGATGTGCTCCACGGCTTGTTGGTAACACTGCTTGTCAGTGGGTTTCCATCGTCCCACAATCCCGGCCCGCAGCGGGGTCACGGCACACGCTTGGTCCACTCGTCTGAGGAGAACTTCGTGTCCACCAGATCCTGCGCCGCGGCAAGTTCTTCCGGGGAGTACGCGCGGCGCATCGTCTCGTAGCGGCTCTCGAAGTGGGCAAGGAAGGAGGCGATGATGTCGTCGCGTCCCATGTGCGTCTGCGAACGGAGGGGGTCGACGCGCTTGTTGGCCGACTTGGTGCCCTTGTCGGACATCTTTTCGCGGCCGATGCGCAGCACCTCGAGCATCTTGTCGGCGTCAATGTCGTAGGCCATGGTGACGTGGTGCAGCACCACGCCGCCCGCCAGTCGACGCTGCGCGGCACCGGCGATCTTGCCCTTGTCGGAGGCGATGTCGTTGAGGGGGACGTAGCGGGCGTTGACGCCGAGTTCAGCCAGCGCGCCCATGACCCACTCGTCGAGGAACGCGTAGCTGCGTTCGAAACTCAGGCCCTCCACCAGCGACGTGGGGGCGATGAGTGAGTAGGTGACGCAGTTTCCCTGCTCCATGAACATGGCACCGCCGCCGGTGATCCGACGCACCACGTTGATGCCGTGACGTTCCCGACCCTCGTCGTCGATCTCGTTCCTGTACGACTGGAAGGAGCCGATGACCACCAGTGGCCGGTCCCAGTCCCAGATCCGCAGGCAGGGGTTGATCTCGCCGGCAGCCAGTTCCCCGGCCATGACCTCGTCGAGGGCAACATGCATCCGGGGGTCCATGGTGACGGGGCCGATGACGTCGAAGGTGTGGTCGGACCAGTCGGTGGCGTGGCCCAGGGCCCGGCGCACGGCAATCCCGACGGCCTCGGGGGTGAAGCCGATGAGCCGCGCGCCCTCGGGGAGTCGTGCCTGGATGGCCGCGGCCAGGTCGTCGACGGACGCGTCGTCCGGCAT
Source organism: Arachnia sp. (assembly GCA_039929445.1). GTDB lineage: Bacteria > Actinomycetota > Actinomycetes > Propionibacteriales > Propionibacteriaceae > Arachnia. Next base: position 5,178 of record JBDSRF010000158.1, on the reverse strand, counting down.
CCCCATGAGGGCGCCGTTGATGTCGTCGAGGGCCTCGTCCGGCTCGAGGAAGAAGTCACCGGACAGTGCCGCCCGGATGATCCGCCCGTCCTGGGCATCGATGTCGATTGCGACAAGCTTGCCGCCTGGAACCTTGTACTCACCACGCATGCGCTTGACCCTAGCGCGCCCCCGCCTCCGACCCTGAACACCGAGCGGTCAGGCCATGGGCAGGTGTGTCGGGGTGCCGCCGTCCGACTCCTCGTCGGCGTTGACCATGAACTGGGCGGCCCGGGTGACGTACTCCCGCAGTTCTGCTTCATCCGACGACGCGATGTCCACGGAGTCGATGGCGGCATGCATGTGGTGCAGCCAGCGGTCGCGCTGCCTGGGGGTGACGGCGAAGGGTGCATGACGCATGCGCAGGCGCGGGTGGCCGCGTGTCTCGCTGTAGGTCTTGGGGCCGCCCCAGTACTGCTCCATGAACAACAGCAGCCGTTCCTCGGCGGGCGCGAGGTCCTCCTCCGGATACAGTGCGCGCAGCGGCGGGTCGACGGCGACGCCTTCGTAGAAGACGCGGATCAGCTTCGCGAAGGTTTCGTGTCCTCCGACTCGCTCGTACAAGGTCTGGGTCTGCTCGCTCACGTCGCCCAGTGTTCCAGAGTGGATGTCAACCCAAGTGGCATCCCAGAGCGTTGTAGGGGGCAGGAGGTAACCATGACCGAGCAGGCGGACGACGAGGTGCGGGGGTTCGAGCGATTCGTTGCCGACCGTGGCCGGGCGTTGTGGCGTGCGGCGTGGTTGCTGACCGGCGACTCCCACCATGCGGAGGACCTCGTCCAAACAGCCCTGTCGAAGTGTTACGTCCGATACGACGACATCGACGGGGACGAATCCTTCGAGGCCTACGTCCGCACCGCGATCTATCGCACGTTCGTCTCCTGGTGGCGTCGCATGAGCTGGCGCAACGAGACCCCCAGCGAGATGGTCGTGGAGTCCGAGGCGGAAGAGGCCCAGTCCTCCCTTCGGATCGACATCATGCGAGCACTTGACGGCCTGCCGCGCATGCAGCGGGCCGTCATGGTCCTGCAGTACCTGGAGGACCGCAGCGTCGACGACATCGCGCAGCTGCTGGGCGTGGCGCCCGGCACAGTCAAGGCACATTCCCACCGTGGTCGAGCGGCCCTGCGCGGCTCCGTCCACCTCGAGGACCAAGGAGCGAGATCATGAACAACAACTTTTCCGACGCATTCAAGTCGATTGTTCCCGAGGCCCCTTCGTCCGACGGCTGGGCCGAGGGCGCACATCGCAAGCGCCGCAACCGCACACGGCTGGTGGCCGGGATCGCCGGTGCGGCAGTCATCGCACTGGTGGTGCCCGTCGCGCTGAGCCTGGGCAGCAATGCCCTGCTGGTTGCCACGCCGCCGGACCCCGCCGCACCGTCCCCTGATCCGGCCCCCAATGCGCCGGGTGCCGCGGCGTGCTGGGACGGCCCCGGACAGATGCGGCAGGCCACAGCCGGGGGCGCCAGCGACGGCGCCGTGCGAGCGTGGTTGTGCGGCGACGCGGGGGAGCCGGAGATGTTCCCCGGCAGCATCGGGCCGCTGGAACCCCTGGTCGACGGGGTGGACAAGATCGTCGCGTTCATCCAGTCGCAGCCCACAGCCGCTGCCGATGTGGACTGCACCGCCGAGTACACGCTCGCGTACCGGATCGTCCTCGACTACGGCGACGGCGCCCGGCACGTTGTCCCGGGCGCCCTGCATGGATGTCGGGTGATCGACGACGGCGGGACGCTCCGCTCCGGTGGGCAGGGGCTCTACGATCTCGCCCTCGACCTGTGGGGGCAGCAGCGGGAACGCGTCGACGCGCCCGGCGACGTCACCGTGAAGCAGTGCCCGCCCCCGTCGCGTGCCGTGGTCCCGACGATCCAGCCCCCGTTGCGGCCCATGCTGCCACTGTCTCCCGCCGATGCGGTCACAGGATTCGTCTGCATGCAGGAGGGCGAGGGCGAGAACTGGGTCGGCTACTCCACAACCCTCCAACCGGACCTCGTGTCGCTCATCGCGCGCAGTGTGGCGGCGGACTCCGTCGAGGGACTGGGACAGGTTCACCTCCCTACGCTGGTGACCATCACGGGCCCCTGGGGTGAGGCGTTGACGCTGCAGCGCACCCCGGATGACACCTTCCAATGGTTCGATGTCGGCACCCCCATGCTCTGGAAGCCATCGGCGGCTCTGCTGGCCCAGCTCGATGCGGCCATCGAAGCGCCACCGCTGACGCGCCCATCATCGGAGCCGGCGACCCAACCCACGTCGGTCGGGACACGGTAGGGATGCTCCGGCGCCATCACGGGTGAGACGTCGACGCGCTGCTGGATCTCTGGAGACGCAACGCGCAGCCACCTGGTCCTTCACCCCCACCGGCAGGCTCGCCGAGGCGCTGGACAAGGTCTTCACCGAATGATCACGGCAGACTGACAACCTTCCGGGCGCGTCACAGCGTCGTAGAGGGTGGGAGGTCGCCATGGAGAAAACAGGAGATGCCGCAGCACACGGCATCGAGGGTTTCCTCGCCGACCGCGGAAGCCGCCTCCTGCGTGCCGCATGGCTGCTGACGGGCGACGACCACCACGCGGAGGACCTGCTCCAGACCGCACTGGCCAAGTCGTTGGGCAAGTACGACGCTCTGGCCAACGACCACAAGTTCGAGGCCTACCTCCGCACCACCATCTACCGCACGTTCGTGTCGTGGTGGCGCCGCAAGAGCTGGAGCTCCGAGACCGTCACAGAACAGGTGCCGGAGCACGTCGACGACGACGTACCCGTCGCGTTGCGGCTCGACGTGCTGCGCGCACTGGACACCCTTCCGCGCATGCAAAGGGCGGTTCTGTCCCTGCGATACCTCGAGGATCGGCCCATCGCGGAGGTGGCGTCGATCCTCGGTATCGGCGAGGGGACGGTCAAGAAGTACGCCCACCGTGGGTGCGTGACCCTGCAGGGGTCGGTGCACCTGACTGATGAGGAGGTAAGCCGATGAACGAGGACGAGATCTCCGAGACGCTCGACAAGGTGGTGCCGCACCGGGAACTCCCCGAGGGCCTGCTGGCGGGTGCGCGACGCCGTCGCCGCCGGACCCGCGCACTCACAGGGGGAGCGGCACTGGCGCTGGTGGCGGCCCTTGCCATCCCCATCAGCCTGACGGTGGGCGGTGCTGGCTTGCAGACGGTGGCCACGCCCGCCCACACGCCATCCAGCACGTCGACACAGCGGGAGGGCGACGGGATTCTCTGCCCCCCGGGCGACACATCGCCCGGAGCTGCGCTGGAGAACATGACACGCGGGTACGCATGTGGGCCAGTCGGCACCCACGTTCCGGACTCGAATGAATCCGTCCAGATTCCACTCTCAGATGACTTGATCGCAGACATCGTCCAGGCGGCGCTGTCCACGCAACGCCCGCTGGATGAGTCGTTGGCCAAGCCCGATCTTCTGCCGCTACCGTTCCCCGCCAATGTGCCGGGGCTCGTACTCCTGGGTCCGGACGGCACCTCGGTGACCATGGTCGGGACCCCCGACGGATACAGCTGGCGAGCCCCCAAGCACATGGAATTCACGCCCAGTCGGGAGTTGGCTGACCGAATCTGGGAGGAGATCGGGAGAAACAGCGACTGCTCGGTGCCGGGCTACCTGTATCCGCCAGACGTTACGGTGGACGTGTACGACGCGGGCGGCGGGGAGGTGTCGGTGCAGGAGGTCACACAGCACCTGAAGCAGGCGGGCTTTTCCGTCACCAATAGAGGCAAGTCACCGTGGATGAGTCCGGGAGGTCCCATCGGACTGCGTGGCGCCAACGAGAACGAGTCAGGCATCGACCTGGTCTCCAGCTACCTCAACACGCTGGGTGTTGGAGAGATGGCCCGTGTCGATGACGTGGTGGATCTGCTGGTCACCGGCGAATTCAACGACGTCGCCGAGCCGTTTGCCTCGGAGCCGATGACGAGAGTGATCAGCGGCCGGTTGGAGTGCACCTCGCCGTCGACTTCTGTGACGCCCAGCGAGATGCCCGCCCCTGTACCCGAACCTTCCTACGATGTGTCGCCGGGTGGCGGCGGCGCGGCCTATGACGAGCAGTGCACAGTGGATGCTGACGGGCGCATGGCCACCAGCGAACTCCCCGGCAACACACTCCCGGACGGCCCCGAAGCCGTGTGGCTGTGCAGCGGTGTGGCGTCCCGCGCGCCCTTCGAGCCGCTCGTGGGCAAGGAGTCGCTGCAGCAGTTGATCGACAGCTTCCGGCGGCTCTCCACCACTCCGGTGAACGACCGTGAGACCCCTCTGACGTCGGTGAACAGCTATCTCGTGTTCACCTATGCCGATGGCCAGCGCTATACCGTGCGGGTCGACCTCTTCAACTCGCTGCAGGTCCTGTGGGGGAGTGAGCAACAGCACGTCGGCTACGGCACCCTCGATTGGCTCTACGGTCTCGACAAACTGTGGGTCACGCAGCGGGACGAGAATCCGCAGAACCCGCCACTGCCCCCACGGGCCGGGGTATGCGTCAGCATGCACTCCTCCCTGGGCCGAGCCATGGACCGCTACGACGTGGACGGCGCGCTGTGCACCGTTGTTCGCAAGGCGGCCGGAGGCGTGAAGGGAGTGAGGATCCCCGCCCCAGAGCAGCTAATTGCCGACGTCCGCATGGAGGCGCAGCGCTCGAGCGTGGCATGGGCGCCCACTGACCTGGATCCAAACCCGATTCTCCACTGGGACGGCGACAGCGTCATGCTCGTGGACGACTACGGCGACCGGTTGCCCCTCTTGCGGGTCGCCCCTGACACGTGGCGCTGGCAGCAGGGCGAGAAGGTATGGGACTGGACCCCGACTCCTGAGCTCTCGACACGGCTCAACCGGGCCTTCGACGAGGGCCGACCCTCGCCGCAGCCGACGCACAGCTGAGCGATGGAGCGGGGCGCCGACCGCTCCGACATGATGTCTGCAACCCCGCTGCAGTGGAACACCACCCCCACCGCGTCTGTAGGGGTGTGGAGGCAGTCATGATGGAGCGTCGCATCGAGGCGGCCGCCGGGTTCGACGAGTTCGTGTCGGACCGCGGCGGCGCACTCTGGTGGGCTGCCTGGCTGCTGACAGGGGATGCCCACCACGCCGAGGACCTCGTCCAGACCGCGCTCACCAAGAC
>JBDSRF010000157.1:0-4607 GCA_039929445.1 Arachnia sp. | reverse complement strand
CGACTCCTTGGGGCCGGCGGTCAGGTAGCTCTGGAGGCCCAGGGTGTCGTAGCCGACGCGGGCCAGAGTGTCGAGACCCGGCTCGTCGACGCCCATGTCCGTGAGGAATTCCAGCGCCTCCTCCTCGGTCATCTCGACCAGTTCGGACTCGAACTTGGCATCGAGGAACACGGCCTCGGCGGGTGCCACGAGGGCGCGCATCTCCTGCTTCAGCGCATCGTCGGACAGTTCGTCGGAGTCGCAGTTGAAGACGTAGATGTTGGGCTTGGCCGTCAGGAGGAAGAGGTCTCGCAACTCCTCGACGTCGAGGCCGGCAGCGCGGACGCCGACGCCCCGCTCCAGCGTGTCCTTGGCCGCGGTGTAAGCCTCCAGCCTCGGCATCGCCTCCTTCCGGATGCGTGCCTCCTTCTCCACCCGCGGGAGCGCCTTCTCGACGGTGGCGAGGTCCGCGAGGATCAGCTCCGTGTTGATGGTGTCCAGGTCGTTGCCCGGGTCAACGAGACCGTCGACGTGCGTGACGTCCTCGTCGCGGAACACGCGGGTGACCTGACAGATGGCGTCGGCCTCACGGATGTTGGCGAGGAACGCGTTGCCCATCCCCTCCCCCTGGGAGGCGCCCTTCACGATGCCGGCGATGTCGACGAAGCTGACGGTCGCGGGGATGATCCGCTCCGAGCTGAAGATCTTTGCCAGCACGGGCAGGCGTGCATCAGGGACACCTACGACACCGACGTTGGGCTCGATGGTCGCGAACGGGTAGTTCGCGGCGAGGACGTCGTTGCGGGTGAGCGCGTTGAACAGGGTTGACTTGCCGGCGTTGGGGAGGCCGACGATTCCAATGGTGAGTGCCACGCTGCGTCATCATACGGCGTCCGGGACGGTGCCGGAATTTGGGCAGACTTGCGTGCCCAATATGGTCGTGGTTAGGGTTACCTAAGTCGCGACACGCAAGGCTCCGTCCCATCGAAGAAAAGAACTCCATGAATTTCATCACCCGGTCTCTCGGCGCCTTCACCGCCGGTCTCCTGGCGCTGGGCCTTGCCGCCTGCGGCGCGGACGCGACCCCTGCCGACGGCGAGACACCCACCAATTCCTCCGCCCCCATCGTTCTGGAGCACGCCCAGGGCACCACCACCATCGACGGCCCCGCCCAGCGCATCGTCGTCCTGGACATGGGCTCGCTCGACACCCTCGCCGCGCTGGGCTCCGCTGACTCCGTCGTGGGGATCGCCAAGGGCAACGTCCTCCCGCCGGCCCTCAGCCAGTTCGACGACCCGAAGTACACACCGGTCGGCTCGTTGAAGGAACCCGACCTCGAGGCGATCGCGGCACTCGACCCCGACCTCATCATCGCCGGCTTCCGCTCCGCCTCCCTCGTCGAGGAGCTGTCAAAGAACTTCAAGACCATCGACGTAACCTTCGACTACGCCGGCGGCTTCTACAACGGCATCGAGTTCTCCACCAACCTGATCGCCAAGGCCGTGGGCAAGGAGGGCGAGGCCACAACACAGCTCACCGAGGTCTCCGACGCCCTGGCCGCAGCCAAGGTCAAGGCGCCCACCGACAAGACGGCACTGATTCTCATGACGAGCGGCGGCAAGGTCTCCGCCCACGGTGCCGATTCACGCTTCGGGCTCGTCCACACCGAACTGGGCATCCAGCAGGCCATCTCCGACGTCGAGGCCGAGGCCCACGGCGACGCCATCTCCTTCGAGGCCGTTGCCGAGGCAAACCCCGACATCCTCTACGTCGTCGACCGTGACGCAGCCATCGGCGAGGACGGCGAGGCAGCCAAGCAGGTCCTGGACAACGAACTGGTGGCCACCACCAAGGCGTGGAGGGATGACGAGGTCATCTACCTCGACGGCAGCCGCTGGTACATCATGATCCACGGCGTGGACAACGCCGTGGAGATGCTCAACCAGTCCGTCGAAGGGCTCTGATCCTGCCGTGAGCGATCCCGCCACGAGCACCGCCCCGGATGTGAACGACACGCCCGCCGGCGGACCCCTCAGCTGGGGTTGGCTCGGCGGGCTTGCCGGGCTCCTGGCGCTGGCCATGGTCTCGGTGTTCGTGGGCGTGGCTGACCTCTCGCCCCTGGATTTCCTGACGGGCACGGCCACGGATCGCCAGTGGCTGAACCTAAGCGTCTCCCGAATCCCCCGGACCGTCGCCGTGCTGCTGGCGGGCGCGTCGCTGGCGCTCTCAGGCTTGCTCATGCAACTGCTGGTGCGCAACCGCTTCGTCGAACCCGGCACGGTCGGCACATCCGAGTCTGCCGGTGTGGGGATCCTCATCGCGGTCATGGTCTTCCCCTCGGCCCCACTGGTGGTGAAGATGCTCATCGCCATCGTCACGGCACTCATCGGCACCGCACTGTTCCTTCGACTGGTGCGCTCCCTGCCTCCGAAGGCCCCCCTCGTCGCCGTCCCGCTGGTGGGAATCATGCTGGCAGGCGTGATCGCTGCCGGCACCACCTTTGTGGCGTACCGCTTCAACCTCATGCAGACCATCGGCAACTGGATGCAGGGCGACTTCTCCGGCGTCCTGCGTGGCCGCTACGAACTGCTGTGGCTCCTCGCCATCATGGGCGTCCTGCTCTGGGTCTTCGCCGACCGTTTCACACTCGCCTCCCTTGGCGAGGACCACGCCAGAGCGCTGGGACTGTCTTACAAGGCGACGCTCAACCTCGGCCTCGCCCTGGTGGCCGCCTCCAGCGCCATCACGCTGGTGGTCGTGGGCGGCATCGGCTTCGTCGGTCTCGTGGTGCCCAACCTCGTCACCCTCTGGCGCGGCGACAACCTGCGCCGCAACATCGGCTGGACGGCCCTGGCCGGGTCCGGGTTCGTTCTGATCTGCGACCTGCTGTCGCGCACACTCAACGCCCCGTACGAGATCCCCGTCGGCACCATTTCGGGTGTGCTGGGCGGCATCGTCTTCCTGGCGCTCCTCCTCACGGGACGGATGCGTACGCAATGACCGCCCCTCTCCGCACCGCGCCGGCCTCGTCCCGCCCACGGTTGACACCCGGGAACCGCCTGGTTGTCGGGCTGGCCGTGTGCCTGCTGGCGACTGCCGTGTTCATGCTGGCCAACCTGTCGGGCAACCTCGGCTTCGTGCTGGAACTGCGCGGCCGGAAGGTGGCCGCCATGCTGCTGGTGGGCTGGGCCACGGGCGTGGCCACCGTCGCCTTCCAGACCGTCACGAACAACCGGTTGCTGACGCCGTCGATCATGGGGCTGGACGCGCTCTACGTCTTCATCCAGTCGATCCTGGTGCTGGTGCTGGGCATCTCGCTGGTGGGGCGGGTGGGCGCCTACCCCCTGTTCTTCCTCAACGTCGGGCTCATGCTGCTGGCGGCCAGCGCCCTGACAGCCGTGCTGTTCGGCAAGCGCAGCAAATCCGTCTACGTGGTCGTCCTGGCGGGCCTGGTGCTGGGCGCGGTGCTGCGCTCCCTGTCGTCGCTCATCGCCCGTGTGCTGGACCCCAGCGCCTTCATGGTCCTGCAGGACAACCTGTTCGCCAGCTTCACGGCCGTCAACCCGCAGCTGATCTGGCTGTGCGCCGTCATCGTGGCGCTGTCCAGCGGGTACCTGTGGTCCATGCGCCACACCCTCGACGTGCTGACGCTCGGCAAGGACGCGGCCGTCAGCCTGGGGGTGCCCTACCGCCGGACCGTGCGGCGCGTCCTCCTTGTGGCGACGCTGCTGGTCTGCGTCTCCACCGCCCTCGTGGGGCCCATCACGTTCCTCGGCCTCATCGTGGCCGCCGTCGCCCACCAGATCAGCGGCACCGGACGGCACGCCGTCGTCATGCCCATGGCCGGGCTGCTGGGCGTCGCGGTCCTCGTCGGAGGACAGGCCATCCTCGAACAACTCCTCGACCAGTCCACGGTGCTCTCCGTGGTCATCGAATTCGTCGGTGGCATCGCGTTCATCTGGCTCGTCATCAGGAAGGCAGGCTCATGATCCTCGTTTCAGGAGTCACGAAGCGCTACGGGAAGACGGCGGTGGTCGACGACGTGTCGCTGCAACTCCCCCGCGGCGGCCTCACCGCCATCGTGGGGGCCAACGGCGCCGGCAAGTCGACGTTGCTGTCCATGATCGCGCGCCTGCTCGGCACCGACGAGGGCGCCATCACCGTGGGCGACCTCGACATCGCCACCAGCGACTCCCGCGAACTGGCGAAGCGGCTGGCCATCCTGCGGCAGACCAACGACCTCCAGTCGCGGCTGACGGTGGCCGACCTGGTGGGCTTCGGTCGCTTCCCCCACTCCGGCGGGCGGCTGACCGCCACGGATCGCGCCGCCATCGACCAGGCCATCGCGTGGATGAACCTGGAAGACCTGCGCGACCGCTTCCTCGACGAGATGAGCGGGGGCCAGCGGCAGAGGGCCTTCGTGGCCATGGTGCTGGCGCAGGACACCGAGTACCTGCTGCTCGACGAGCCGCTCAACAACCTGGACGTCGCCCACGCCCACGCCATGCTGACGACGCTGCGTCGCGCCGCGGACGAGCTCAACAAGACCGTCGTCATCGTGGTGCACGACATCAACTACGCGTCGTGCTGGGCCGACCAGATCGTGGCCATGAAAAATGGCGTGATTC
>JBDSRF010000156.1:0-7416 GCA_039929445.1 Arachnia sp. | reverse complement strand
CCGCCCTGCAGGAACACGAGATACGGCAGGTGGGTGCCGCCCTCGCGCGTGACCACGGCGGCGTGCACCCCGATGGTCCGTCCGTCACCGGGGTCACCCCATACGAGTGGGACATCGATGGTGTGGTTCTCGACGGTGAGGTCCTGCATGCGCTGCGTCGTGGTGGTGGCCATGCCGTCGAGCCTATGACGGGCCGGCCGCGGTGGCTCGCCGGCCCCACTCAGATGAAGCGCACCCAGTCGGGCCCCACCCCGGTCTTCACGCGGTCGAGCCGGACGAGGGCGCCGTCGTCGATCCGGTACAGCGACGCGCAGCCGGAGCGTTCTCCCACCACGACCAACCGGTCGCCCTCGGGCGAGACGGCCAGCCCGCGGGGCTGCTCCTCCGTGGGTGTGATGACCACACGGTCGGTGAGGTGGCCGCTGTCATCGAGCGCGATGGCGGTCAGGGTGGACTCGGTCCGCTCCGAACACACCAGCCAGCGCTCGCCGTGCATGAGCGCCAGGTCCGCACCCCAGATGAGGTGATCGGCGCGGGGGTCGCGCCCGTAGGCGCTGACGCCCAGCCCCTTGTCCGTGGCATGGGCGCCCTCGGATTCCGCCACGGTGAGGCTGCCGTCCCCGGCACGGTCCAGCCGGATGGCCTCGCCGGTGAACTCGGTGATCAGGTAGGCGCTGCGCCCATCGGCCGTCAGGACCAGGTGGCGCGGGCCGGAGCCCTCAGGGCAGGCGACGGTGGCACCGGCGAGCGGGGTCAACACTGCGTCCGCACCGAGGGAGAACTGCGCGATGAGGTCGTCGCCCAGGGACACGAAGTACACGTGTTTCCCGGTGTGGTCAGGGACGGCCGCGTGCAGGTTCCGGTACTCCAGCGTGGACGCGGCGGCGCCCAGCACCCCGGCCGCCACCCGCCAGGAGGCGCCCCAGCCACCGTGGTAGGACGCCCCCAGCAGCGTGTCGCCGCTGAGTGCCAGGTACGCGAGCGGGTCATCGATGTCATGGCGCGACACCTCCGTGAGGGCGCCCGTCCCGCGATCAAGCAGGAGCGTGACCACGGCGGGACGGGGTTCCTTCACCCCCACGTACACCAGCCCTCGATCCGCATCCACGGCGAACGTGTTGCATCCCACGCCCACCGCGGTGGTGGCCAGTGGCAGGAGTTCGTCGTCGACGAGGCGGAAGGCGGAGAGGTCTCCACCCTTGTCGTTGCCGACCAGGACCACAGATGGTGTCGTCATGCCCACATCGTAGGCGCGAGGGACGCGCCGCGGAGATGCCCGGGAATCTCTCGCCACGCGGGACCCGGGTATTCTGCGTGACCGTGACCTCCCTTGCCTTCACGGCCATCCTCTTCGACTGCGACGGCGTCCTCGTCGACTCCGAGCCCATCGTCAACAGGGTCTTTGGCCAGATGCTCGTGGAGCTGGGTTGGGACATCGGGGAGCAGGAATGCATGGACCTGTTCGTTGGCAAGTCCTTCCTCGACGAGTGGCAGATCATCCACGACCACACCGGTCACCGGATCGACCAGGACTGGATCGAGGTGTTCCGTGACCGCCGGGACGTGGCGCTCGCCCGTGAGCTCGTGGTGATGCCCGGGGCCGTCGACGCGGTGCGGGCCGTCGCCGAGATCATGGGTGACGCGTTCGCGTGTGCGAGCGGTGCGGACCGACGCAAGATCGACATGCAGCTGCGCATCGCCGGGCTGGACGACTTGTTCGGGGATCGCGTCTTCAGCGGCATGGAGACGCCGCGCAGCAAGCCCGCCCCCGATGTGTACCTCGCCGCTGCCGCCGCCCTGGGCGTCGACCCGGCCACCACAGCCGTCATCGAGGACTCGGGCACCGGCGTGCGCGCCGGCGTTGCCGCCGGCGCCACCGTGTTCGGCTTCGCCCCGCCGACCCGCCCGTACACCCCCGCCAGGGACCTGCTGGAGGCGGGCGCCCACCACGTCCTGACCAGCATGGATGACCTGCCGGCGCTACTGCTGGGACCCGACGCCCTCGCCAGCTGAAACCATGGAAGGGGCCCACTCGCCCCTCTCCTACGTACAGTTGCACCATGTCAGGTCACACACTTCGCGACGCAGTGGTCGCGGTCATCGGCGCGAGCGGCGCCCTCGGATCGATCATCTCCCGCGAGCTCGCAGAACGGGGAGCCAAGGTGCTCCTCGTGGGGCGCAGCGAGGAGAAGCTCCGCGCCGTGGGCCTTCACGACGCCACCATCGTCGAGGCAGACCTCACCGACGCGAACGCCGGGGACGCCATTGTCGAGGCAGCCACCCGGGCTCACGGTCGCCTCGACGGGGTCATCAACGCGGCCGGCGTGGTGGCCTTCGGCCCGCTGACCGCAACCGACGACGCCGTCATCGAGGAACTCTTCATGACCAACGTCATCGGGCCGCTGTGGATGATGCGGCGCGTCACGCCGCTGCTGCAGGAGTCCCGCGGGTTCATCGCCAATGTCTCGGCCATCGTGGCCGACAAGCCGATGGCGGGCATGGCCACCTACTCCGCCACCAAGGCCGCCCTGACGGCAGCCGACCACGCCATGGGGCGTGAACTGCGGAAGGCCGGGGTGGACGTCTACGACATCCGCCCGCCGCACACCGAGACCGGGTTGGTGTCCCGCGCCCTGGCGGGCGACGCGCCGAAACTCCCGGAGGGGCTGGCCCCGGAAGTGACGGCCCGCAGGATCGTCGACGCCATTGAGGCAGGGCAGTTCGACGTGCCGGCGGAGGACTTCTCAGCCTGATTTCCGGGCGAGACGCCAGATCCGGGAGAACAGCAGGTAGGCCACGATGCCGATCGCCAGGATCACGAGCGCCATGGGCAGGATGTTGGTGGTCGCCATCGAGATCTCGTTCGCCGTCGAGACGAAGACCGTCTCCGATCCCCACATGTTCGCCGTGCGGGTCCCGCCCCCCATAGCCTCCAGGGTGTCGAGGGTGCCGATGGCATAGGCCATCAACAGGAAGACGGCCACGCCGATGGCGAGGCCCGCCGCCACGGCCCCCGCCGCGTGGCGAGGACCCTCCGGATCGGTGTCTGCGGTGTACTGCGCGGCCAGCACCCCGGGCTTCCCGAGGTCCGCCAGCGCGGGACGCATGCCGATGTCGGCGGCGGTGGCGGTGACGTCCCTGCGGAGGTCGCGCTGGATGTGGCGACTTTCCCTCGACGGCAGGTTGCGCATCCCCCAGTCGAGGCGGGTCATGTACCACTCGCGTCGGATGAGGTCGGCGAGGCCGGGACGGTGCCGGGTGCGTGATGTGACGCTCATGAGGTCATTCCTTTCGTACTGCTGTGACCGGAAAGATCGAACGGGGTCGATCCCGGGTGGGGTCCGAGGACGGCTGCGACGGCCAGGGCCAGGTCGCTCCAGGCGCGGATGGCCTCGGCGAGGGCTTTCTCGCCGAGTGGGGTGACGCTGTAGTACTTGCGGGCGGGCCCGGCCGTGGACGCGACGAGTCGCGAGTCCAGCAGGCCGTCGCGCTCGAGGCGGTTGAGCACGGGGTAGACCGTCCCCGTGGAGATGCCGGCCATGCCGCGGATGGTCAGTCTCGACACGAGCTCGTAGCCGTAGGTCTCCTCGTCGGAGAGCACCCGGAGCACGAGCATGCGCAGGACCCCCTTGAGGAGTTGCGGGTCACGCGTGATGTCATCCATGGACTCATGCTACGGCAGCTATCTGGTATTGACAAGTAGCAGTGATCAACAAGTACTGGGTATTGCGATCAGGAGAGACCCGCGACTCCAGGCAGGGCACCGCCGCCGATCACCAGCAGCATGAAGACGCAGTCCGGCACAGCGTCGATCATGGCGCAACGCTGACGTCGAGGCGTCCCAGCCCCTCCCGCCGGGACTAGCATGGGCGACCATGGCGCAATATGACCTTCCACTGGCCCAGCTCCGCGAGTTCCGCCCCGACGTGCACGAGTCGCCGGACTTCGACGGGTTCTGGCAGCGCACGCTGGCGGCCGACCCCGCCGTGACGGCCACCGAGGAGCTTCTCGACAACCGCCTCGTGACCATCGAAACGTTCGACATCACTTTCACGGGCTTCGGCGGCGCCCCCATCAAGGCGTGGCTGCACGTCCCCGCAGGCACGAACACGCCGTTGCCGGGCGTGGTTCGCTATGGCGGGTACTCCGGATCGCGCGGCATGCCGTTCAACGCGAAATACGCGGCCGCCGGATACGCCGAGTTCGTGATGGACTCCCGTGGCCAGGGCTGGTGGGGGTCCAACCTCTTCGGCGGAACCGCCGACCACCACACCGACGCCGGCGCCTTCGGGCCGCCCGGCCCCATGACCAAGGGCGTCGGCTCCGCGGAGACCTACTACTACCGTCGCCTCGTGACCGACGCCGCCCGCCTCATGCAATACGCCGCCGGCCACCCGCTCGTCGACCCCGCACGGCTGTTCGTGGCCGGGGGCTCCCAGGGCGGCTACCTTGCCATCACGGCGGCCGGGCTCGCGCCGTCGCTCGGCATCAACCTGGCCGGAGCAATGCCGGACGTCCCGTTCATGTGCACCATCCGGCGCGGCGTCGAGATCACTGACAACCAGCCCTACTCCCTGGTGGCCGACCTCCTGAAGGCCGCCCCCCACATGGAGGACCAGGTGTGGGAGACACTCGGCCACTTCGACGGCGTGTCCTTCGCCCGGCGCGCCACGTGCCCCGGGTACTTCTCCGTGGCCCTGTCCGACCCCACCTGCCCCCCGTCGACGGTGTTCCCCGCCTACAACGCCTGGTCCGGGGCCAAGGACATCGAGATCTACCCGTACAACGGGCATGAGGGCGGCGGCGACGTGCAGGCGTGGAAGCAGCTCGGCTGGCTCGCCGACCGCTGACGCCCCGCCCCCTGCTCTCGACCCCCGACCCCCGGCCTGACCGGACACGCCTCACCCACTGCACGCCCCGACACCTACGTCCACGGCCAACACTCGACGTGGCGTGTCCGGTCGGCGTCCCGGCGCCTCCGAGGGGGCGTAACGCACCGGTAACACCCTGACACGCGACCGCAACCGCGCATGCGCAACATCGTGACCGTGCAGCGACCCCACCGAAATCTGGATCCAACAGAATTACGGCCATGAACCTTTTGGAGATCTCAGCCGGCGACACTGCCTGGGTGCTGACAAGTGCCGCGCTCGTGTTGCTGATGACCCCCGCCCTCGCCTTCTTCTACGGCGGGATGGTGCGCGCCAAGAGCGTGTTGAACATGTTGATGATGTCGGTGACGTCCATGGGGATCGTCGGCGTCCTGTGGGTGCTCGTGGGATTCTCGATGTCCTTCGGGGATTCCATCGGCGGTGTCCTGGGCAACCCGCTGCAGTTCGCCGGCCTGCGCGGTCTCATGTCACCCGACGCCGTCGTCGGCACCATCCCGACGCTGGTGTTCGTCGGATTCCAGGGCGCGTTCGCCATCATCGCCGTGGCCCTCATCAGCGGGGCCGTGGCCGACCGCATGAAGTTCTCCGCCTGGGCCGTGTTCGCGGCCGTCTGGGCCCTGCTCGTCTACTTCCCGGCCGCCCACTGGGTCTTCGCGTTCGACGGCGCGGTCTCGGCCAGGGGTGGGTTCATCGCCAACTCCATCGGGGCCATCGACTTCGCGGGCGGCACCGCCATCCACATCAACGCCGGCGCCGCGGCCCTCGCCCTGTGCATCGTGCTGGGACCGCGCATCGGGTTCAGGACCAACCCCATGCGGCCGCACAACCTGACGCTCGTGATGCTGGGCGCCGGACTCCTGTGGTTCGGCTGGTTCGGGTTCAACGCCGGCTCGGCGCTGGGCGCCAACGGCACGGCAGGCGTGGCCTGGATCAACACGCTGGCCGCCGCCTCAGCCGCCATGCTCGGCTGGCTGCTGGTCGAGCGTCTTCGGGACGGCCACGCCACCAGCCTGGGCGCGGCCTCGGGCATCGTGGCGGGCCTCGTGGGCATCACCCCCGGCTGCGCCGCCGTGAGCCCCATGGGAGCCCTGGGCATCGGCCTGCTCGCCGGTGTGGGGTGCGCCTACGCCATCGGCATCAAGAGACGATTCGGCTTCGACGACTCCCTGGACGTGGTGGGGGTCCACCTGGGAGGTGGCCTCATCGGCACCCTGGTCATCGGGCTACTCGCCGACCCGGCCTCCCCCACCGGCAGGGCAGGGCTGTTCTACGGCGGCGGCCTCTCGGTGCTGTGGGCCCAGATCCTGGGCGCCGGCGCGGTGCTGATCTACTCCTTCGTCGTCACCTTCGCCATCGCAAAGGTCCTGCAGAGGACCATCGGTCTGCGCACCCACGCCGAGTCCGAGACCGCCGGCATCGACGGCGTCGAGCACGCCGAGACCGGCTACGACCTGAGCGTCGTCGGCTACAGCGCCTACTCCGTCAAGCACACCATCGTCGTCCCCAGCCGAGAAGGAGACCGGGCATGAGACTCATCACGGCCATCATCCAACCCACCATGCTCACCACCGTCGCCGTCGCGCTGGCGCAGCACGGTGTGGGCGGCATGACCGTCACCGAGTGCGCCGGCTACGCTCGGCAGCACGGCCACCGCGAGATGTATCGCGGCACGGAGTACACCATCGACTTCCTCACCAAGGCGCGCCTGGAAGTGGTGGTCGCCGACGACGAGGCGGCGGACGTGATCGACGCCATCGTGGCGGCGGCACGCACCGGTTCCGTGGGGGACGGCAAGGTGTGGTCCACCCCCATCGACGAGGTGGTGCGGATCCGCACCGGAGAAACCGGGCACGCTGCGGTCTGAGGGCCCCCGGCGTAGGTTGGCTGCATGAGCCAACGCAGCCTCCCCGACGACCTCCCGACCCGCCTGCTCATCAACGGGGCATGGGTCGACGGACAACGCCCCAGCTTCGACGTCCTCGACCCCGCCACCAACGCGCCGCTGACGGCGGTCGCCAATGCCAGCCCCGAACAGGGCCTCCTGGCGCTGACGGCCGCCGTCGATGCGCAACAGGGCTGGGCCGCGACCCCGCCCCGGGACCGGTCCAACCTCCTGCGGCGGGCCTTCGAAGCCGTGCTGGATCGCCGCGACGACTTCGCCCGCACCATGACGCTGGAGATGGGGAAGGCGTTGCCGGAGTCGCAGGCGGAGGTGACCTACGGGGCGGAGTTCCTCCGCTGGTTCTCCGAGGAGGCCGTCCGAATCCACGGCCTCTACGGGCAACTCCCGGAGGGCACGTTGCGGCAACTCGTCATGCGCCGCCCCGTCGGGGTCTGCCTGCTCCTGACGCCGTGGAACTTCCCTCTGGCCATGGCCACCCGGAAGGTGGCCCCGGCGCTGGCGGCCGGCTGCACGGTCGTGCTCAGGCCTGCGCAGACCACCCCGCTGACGACGCTTCTGCTGGGTCGTGTGCTGTGCGACGCGGGCCTACCGGATGGCGTGGTCAACATCATCGCCTCCAGC
>JBDSRF010000155.1:0-3126 GCA_039929445.1 Arachnia sp. | reverse complement strand
CACCCTCGAAGTCGTCGCTGGGGGCGGGAACGGCATCCGTCACCAACTCGGAGTCATCAGCCTTGGGTGCAGCCGCGTCCTCGTCGGTCCCGGCCACCTTGGCGGCCGTGGCGAACGTGTCGTTGTTGTTCACGTACGCCTTGGACGGCTCGTGCGCCGTCCAGCCGTCGTCCTTCGGGGTCAGGAAGTGACGCACCGCAGCCACGGCGCCGGCGACGGCGGCCGAGATCGCGATGAACTTCACGAATCCCTTGAACTTGCTCTTCTTGCGCTTCGGCTCCAGCTCGCCCTTCAGCGCCTGGACGGTGGCCTCGCCACGGCGACCGGCCTCGACGACAACCGGGTTCTCGGCAGCCTCGTGCAGCAGCTGCTGCAGCTTGGGCAGGAAGTCGTCCGACACCCTGTCACGGGCGGCGTCAACGACGGGGGTGACCTTGTCCAGGGCGTCCTTGATGTGTGGTTCCCAGGCGTCCAGTCGCTTGGCAGCAAAGTCGGCGGTGCGGACCTTGGCGTCGTGCGCCACGGGTCCCGCAGCCTTCTGGGCATCGGCCAGCATTTCGCTGGCCCTCGCCACGGCGTCACTCAGGGCGCTCTGACCGGCTTCAGCTGCGGCGGCGGCAGAATGCGCGGCAGCCTTCCTCAGCTCTGTGGACTTCTTCACAGTTCCTCCAAAAATAGGTTTGGCTCGTGATCGAGCACCCTTCACGTTACCGGGTCATTGGTTCGGGGAAAGGGGAAACGTGGTCGTCGGGTAGGTTTGTCCCCGAGATCTGACACCAACCGAAAGGATCTGGATGAGCACCGCGACCCTGCACACCACTCTGGGCGACATCGTCATCAACTTGTTTGACGAGCAGGCCCCCAAGACCGTGGAGAACTTCACGGGCCTGGCTGGCGGCACCAAGGAGTACTCCGACGCCAAGACCGGGCAGAAGAGCACCGGCAACTTCTACGACGGCGTGGTCTTCCACCGCGTCATCTCCGGTTTCATGATCCAGGGCGGCGACCCGCTGGGCACCGGCACCGGCGGCCCGGGCTACACCTTCGCCGACGAGTTCCACCCCGAGCTCAGCTTCGACCGGCCCTACCTGCTGGCCATGGCCAACGCCGGACCGGGTACCAATGGCTCCCAGTTCTTCATCACGGCCGGTCCCACCCCGCACCTCAACCGCCGTCACACCATCTTCGGTGAGGTGACCGACGAGGCGAGCCAGCGCGTGGTCGATGCCATCGAGAGCACCCCCACCGATGCGCGTGACCGCCCGAACACGCCGGTGGTCATCAACTCGGTGACGCTGTCCTGACGGCTGCTTGGCACTGTTGAACACCGGAGACGGTGGCCGGATCCCCTGGGTCCGGTCGCCGTCTCCTTTCTGTGTCCCGGTGAGTGGTGGGCTTGGGGGTCACTCCACCCGGATGGTGTGGCCGTGTGCGGCCCCGAACTGCAGGTCGAGCACGGGGGCGACGGCGACATCGCCGAGAAGCTCCACGGCCAGCCGGTCCGCCGGCAGCCCCGCGTTCACGGGCCACGCCCAGTCGCCATCGGTCTCCAGCAGCCGCACTCCCGGGGTTTCGAGCCAGGCGGCCACCCGTTCCGCCTCCTCGTGCGTGCAGGCCGGCATCCCGGCGGGTGGCGGGATCACCGTGGCGGCGGAGGCCACCGCTTCCGCCGCCACTGCCTGGACCACGGGGGTCCGGGCGAAGCTCGCCGCCGCCAACCGGCCGTGCCGGATGACGTGGATCTCCCAGCCCCCCGGGACCGGGGCGGCGGCCACGAGTTGGCGACAGGCGGCGATGGAGCGCACCCTGTGGTGCCGGACCGATGTGGCGTGGAAATGCCGGAGACGCTCCGTCAGCACGCCGGCCTCCTCGTAGCGCTCCGCGGCCACCAGTTTCGTGAGGCGCTCGCGGGCCGAGCGCAGCACGCTGCGGGCGTCCGAGTCCCATGCCCGCTGCACCTCCTGGACGGCGACGGCGTGGGCCGCGACGCCCTCCCCGAGCCGGCACGGGGCTGAGCACCGTCCCATTTCCGCGAGGGCGCAGTCCGCGCTCGGTGTCCTGGCCGACAGCCGGGTGGTGCACTGCCGCAGCAGGAACGCCTCCTGCAGCACCATGGCCGCATCCTGGGCGGCGTCCATGGACGTGAAGGGGCCCCAGTGGGTGGCGGTTTCGTCCGTGACGCGCCGCACGGCTGACAACCGCGGGAACGCCTCGCGCGTCAGCTTCAACCAGATCTGCCGGTTCTGGTTCTTCGAGCGGCGGTTGTAGCGGGGCGAGTGGCTTGCGATCATCCGCAGCTCCCGCACCTCCGCCTCCAACGACGTGGCGCACTCCAGGAACCGCACCCCGGTTGCCACGCGCACCATCTCGTGGATCCGGGAGCGTTTCTCGGCCGCGGAGAAGTAGCTGCGCACCCGTCGCCGAAGGTTGGTGGACTTGCCGACGTAGAGCACCTCGGTGCGGGGGCGCTTGTCCGCGTCGAGCCCCTCGTGCTCGAACCAGTAGACCCCCGGCGACTCCGGCGCGTCCTTGGCCCAGCCCCGCTTGGCGCGGCGGTCGGGGGAGACCCTCGCCGTCATCTCCGACAGGTCCTCCAGGGTGTGCACCCCCAGGTTGCCGACCCGCTCCAAGAGCGCGTGCAGCACGTCGACGGTGGCGCGTGCATCGCTGAGGGCGCGATGGTTGGGGACGGTGGTGGCGCCGAAGTGGGCGGCCAGGGTGGAGAGCTTGCAGTTGCGCACCTCCTCGGCGGGCAGCACCTGCCGGGCCAGCACCACGGTGTCCACCACGTGCGGACGAGGCCATGGCAGGGCCAGGAGTTCGTGCCCACGGCGGAGGAACCCGACGTCGAAGGGTGCGTTGTGCGCCACCAGAACACAGCCGGCGCTGAACGTCGCGAACCGCGGCAGAGCTTCGTCGAGCCGGGGTGCGGTTGCCACCATCTGGTTCGTGATGCCGGTCAGGACCTGGATCATGGGCGGAATCGGAACCTCGGGGCGCACCAGGGTCTGGAACTCGCCGAGGATCTCACCACCCTGGACCTTCACGGCACCGATCTCCGTGATGCAGCTGTCCTTGCCGCCACCGGTGGTCTCCAGGTCCACCACGCAGAAACTCACTTGGGAC
>JBDSRF010000154.1:0-3211 GCA_039929445.1 Arachnia sp. | reverse complement strand
CGGCGACCACTGTAGTGGCTTGGCCGGACCCGGCTCCACGGCCGCTACAGTATGGAACTGGTCCCCTGCCGATCGCCCCGCCCCCTTGAGGAGAGACATGCAGCAACCGCATGCCGTCATCGCCCTTCCCAACAACATCGAGATCGACGCGCGCGCGCACCGCAACGGCCTGGCCCTGCTGGCTGCCGGCTACAAGGTCACCATGGTGGGTTTCGGGGGTGGGATCCCGCCCCGGGGCGTCATCGCCGGCATGCCGTACGTGCTGTGCACCCCCACCGCGGCGGTGCCGGCCAAGAAGCCGCTCACGCTCATGTACAGGGGGGTCCGCAAGGCCTTCCACGTCACGGCGCATCGCCGCCCCCCGCAGCAGGTGCTCAAGGGTGTTGCGCGCATCGACGAGGTCACGGTCGCCGTCGCCGAGAAGGCCCGGCACCTGAAGGACAAGGTGCTGCCGCCCCCGCCGCAGCCCAAGCCCGACCTGAAGTTCTGGGAGGAGGCGCTGCCCCAGGTGCCGGTCATGACCCGGGCCATGAAGGCGACCCTCATCGAACTGCAGCCCGACGTCATCGTCACCGACGTCCACCTGCTGCCGCTGGCCACCGAAGTGGCCGCCCACTTCCGGGCTCAGGGGCACCGCACAGGCGTCGTCTACGACGCACGTGAATACGTGTACGGGCTCGCCAGCGAGGACCCCAACATCACGGAGGGTTTCCCGGCGCTGGAGGCCGAGTACATCGGCAGGTGCGACGCCACCTTCACGGTGTGCGAGCCCATCGCGGACTTCCTGGCGGAGAAATACGACCTCCCCGTCACCCCGCAGCTCGTCCCGAACGCGCCCATCAACGGCCTGCCGCCCGTCGAGCACCCCATGACCGTCCGCGACTTCCTGAAGATCGACGCCGACGCGCCCCTGCTGGTCTACGCGGGTGGCCTCTCCTACCACCGCGGCGTCCACGACGTCGTGGCGGCGTTGCCGAAGATGGCGGGTGTCCACCTGGCCATCGGCGCCCGGCGTGGCAGTAGCTACGTGCTGGAGCTGGAGGAGCTCGCCGAGAAGCACGGCGTACGGGACCGCGTGCACTTCGTGCCCTTCGCCCCCACGCACGAGGTGGCGGAGTACCTGGCCTCGGCCACGGCCGCCATCTTCCCCTTCCTGCCCGTGGGCAACCACAACTGGGCCGCGCCCAACAAGTACTACGAGTCCGTCCAGGCGCGGCTGCCCATCCTCACGTCCAACATGGACTGGCTCGGCGAACGCATCACGGCACTGGGCATCGGTGAGGTGTTCGAGCACTCCAACCCGGACTCCATCGCGGAGGCCACCACCAAGCTGTTGGCGAACCTGGAGGACTACCGGCACAAGATCACCGACGAGCTCGTGGCCGAGCACAGCTTCGAGCAGTTCCTCCCCACCGTGCAGGAGGTGTGCCTCGACGTCACGGCCGCCCGTGCGAAGGAGGGGCTGCGTCCCAGCGCCCTGGGTGACCAGCTGAGCGCCATCCGTCGGGACATGCTGGCGCAGCGGGCCTCGCTCGCGGACTCGGAGATCTTCGAGTCCCGGCCCTGGCTGAGGGTGGGATGCGCCAACACCGGCGGCCAGCCCCGGATGTGGGCCACCTCCCTCATGCGCGAACACCCCGAGGCCATCGCGGAGTCCGTGTGGCTGGTCCGGGACCAGTCGTTCACGTTCCCCGTCGACCAGAGCGTCACGTACCAGCAGTGGGTCTCCCCGGCGTGGCAGCGACAGCTGGTGCGCAAGCTGGAGAACCGCGTCACCCACGTCCTCACCGAGAGCGCCCGCGCCATGGTGGGTGCCAAGTTCGGCAAGTTCTTCCACGACGAGGCGGCCTGGTTCAAGGACGCCGGCATCCGGCAGGGCCTGGTCTTCCACGGCTCCGACATCCGCAACCCGCGGCTGCATGCCGCGCAGGAGCCGGACTCGCCGTTCGCGGATCCCGACGACCAACTGACGGCCACGCTGCAGTCCCAGGTGGAGGCGGTCATGCCCCACGTCCTGGCCTTCGAGGGCCCCGTCTTCGTCACCACCAACGACCTCCTCGACTACCTGCCCGATGCCACGTGGCTGCCCATCGTCGTCGACACGGATGCGTGGTCCAGCGACATCGAGCCGCTGGCGCAGGGCGGTGCACCCAAGGTGTTCCACGTCCCGTCGCGGGGCTCCATGAAGGGCTCCGACGACGTCGACCTCATCTGCCAGCAGCTGCAGGCGGAGGGTCGGATTCGCTACGTGCGGGAAGAGAGCCTCACCCGGGAGGCGATGCGGCTGGCCATGATGGACTGCGACATCGTCATCGACCAGCTCCGCCTCGGTGACTACGGCATCACCGCCGTGGAGGCCATGTCCGGCGGCAAGGTGGTCATCGGCCATGTGGCGGACCGCGTGCGCGCACGCATCGACGGCAACGTCCCCATCGTCGAGGCGTCCTGGCACAACCTGCGGGAGGTGCTCGAGGCAGTGCTCGACAACAGGGAGACCGTTGCGGAGTTGTCCCGTGCCGGCCGCGACTACGCCCTGCGGTGGCACGACGGCCACGCCAGCGCCGCGGTGCTGGCCGACTTCATGGGGCTCTGACGAACCCGCCCATGAGAGTCCTGATGCTCGTGGCCACCACGGTGGCCACCGACACCCGCGTCCTGCGGGAAGCCCGCACCCTCGTGGGTGCCGGGCACACCGTCCACATCGTCGGGCGCTCCGTGCCGGAGGGCTTCCAGGACATCGATGGCATCACGATTTCGAGCGTCGGGACCTCCTCGGTGTTCCGTGCCGAGGGCCAGCCGTCGCTCAAGGGGCGGACGCTGTCGGCGCCCATGAGGCTTGCGCGGTGGACGCTGCTGCCCCAGCACCGCCGCAGCTCCTTCGGCCGCTGGGCCGACGGCGCCTACCTCGACGCCAGGGACCGCGACTTCGACGTGGTCCACGCCCACGACTTCACGGCACTCGCCGCCGGCGAACGGCTGGCGCGCGAGCACGGGGCAACGCTGGTCTACGACTCGCACGAGCTGTGGACGGGCCTGCCGCGTGAGTACCGGCCGACACCGCTGGCCGACCGTCAGGAACGCCGCCTCGAGGCGAAGCTCGGCGGCCGGGCCGCGGCGGTCATTACCGTCGGCGACGGCGTCGCGGATGCGCTGCGCCGCCAGTACGGCTGGGACAACGTCTCCGTCGTGCACAACACCTTTCCGCTCCTGC
>JBDSRF010000153.1:0-16389 GCA_039929445.1 Arachnia sp. | reverse complement strand
GCCCTCGTCGGCCCCCGTCAGCCTGTACGACGACGAGGTCGCCCCGGGGATGGGCGCGTCTACACCTTGGGGTGTGATGCGGTGCCACTGCCAGGTGAACCTGGCCTTCGGCGTCCACTCCGAGGGCTCGGCCGTCAGGATCCAGCCAACGGTGGCGCTCCCCACCATCCTGGCGCGCGGAGACGCGGGGAATGCCGCGGGGAGGACGGTCACGCCAGTGGCCTCAGCGGTTGCAGGCTGCATGGCCCCGCCCGTGCCGGTGACCACGACCCGCACGCTCTTGCCCACATACTCCGGCCGGAGTTCCAGGTAATCCAAGTTCTGGATCGAAACGCCGTCCACGAACCACTCGTGCTGGAAGTACACGCGGTTGCTGGGCTGCCACCCCGACATCTGCGTGGTCAGCACCGAGCCCACAGTGGGGGCGCCCACCATCGTCACGCTGCCGGGCGTCACCTTCGAGGGAAGGGTGGGGCAGTTCGTCGAGGAGGTGTCCGTGGCGTCGAGGTAGGGGGCCAGCGAGGCGGTCACACGCAGCGACGCGGTTCTCGGTGCCATGGATTCCAGGAGGGTGAGCTCGCGCGACGTCTCGCCGGCCAGCATCTCCCCGTCCAGGAACCACTGGTAGGACAGGATCGCCTCGTCCTTCTCGACGTGGACCTGCGGGCGGAGTACCTGGCCCGTGGTGCAGTCGAGCGTCTGGGCTTCGACCCAGAGGCGTAGCGAGCGACTCATGACTGGCCCTGACTCGTTGGACTGCAGAGTGCGGGGAGCCTGACCCTCAAAGGTGATGACGGATATCACGCGGATCCTCGCACCCAGCAGGTCCGCACCCACGTTCAGCTGCTGCTTCGTGGCACCCTCGATCGCCACGCCGTCGGCGTACCACTGGTAGCTGGTGCTCGCTCCCTGGGACATGAAGACGTGTTCGGCATGCACCTGGTCATCGAGTCGGATGGGGTCCTGGATCTCCAGCCATCCTGTGGTGGGAAGGGACTCCTCCGCGTGCGCCGGTGCGACGCCGATCAGCGCCACCAGGGTGGCCAGCAGGAGGGGCAACAATCGGCGCATCATGACGTGGGGAACCTCCGGGGAACGTGCCCGTCACCACGACGCGCTGCACCAGTGTGCACCATGCTCCGACAAGGTTAAACACGGGGGTCAGCGGATGTCGAGGTTTGCTTCCTTGTGGTGGATGCCGAGCTGGGACAGGCACTCCTCCATCACCCGCATCACCTCCAGGGTGTCGGACAGCGGCATGATCATGGATTCGGTGTCGCCGGCCAGGAGTCGTTCGCTCACCTCGTTGATCTCGTGGGCGTAGCCGCGACCCGTCATGTTGGCCTCGATGATCCGCGGCAGCACCCCGGTGCGGTGCACGGACAAGGTGGTGGGGTGGTGGAAGCGTGGCTCCACCTCGATCCACCCCTTGGTGCCGTAGATGGACATCCGCGCCGGCCCGTGGCCGTCAAAACCGCAGGCCAGGGTGGACAGCCCACCACCCGCGTAGGCGATGCTCATCGAGGCCGCCGCGTCGGTGCCGTTGGGTGCGAGGCGACCCACGCAGGTAATCTCCGATGCGTCCCCCAGGAACAGTTGGGCGAAGGAGATGACGTAGACGCCGAGGTCGAGGATGGCGCCGCCCGCGGTGTCGTGGGAGAACAGGCGGTGGTTCGGGTCGTACTCCCGGTACGCGCACAGATCACCCTGGACGCCGAGCACCTCGCCGATGCGGCCCCAGGCCACCACCTCCCGGGCGGCGGCCACGGCCGGCAGGAACCGTGTCCACATGGCCTCCATGCAGAACACGCCCTTGGCGCGCGCCGCCTCCACCACCTCCACGGCGCCGGCGTGGGTGGCCGCAAACGCCTTCTCCACCAGCACCGCCTTGCCCCGCTCAATGGCGGCCAGTGCGATGTCGCGGTGATGGGGGTGCGGGGTGGCGATGTAGACGACGTCGATGTCGGGGTCCTCCAACAGTTCCATGTAGCTGCCGTAGAACTTGGGCACACGATGCTTGCGCGCGAGCGCCTCGGCCTTCCCCAGTTTCCGCGACGCTATGGCGGTCAGCTCGGAGTTGCGGACCAGTTGGAAGTCGCCGGCAATGGTGTCGGCGATCCAGCCTGCCCCGATGATTCCCCAACGAATCGTCTGCATGGAAGCCAAGGCTATCGTCGATGGGCCCGCCCGGTCCGGTAATCCGCCCGGTCGTCTACCGGGGCTGCAGGGGCGTGGCCATGGGGCCACCTGAAGTGTCGCCACGGAGCGTCTTGATGACGTTCTCGGCGCTGATGAGGCACATCGGGAGCCCCACGCCGGGCGCGGTGTAGCCGCCCGCGTAGTACAGGCCGTCCACCCTGCGGGACTTCACGCGCCCCCGGAAGAAGGCGCTCTGCCGCAGCGTGTGCGCCGGGCCCAGCGCGGTGCCCTGCCAGGCGTGGTGGATGTCGACGAACTCATACGGCCCGACTCGGTGGTCCACCACGATGTGTTCAGCCAGGTCCGGGATGCCCGCCCAGTCGGCGATCTGAGCGATGATGTCGTCACCGAAGGCCTTCATCCGGCCGGAGTCGGCGGGCCCCAGGGTGGGGTCGGCGGGGATGGGTACCAGCACGAACAGGTTCTCACAGCCCTCCGGCGCGACACCGGGGTCGCTGACCGACGGCGCGCAGACGTAGGCCGACGCCGGGCTGGGGAGGCGGGGATGCTCGCCGAAGATGTCGCCGAAGTTGGTGTCCCAGTCGCGGGTGAACAGCAGGTTGTGGTGCAGGAGCCCCGGCAGGCGACGGTTGACGCCCAGCATCATGAGCAACGCACCCATCCCGGGGTCGCGCTTGTCCCACGACTTCGCGGGCATGGACGAGTCCCCTGCATCCAGGAGGCGGGTCTCCAGGTGGTGCTGGTCGCAGGCCCCCACCACGATGTCGGCGGACAGGATCCGCCCGTCGGCCAACTCCACGCCAGTGGCGCGGCCGTTGCTGGTGGTCACCCTCGCCACCTCGGTGCCGGTGAGGATCTCCGCACCGCCGTCGCGGGCGATGCGTTCGATGGCGTCGATGATGGTGTGCATGCCGCCCATGGGGTAGGCGACGCCGTCGAGCAGGTCCAGCCTGCTCATGATGTGGTACAGGCTGGGGGCGCGGTCCGGGGCGGTGGCCAGGAACACGGCGGGGTACCCGAGGATCTGGCGCAGGCGGTGGTCCGTGAAGGAGCGCGCCACGTGGTCGCCCAGGGAGCGGGTGAGCAGCGGCACGAGCGTGCGGACCTGCTTGAGCAGCACCGGGTCCAGGAACGCGCGCGGGTCAGAGAAGGTGGTGTAGAGGAACCGCTGCGTGGCGGTGTCGTAGAAGTCGCGGGCCCCGTCGAGGTACTTCTCCAGCGCGGGCCCGGAGCCGGGCTCCAGGGACTCGAACAGGGCCGTGGCCTCCTCGAGGCCGGGCCGCACGTCGACGGGCTCGTCGTCGTCCTGGAAGAACACCCGGTAGCCGGGGTCCAGCGGGGTCAGGTCCAGCTCCGCGTCGGCCGTGGTCCCGCACAGCTCGAAGAAGTGCTCGAAAGCCTCGGGCATGAGGTACCAGGACGGGCCCGTGTCGAACGTGAAACCGGAGTCGCGGAGGATACCGGCGCGCCCACCCAGTTCGTCGTGGCGCTCCACGACGGTGGTGGCGTAGCCGTCACGGGCCAGGAGCGCCGCCGTGGCCAACCCGGCGATCCCGCCGCCGATCACCACTGCTGACTGTGCGGTCATGTGCGCCTCCCCCATCTGTGACGGGCCACCGCACGTGCGGCGATGGCCACCTTGACTGCGTCGGGCACCCGGATGCGGCTGGAGCGCACCACGTCGGCACCGGTGTTGCGGATGCGGCGGTTCAGTTCCGCAAACAGGTCGTGGGCCACCTGGACGGCCGGCCGGACCCCGCGGGGCAGCAACGGGATGGCCTCGGCGGCGGCCGCGAGGTCGTCGTCGATGTCGCGGACGAGTCGCTGCTTCGTGGGCTCGTCAAGGCTGGCCGGGTCCACGCCGGGGAAGTAGGCGCGGTCCAGCACGTCGGCGTCGGCGTCCAGGTCGCGCAGGAAGTTGACCTTCTGGAAGGCGGCGCCCAGCCGTCGCGCACCCGTGACCAACTGGTCGCGGTGGGACGCGGGCAAGCCGGTGTCGCCGAAGAAGGCGTGCAGGCACATCAGCCCCACCACCTCGGCGGAGCCGTAGACGTACTCCGTGAAGGATGCGTCGTCGTGGACGCTGCGGGTCAGGTCGGTGCGCATGGAGGTGAAGAACGGCGTGACGACGTCACGGGGGATGCCGGTGCGTCGGGCGACGTCGGCGAAGGCGTGCACCACCATGTTCTCGCTGAACCCGTCCTCGGTGGCGCGGGCCACATCCGCCTCCAGTGCGTTGAGCCGGGCCCCCGAGCTGTCGATGTCAAGGCCTGCACCCTCGGCGGCGCCGTCCACCACCTCGTCGGCCACCCGCACGAGCGCGTACACGCTGGAAATGTCGCGGCGGACGGTGGGCGGCAGCAACCGGGCGGCCATGGCGAACGACGTGGAGTAGCCGCGGATCACTTCGGCCGCGCAGGCGTGGGCGCAGCGGGTGTACCGCTCGGCGCTTGCCAGTGCCGAGTCAGTGGTCACCGGGCCCGCCCCAGCATGGAGTCGAGGAGGTCTTCCAGTTCGGCGCGCAACGACGACGGGACGCCCACCCGCTCCAGCGACGCGAAGGCATTCTCCAGCAGCGCATCGGCCTTGGCCATGGCCAGCTCGCGGGCGCCCGATTCAAGGAGTTCGCGCCGCAGCTGCGCCACCCCGTGCACGTTCAGCGGCCCGGAGCGAAGCGCCTCGATTCGCGGCCAGTGGGCGGTGGTGCGGGCCGCCGCAATGACGGCCGTCTCCCGGTGGTTCTCCAGGTCGGAGGCGATCTCGCGCCCCAGCACCGTGTCGTGGGCGAAGGCGCCCAGCACGTCGTCGACGACCTGGTAGGCCTCCCCCATGTCGTGCGCCGCGGCTCGCAGCGCCTCCACGTGGGCCGCGGGTGCCGCCACGAACAGGGCGCCCACCACCAGGGGGGTCTCGAACGAGTACACCGACGTCTTCAGGTGGGCGGCCGCCCGGATGTCCCCCTCGGTGGGGGCTGCACCGGGCCATGACTGGACCACGTCCAGGTACTCCCCCACGGCGGAGGCCACGAGCGCCTCGTCGACGAGGTCACAGATCTGTTCCCGCAGTGCCTCCGGTGCCTGCTGCGCAAGACGGAACACCGTTGCGAGAGCAAGGTCACCGGCGATGATGGCGATGCCCTTGGCATCGGTGCGGCCAGCTGTGTGGTCCACCCGCTGGCCGGATCGAGCCGCGTGCAGCGCCGCGAACTCGCCGGCCACGTTGGGGCGGCCGCGGCGCGTGAGGTCGTCGTCGATGACGTCGTCGTGCACCACCAAGCAGGTGTGCAGCAGTTCCAGGGCCACCGAGACGCGGGAGGCAGCCTCGTCGAGTGCGCCCCCGTAGGCCTCCACCACGGCTCCCATCAGGCGGGGGCGGACAAGCTTGCCGCCGAGTGCGGCGCGGGACAGCGCCTCGCCCATGGCGGCCGCGTCCGGGTGCATGCGACGCATGCGAAGCGTGAGGTGCGTCAAGACGTCGGAGAGTTCACTCTCCACACCCAGTAGCCACCCTCGCAGCAGTGCAGGGCTGGTGTCGGCAAGCGTCCCCATGCCGCCATTGAACACCATGAACCTTTCGACTGTCGAAGCACCCCCGCTCAGGGAGTGCCCACGACGTCCCGGAGTTCCACCGGCGCGGGCGCGGCGGCGCACTCCAACTGCTCGCGGGCACGCCGTGCGGCTTCGGTGAGGTCGTGGATGGTGGCGACGAAGCGCTCCAGCTCATCGGCGGGGTAGTTGTTCAGCCGCTCCATGATCGAGTCGGACAGCACCACGAACATGTCACGGCCGATGTGACGCGCCTTGTCCGTGGCCAGGAGTGCGACGGTGCGGCCGTCGGTGGTCATCCGTTCCCGACGGATCAGCCCATGTCCCACCAACCGGTCCACCAGCGCTGTGGTGGCGGCAGGCGACAGGATCAGCCGTCGCCGCAGCGCCCCCGGCGTCAGGATTTCCCCACGGTCGGCAGCCTCGACCACCGCGCTCAGGGCGTGGACATCGTTGTGCCCCAGCCCGGCCATCCGACGGGTGACCTCCATGTAGCGCTCCGCCTCAACGGTGAACGATTGCAAGGCGTGGAGCGGCCCCCGGCGTGTCCCCCTGCCATTTTCCATGGCCCCATCCTAGGTGCGCCCTCCACACGTTCACGTCGATGACCGTGGCCATTGCCTTGGTACCCGGCCCGGGAACCCGTTCCGCGTGCTATCAATCTCCCATGGGAAGTCCCGCCCCGGAGGCCCGCGTGGGCTCCTCGCCGCAGGCCAGTCCTGCGGCCATGGGCCGTCAACTGGTGGGCTACGGCGTGTCCCTGCTTGCCGTGCTGGGAATCGTGGTGGCTGGCGGCGACGTACTCGGCCCCCATTACCCACCGCTCATGCGGGTGGGTGTCGCGCTGTGCCTCACGGCACAGGCCCTCGTCATCGTCGCCTGCCTGCGCCGCGTGCGTCTGGCCTCCGTTATCACCGCCGCCGCCACCCTGGGGATCCTTGGCATCACCGTCGGCCTCCTGCTGTCGCCGGCACCGTGGCCGGGGCTGGAGTGGAGGACCAACATCTGGTTGGGTCCCGTCTTCCAGTTCCTCATACTGCTGCATCCGCGCCCGCGCAGGTGGCCATTTCTGGCCGCCTTTGCCCTGGGCTGCTGGGCGGTGGTGACGGTCCTGCACCAACTGGACTGGCGCATCCAGGTCCTCGACCTCGTCTTCACCATCACACCTATCCTGACGTTCGCCATCGCCCTCGCCTGCATCACCAACCTGCTGCTGGAGTTGCGGCTCAGCCAGATGCGCCGGATCCACGACCAGCAGGAGACGCGGCGCACGGAAATGCTGGAGGCGGAGCGCCGGGAGCGCATCCGACTCGCCCACGACTCCCTGCTGCACACACTGCAGCACATCTTCCGCGACTGGGCGCGACCCACACCGGAGGAGGCACGCGCACTGGCAGAGGACGCCGTGGCCGACCTGCGCGCCAGCTCCCACGACCTGCGACACAGGAGCTGGGTGTCGTTGCGCGCCGAACTGGAGCCGGCGCTGTCCAACGAGGGGTGCGTCGTCGAGTTCTCCGGCCGCGACGTCCACGTCCCGGCCCACGTCGGGCAGGCCGTCGTCGGTGCCGCCAGGGAGGCGGTGCGCAACGTCGTGAAGCACGCCCGGGGACACGCCATCGTCACGACGTCGCGGTTCGGCTCGGGGTGTCGCGTCACCATCGCCGACGACGGCCCCGGCTTCGACCCCCACGCACCCCATGAGCAGCGCCTGGGCATCACCGAGGGCATCCTCCGGCGGATGGAGGAGGCGGGCGGCCACGCGGACATCACCTCGGGGCAGTTCGGCAGCACCGTCTCGCTGCAGTGGATGACGGAGCCCTTCCAGCGGCCGGAACCGTTCGGCCCCATGGCGCGCACGATGATCAGTTGGCTACCGTTGCCCGTGCTCGCCGCCAGCCTGGTGCACGTCCTGGTCTTCGACGTGGGACCCAGCGCCCTGGGCGTGGCCGTGATCTGGCTCACAACCGCCGTGGTGTCCGCACTGGGGATGCACCAGCTCCGCACCGCGGGACTCCGCGCCTGGCAGCCGATGGCCCTGTCGCTGCTGGCGATCGTCATCGTCGGCGCCAACTACGCGTGGATCCCAAGCGAGGGCACCAACGGCTACGACGTGTGGACACCGTCGCTGGCGGGGGCACTCATGGTGCTGGCGCTCCCGGGCCGGCGCCTGCGGGAGGCGGTGGCGCTGGCTGCCGCCGTCATCGTCGGCACTGTGGCGTCCTGCGTCCTCTTCCTTGGATGGCAGACGGCCGTTGGGTCCCAGCTGGGCTCGATCATGGCCGTCGTCATGTACGTGCTGACCCCCCTCGCGCTGGCGACGGGGGCCTCGATGCTGGCGAGCCACGCCGCGCGCACCGAGGAACTGCATGCCGCGCAGCGGCTCAGCGGCGAACTGTCGGCTGAGCGGGACGCCACGCGTCTGGTCTGGGTGACGCGGATGCGACGCCTGGCGGAGCCGTTCCTGACCAGCATCGCCAGCGGTGCCGTCCTGTCCACAGACCCCGCCGCCATGGTGGAGGCGCGCTTGTTGGAGTCGCGCATGCGTGACGAACTCTCGCTGTGGCCCAACGGCTCAGGCATCACGGACCGGGTCCACAGCCTGCGGGTGCAAGGCTGGGACTGCACCCTCGACGTTGGTGCTGTGGGGTCGGAGGAGCGTCGCAACCTGAGCGCCGTGATGCTCCAGCTGCCGGATCCCGTCCCCGGCCAGCGTCTCCACCTCACCCACCGCCACGGCCGCGCCGTGGCCACCGTGACCGACCCACCCTTCAACGATCAGCAGTGGCGGCAACTCGCCGCCGACGTGGACGCCGTCCGCGACGAGGACTTCACCCAGCTGCGGGTCCCCACCTCCGACGTTGCGTCACCCCTGGAAGGAACCAAACAGAGATGACCACATCCCGACCCATCACCGTGGCTGTCCTGGACGATCAGGAATTCATCTGCCGGGCACTGCCCGCCATCGCAGACATGTCGCAGGGACGCCTCGTGGTGACGCGCACCACCTCGAACCGTGCGGACCTGCTCGCCCATGTCCGCGACGATTCCCCGGACGTCTGCATCGTCGACCTCATGATGGACGGGCGCATCTCCGGTCACGAGGTGATCGCCGTCCTGGCTGCGGATTCGAGGCGGTGCCTGGCGTTCACGGCCGACCACCGCCGGCTGCCCATCCGGCTGGCCATGCACGCCGGCGCACGCGGTCTTGTCCTGAAGTCCGATCCCGCACAGGTCCTCATCGACGCCATCATCGCCGTGCACGAGGAGGGGTGGGCCCCCTCCAGCGCCGCCGCCGGCGCCCTGCTGGACGACAGCACCAGCGTGCCGGCACTGTCCCCCCACGAACTGCAGTGCCTGCGGCTCGCTGCAGAGGGTGTGCCCATCAAGGCCATCGGACGCCAGTTCCACCCGCCCATCTCACTCAGCTCGGTCAAGACTTACCTCGCCCGCGCCTACGAGAAGTACGCCGACGTGGGGCGGCCCGTCCACAACACCACGGAGGCCGTGGTGAGCACTGTTCACGACGGCTGGTTCGATCTGTGACCCCGCTGCGTGGGCGTCGGCCAAACGGCCGACGAGACGCGGGCTTGCGCCATGGGGGAGAATAAACACGGACTCGCGGCAGGGGCTCGGAGACGAAGCCCCTCCCCCGCATCCACCGCAGGCACGGATCGAGGTGAACCGGTTGGGGGACCGGGTCACCTCGATTCGTGCTTGATGGGGCAGAGTTGCCGCCGATCGCCCACCGATGCGCCAGCCGCGATCCCCACGCCTCCCACACACTAGGCTGACCCACTGGAAGCCAAGGTGAGGAGAGTCGATGGGACGCATCGTCCAGAAGTACGGCGGATCGTCGGTGGCGGATGCCGAATCCATCAAACGTGTGGCGCGGCGGGTCGCCCGTTCCCGGGCCGACGACAACGACGTGATCATCGTCATCTCGGCCATGGGTGACACCACTGACGAGCTCATGGACCTGGCGTTGCAGGTCTCACCGCAGCCGAAGTCGCGTGAGCTCGACATGCTGCTCACCACCGGGGAGCGGCAGAGCGCTGCCCTTCTGGCCATGGCGCTGTCGGACCTCGGCGTGGACGCCGTCTCCTACACAGGATCCCAGGCGGGTGTCATCACCACCCCCACGCACGGCAACGCCCGCATCATCGACATCACCCCGGGGCGGGTGGAGGCGGCGCTGCAGCAGGGCAAGGTGGCCATCGTCGCCGGCTTCCAGGGCGTGTCGCAGTCCACCAAGGACGTCACCACGCTGGGACGCGGCGCCTCCGACACGACCGCGGTGGCGCTCGCCGCCGCGCTGGGTGCCGACTACTGCGAGATCTACACCGACGTGGACGGGGTCTACACCGCGGATCCCCGGATCGTGCCCAGCGCCCGTCGCATCACCCAGGTGGGCTACGAGGACATGATGGAACTCGCCGCCTGCGGCGCCAAGATCCTCCACCTGCGGTGCGTGGAGTACGCGCGCCGGGAAAACGTGGCGGTCCACGTCCGCTCATCATTCACCGACAAGCCGGGCACCTGGGTCAGGGCCCACGAGGACATCCTGAAGGACTCCACCATGGAAGAAGCCATCATCACCGGTGTCACCCACGACCGCGGGGAGGCCAAGATCACCATCGCCGGCGTACCCGACCAGGTGGGCGAGGCGGCCGCCATCTTCACGGCCGTGGCGGAGAAGGACATCAACATCGACATGATCGTGCAGAACGTGTCACGCCTGTCCGACATCCGCACCGACATCTCCTTCACCCTCCCCATGAGCGACGGCGCCAAGGCCATCCACGCGCTGGAGGCGATCAAGGACCGCGTCGGTTTCCACGAGCTGCTCTACGACGACCAGGTGGGCAAGGTGTCGGTCGTTGGGGTGGGCATGCGCTCCCACCCGGGCGTCACCGCCACCTTCTTCGCCGCCCTCGCGAAGGAGGGTGTCAACCTGCAGATGATTTCGACGTCCGAAATCCGCATCTCCGTGGTGGTGGGGGTCGACGACGTGGACCGCGCCGTCCGCGCCGCGCACACGGCTTTCGGGCTGGACGATGCCCAGGAGGCCGTGGTCTACGCCGGCACCGGTCGCTGACCCTCCACCAAACGCGCACTCCCCGCCCGAACGCTCAGCCGTTCCGGCGGGGAGTTCGTCGTTTCCGTGCATCTGCACTGCGCGACTGGTAACGATTGGGTCTACTTTCGCCTCCGGCATTGTCACCAACGGTGCAGATGACCATATATTGACGCTCATCCCCATGGACTCCGGCGTCCATATAGGGTCCGGAACGACACCTGCTGGCGCAGCCAGTGAGGCATTCAAATCAAAGGAGATTTCATGAACTACTCCCTGCACCGTCGAGGGTTCCTGAAGGGTGCGCTTGCAGCTGGCGCCCTCATCCCGCTTGCGGCTTGCGCCGGTGGCGGCGACGAACCCAAGGCGACCCCCGCAGCGAGCACGGAGCCGACCGCCGGTGGCGCAGAGACCACCACGCAGGCCGACCCCAAAAACCCCTTCGGCCTCGCCGTCCCCTCGGACGTTGACGCGACCATCTTCAACGGCGGCTACGGCATCGCCTACGCCGAGTTCGCTGGCGCCATGGTTGAGAAGGCGCACGACGGTGTCAAGGTCAAGGTCTCCAAGATTCAGGACGCCACCAAGGAACTGCAGCCCCGCTTCGCCGGTGGCGACCCGCCCGACGTCATCGACAACGCCGGCGCCGGCAAGATCGGCCTCTCGGCCATCATCGAGCAGCTTGAGGACCTCAACGACGTTGTGGACTCGAACAACTACGAGGGCGACCCGATCCGGGACAGCCTCTTCGCCGGTGTGCTCGAGCCGGGCACCATCGACGACAAGCTTGCCGTCATCAACTACGTGCTGACCGTCTACGGCATGTGGTACTCCGCCTCACTGTTCGAGGAGAACGGCTGGGAGCCGCCCAAGACGTGGGACGACGCCATTGCGCTGGGCGCCAAGGCCAAGGAGAAGGGCAAGTACCTCTTCCTGTGGGGCAACGAGGCAGCCGACTACTACATGGAGCTGGCCATCACCTCCGCCATCAAGGAGGGCGGTGACGAGGTCCGCCTCGCACTGGACAACCTGGAGGAGGGCTGCTGGAGCAACCCCGCCATCCAGGCCGTGTTCGGCAAGATGGAGGAGATCGTCAAGGCCGGTTACGTCAAGCCCGGCGGCGGCGGCACCCAGTTCACCGCAGCCCAGGCCGCATGGTCGCAGGCCCAGGAGGCCCTGCTGTACCCCTCCGGCGCCTGGATCGAGAACGAGATGAAGAGCCAGACGAAGGAAGGTTTCAAGATGATGGGCACGCCCGTGCCCACCGTCACCGCCTCCTCCAAGCTGCCGTTCGAGGCCATCCACTCCGCCGCCGACGAGCCCTACATCGTCCCCAGCCAGGGCAAGAACGTGGCCGGTGGCAAGGAGTTCATGCGCGCCATGCTCTCGAAGGAGGCGGCCTCGAACTTCGCCAAGGAGATCCTGTCCCCCACCATCGTCAAGGACACCGTCCCGGAGGACGGCTTCGGCTCCACGGCCCTGGTGTCGCAGATCGCCATGCTGGGCGCTGCGGGCGAGAACGTGTTCACCTGGAAGTTCAACGCGTTCTACGGCATGGGACCTGACACGGTCGTGCTGTGGAACTCGTTCCTCGACGGCCAGTTGAGCGTGGCCGACCTGACCACCAAGCTCCAGGAGGTCACGGACAACATCCGCAAGGACGACGCCATCGAGAAGTACACGGTGTCGTGACCCTCGACATCACGTCGACGGTGGGCGGCGAGGGTTCTTCCCTCGCCGCCTTCCCCTGTTCCCCCGCTCTCTAGGAGGTCCCCATGCAACGACGCAAGCGGCGCCTGTCGTTCGACAAGATCAGCTTCATGGTGGTCTTCCTCGGACTACCCCTGCTGATCTATTTAGTCCTCGTGATCTACCCGTTCCTGCAGGCATTCCACCTGTCGTTGACGAACTGGCGCGGCTTCGGCCCGATCTCCGAGGCCGACTACGTCTGGTTCGACAACTACAAGTACCTGTTCACCAGCAGCAAGTTCATGCTGGCGCTCAGCCACAACGTCATGCTGGCGGTGTTCCTCCCGCTCATCACCATCATCCTTGCGCTGACACTGGCCATCGTCATCACCGTCGGCGGACACAGCCACGGCACCATCCGGGGCATCGGCGGCGCAAGCTTCTACCGGATCGTCTCGTTCTTTCCCTACGTCATTCCCGGCATCATCATCGGCCTGATGTGGCGTCTGCTGCTGGACCCCGGGATGGGTCTCGTCAACGGCCTGCTGACGGGCATCGGCCTGGACCAGTTCAAGGACTACGCGTGGCTGGGCAAGGAGCAGACGGCCATGCCCGTCTCGATGCTCGTCATCGTGTGGGGCTTCGTGGGCTTCTACATGCTGCTCTTCATCGCCGCCATCAAGTCGATCCCCTCGGAGATCTATGAGGCGGTCCGCATCGACGGCGCCGGGCGCTGGACCACGGCCGTGCGGGTCACCATCCCGCTCATCCGCGACAACATCCAGACCGCCTACATCTACATGGGCATCATCGCGCTCGACGCGTTCATCTACATGGTGGCGTTGAACCCGACCGGTGGCCCCGCCTATTCCACGCTGGTGATGAGCCAGGAACTGTTCAACACCGCCTTCGGCGGCCAGAACATGTGGGGCCGTGGATCGGCCATGGGTGTGGTGCTCGCACTGGTGACGCTGGCCTTCTCGGGCCTGGTGTTCCTCGTCAACCGCCTGACCGGTGGAAAGGATGCGGTGAGCTACTGATGAGCACGCGAACACTCCCCGGGAACGACCGCAAGGTCACGATCAGCCGGAGCGACAAGACGTTCGCCGGCGTGTCGCATGTTCTGCTGGTCATCTGGTCGCTGCTGGTGGTGGGCCCGCTGCTGTGGACCCTCATGACGTCGTTCAAGACCACCCGTGAGATCA
The DNA here is from genome assembly GCA_039929445.1 of Arachnia sp. GTDB lineage: Bacteria > Actinomycetota > Actinomycetes > Propionibacteriales > Propionibacteriaceae > Arachnia. The sequence goes on along the minus strand of JBDSRF010000153.1, from coordinate 2,716 downwards.
CTGCGTCCTCCACCGCACTCCCCAGCACGCTGCTGACCGACCCGGAGACGGGCTCGTTCAGCCTGTCCTACCTGTTCACCAACTACATCAGCGCCTGGACCTCCGACAACTTCGGCCGGTACTTCTTCAACACCTTCATCGTCGTCACCTCGGCGATGCTGCTGGTGATGCTGCTGGGCGCCATGTGCGCCTACGTGCTGGCCCGGTACCAGTTCAAGGGCATCCAGCTCATCTACTACCTGATGCTGGCAGGCCTGACGTTCCCCATCTTCCTGGCGATCGTCCCGCTGTACCAGGTGCTGAAGGCCCTTCCCCTGCCGTGGGCCCCCAACGGGGTGTTCCTCGGCACGTTCGAGGGCCTCATCCTCACCTACGTGGCGTTCGCGCTGCCGTTCACGGTGTTCTTCCTCTACGCGTTCTTCCGGACGCTGCCGAACGAGATCGCCGAGGCCGCCCAGGTGGACGGCGCGGGTCACTGGACCACGTTCTTCCGCATCATGCTGCCGATGGCCAAGCCCGGTCTGGCATCCATTGGCATCTTCAACTTCCTCGGTCTGTGGAACCAGCTGCTGCTGCCGCTGGCGCTCAACACCAAGGAGGAGCAGTACGTGCTTGCCCAGGGCGTGTTCAACTTCGCCAACAAGGCCAAGTACGAGGTGAACTTCGGCTCGCTCTTCGCGGCCGTCATCATCACCATCGTGCCCGTGCTGATCGTCTACATCATCTTCCAGCGTCAGCTGCAGGGTTCGGTGTCGCAGGGCACCATGAAGTAGCCACTGCACAGCAAAAGGGGCCGCGCCTGATGGTGCGGCCCCTTTTGCTGTGTCCGGGCACTGTGTCTCTCCAATGCAATCAGCGGCGGCGGCCTGCCCCGAACAGGCCGCGCACGATCTCCCGTGCCGCGGTGCGGGCGAACTGCTTGAACGCCGTGGACCCCGTCACCGACTCCACGAGCGACGGCTCTCGCCGCGTGCTCTGACGCGGGGCGGGTCGGGTGCTCTGGGTGGTGGGGCGCTGCTCGTCGTCGCTGCGGCGCCGGTCCTCCTCGGCGGTCCTGGCCCCGGCCTCCAGCTTGCGGGTCAGCATCTCGCGGGCCGAGTCCCTGTCGATGGGCTGGCCGTAGCGGGCCATGAGGGGCGACTGGGCGACGCCCTGACGCAGCACGGCGGGGTCGGTGGGCGACATCGAGGACTCCGGCGCCCAGATCCTGGTCCACGCCACCGGCGTCGGGGCCCCGTCGGGGTCCATGACCGTGATGATGGCCTCGCCCGTCCCGAGCGTCACGAGAAGCTCCCCCAGGTCGTAGCTGGACGTGGGGTACGTCGACACCGTGGCCTTGAGCGCCTTCGCGTCGTTGGGCGTGTGGGCACGCAACTGGTGCTGCACCCGGCTGCCGAGCTGGGCCAGCACGTCGGGGGGAACATCCTTGGGGGTCTGGGTGACGAAGAAGACGCCGATCCCCTTGGAGCGGATGAGCCGCACCGTCTGCGTGATCGAGTCCAGGAACGACTTCGACGCATTGTTGAACAGCAGGTGGGCCTCGTCGAAGAAGAACACGAGCTTCGGCACCTCGATGTCACCGACCTCCGGCATCGACTGGAAGAGGTCCGCCAGCAGCCACATGAGGAAGGTGGAGAACAGCTCCGGCTGCGAGGACAGGTCCGGCAGTTCCAGCAGCGACACCATGCCACGGCCGTCGGCCGCACGACGAAGGAGGTCCTGCGGCTCGAACTCCGGCTCCCCGAAGAACACGTCACCGCCCTGTGACAGGAGCGTGACGAGGTTGCGCAGGATGACGCCCACGGTGGCGCTCGAGACGCCCCCGATCCCCTTCAGCTCCGCCTTGCCCTCATCGGAGGTGAGGTACTTCAGGAGTTCGATGAGGTCGCTCAGGTCCAGCAGCGGCAGCCCCGCCTTGTCGGCGTAGTAGAACACCAGACCCAGCGACGACTCCTGCACCTCGTTGAGGCCCAGCACCTTGCCCAGCAGGATGGGCCCGAACGACGACACCGTCGCCCGCAGCGGCACGCCCTCACCCCTGCCACCCAGCGCGTAGAACTCGCACGGGAAGGGTGTGGCAGCCCACGGCTGGCCCTGCTTGTCCACGCGGGCCTGCAGCTTCTCGCCCGCCTGTCCGGGACTGGCCATGCCCGACAGGTCGCCCTTGATGTCGGCGGCGAACACCGGGACCCCGGCCTTGCTGAGGGCCTCGGCCATCACCTGCAGCGTCTTGGTCTTGCCGGTGCCCGTGGCTCCAGCGACAAGGCCGTGCCGGTTGAACATGGACACGGGAATGCGGATGGGAACGGACGTGTCGGGCCCGTCGTCAGTCATCAGGACGCCCAACTGGACGCCCGGTTCCTCGAAGGCGTATCCCTGCGCGATGGCGGCGGCGTGGTCGGTGTCCGGCGTTTTCTCACTCACGGTCCCAGCCTGCCACAGTGACGCGCAGCGGGACCGGTCAATTGGGTCATGTCCTTGTCGGCCTCCCCCACTGCGCGTCATCACCCCGTTACACTGAACCCCGTGATCTTCAAGCGCGTGGGCGACGGGCGCCCCTACCCGGACCATGGCTATGTCCAGAAGCAGTGGGCTGCCATCGCCCCTCACCAGGTCCGGTTGGACGAGCTCGTCACCACCAAACGCACTCTCGATCTTGATGCGCTCCTTGAAGAGGACTCCACGTTCTACGGGGACCTGTTCGCCCACGTCGTGT
>JBDSRF010000152.1:0-34016 GCA_039929445.1 Arachnia sp. | reverse complement strand
ATGATGGCGTGGATCTCACCGGGGTTGGCGGTGAGGTTCACACCCTTGAGGATCTCCTTGGGGCCGTTCTCGGTGAGGACGTCGACGTGCAGGTCTGTGATCACGAGCTTTGACATGGGTATTCAGGACTCCTGGATTGCTTGTTCGTTGATGGGGTTGTCGATGTCCACTTCGATGGACGTGCCGTCGACACGGCAGGGGAACACCTTGACGGCTTCGGTGGCGGGCAGGCAGCGGGGCCTGCCGGTCCGCAGGTCGAAGACTGAGCCGTGGAGGTAACACTCGATGGCGCCGTCCTCCACATCGCCCTCGCTGAGCGGCACCGCCCCGTGGGTGCACTCGTCAACCAGGGCGAAGTACTCGCCCCTGTGGAGCACAATGGCCAGACCGAGGTCATCCACCTCGACCGCGAGCGGCCGATCAGCGGTGACTTCGGACACGTCGGCCACTGCCTGGAAGCTCACTTGTCCGTGGCCTCGATGAGGGCGGACAGCGCGAGTTCGCGCTCGACCTGCTCCATGAGCCGGTCCTCGAGCTTCGGCACACCGATGCGTCGGATGATGTCCTGGAAGAAGCCGTGCACGACGAGTCGACGGGCTTCCGGCTCTGAGATGCCGCGGCTGCGGAGGTAGAACAACTGGAGGTCGTCGAAGCGTCCCGTGGTGGAGGCGTGCCCGGCGCCGGCGATCTCGCCGGTCTCGATCTCGAGGTTCGGCACGGAATCGGCCTGGCACCCGTCGGTCAGCACGAGGTTCTTGTTCGACTCGTACGTGTTAATGCCCTCGGCCTCCTTGCGGATGAGGACGTCGCCGATCCAGACGGAGTGTGCACCCTTGCCCTGCAGTGCGCCGCGGTAGTCGACGTTGCTCTTGGTGTGGGGCTCGTTGTGGTCGACGAACAGCCGGTGCTGGATGTGCTGGCCGGCATCGACGAAGTACAGGCCGTAGGCCTCCACCTCGCCGCCGGGGCCTGCGAACCTTGAGTTCTCCTGCAGCCGGACGACGTTGCCGCCCATCGAGGCGGTGATGGTCTTCACCTTTGCGTCACGACCGACCCGGACGGATCGCTGGCCGCCGTGGATTGCGTCATCGGCCCAGTCCTGCAGCGTGACCAGGTTCAGTCGCGCACCGTCGCCGACGATGACGTCCGTCTTCTCGGCGTAGCTTCCGGAGCCGGTGTAGTGCAGCACTATGGTGGCCTCGGCGTTGGCACCGATGGTGATGACCACGTGGTCGGCCACGGCCGCCCCGGTGCCCTTGCCGCTGAGGATCACGGGCTCGCTGATCTCAACATTGGCGGCCACCTTGATGTGGTAGGCCTTGGCCGCGTTCTTCGCCGCCAGCGCGGACACCCGGTCCACGGGCGCCTCCACCGCCAGGTCGCGTGCCTCGGCCGGGCTGATGGCCTCCATCGTGACGCCCGCAGGCAGGTCGCTGCTCCAGTCGAGGGAGTCAGTCCTCGGCTCATCGGCGAACAGACCCTTGAGCCGCTTGATCGGCGTGAAGCGCCAGATCTCCTCGCGACCGTTCGGCATGGGGTGGTCGGCGATGTCCCACGAGGGGGTCGGGTGGAGGTGTGACTCCACCGTCTCAATGGCCGACGCCACGTTCGGGGCTGCGGCCTTCGGGGCGGCAGCGTTGTTGACGGATGGTGCTGTGGTGGACAATCTCATTCTTTCTGTTGCGGAGGGCGATGCGATGGGGCGGTGGCGTCAGCCGACCGCACCCTCCATCTGCAGTTCGATGAGGCGGTTCAACTCCAGGGCGTACTCCATGGGCAGCTCCCGGGCGATGGGCTCGACGAAGCCGCGCACGATCATGGCCATGGCCTCGAACTCACCCATGCCGCGGCTCATCAGGTAGAAGAGCTGGTCGGCGGACACCTTGGAGACGGTGGCCTCATGCGCCATGGACACGTTGTCCTCGCGGACATCCACGTAGGGGTACGTGTCGGAGCGGGAGATCTGGTCCACCAGCAGCGCGTCACACATGACCGACGACTTGGAGTGGTGCGCCCCGGCCTCGACCTTGACGAGACCGCGGTACGACGAGCGTCCGCCGTTGCGTGCCACGGACTTCGACACGATGGAGCTGGAGGTGTGAGGTGCGCAGTGCACCATCTTCGATCCGGCGTCCTGGTGCTGGCCCTCGCCGGCGAAGGCGATGGACAGCGTCTCACCGCGGGCGTACTCGCCCATGAGGTAGACGGCCGGGTACTTCATGGTGACCTTGGAACCGATGTTGCCGTCGATCCACTCCATCGTCGCGCCCTCATCGCAGGTGGCGCGCTTGGTGACGAGATTGTAGACGTTGTTGGACCAGTTCTGGATGGTCGTGTAACGGCAGCGGGCGTTCTTCTTGACGATGATCTCAACCACGGCGGAGTGCAGCGAGTCGCTCGAGTAGATCGGGGCGGTGCAGCCCTCGACGTAGTGCACGTAGGCGCCCTCGTCGACGATGATCAGCGTGCGCTCGAACTGGCCCATGTTCTCGGTATTGATCCGGAAGTACGCCTGCAGCGGGATCTCCACGTTGACGCCCTTGGGCACGTAGATGAACGATCCGCCCGACCATGCGGCCGTGTTCAGCGAGGCGAATTTGTTGTCACCAACAGGGATGACGGTGCCGAAGTACTCCTTGAAGAGTTCCGGGTGCTCCTTGAGCGCGGTGTCGGTGTCCATGAAGATGACACCCTGGCGCTCCAGTTCCTCGTTGATCTTGTGGTAGACCACCTCGGACTCGTACTGCGCGGCCACGCCGGAGACGAGGCGTGCCTTTTCGGCCTCCGGGATGCCCAGACGGTCGTAGGTGTTCTTGATGTCCTCGGGCAGGTCCTCCCAGGTCTGGGCCTGCTTCTCCGTGGAGCGCACGAAGTACTTGATGTTGTCGAAGTCGATGCCGCTGAGGTCGGCGCCCCACGTGGGCATGGGCTTCTTGCGGAAGAGCTTGAGGCCCTTCTGACGCATGTCGTGCATCCACTCGGGCTCGTCCTTCAGCGCCGAGATGTTGCTGACAACGGCCTCGTTGATGCCGCGCTGGGCGGAGGCGCCAGCACTGTCGCTGTCGTGCCAACCCCACTGGTAGCTGGCGAGCGCGTCGAGGTGTTCGTCCTGCGTGGCGCCCAGACCGGGTGCCTGCTGCGGTGCTGTCTGAGTCATTGTGGATTCACTTCCTGCTGGTTGCGATGGACTTGGTGGTGACGGGGTGCGGCACGTGCGTGGTGCACACTCCGTCACCGTGGGCGATGGTGGCGAGACGCTGGACGTGACTCCCGAGCAGTCGGGCGAACAGGGCCGTCTCCACCTCACAGAGAATGGGGAACTCCGCGGCGACGTGGGCCACGGGGCAGTGGTGCTGACACAGCTGGTCGCCGGAGGCGACCGGCTTCACCACGGGGGCGTAGCCGCTCAGGGCAAGGCTGTCGGCCAGCACGTCCACGGCGCGGCGCTCCGGGTTGGCGGCGCGCATCTCGTTGAAGCGCTCCTCCACACCGTTGAGGCGTTCGGCTGCGACTTCGCGCACCGCTTCCACGCCCGCGGAGTCGCGGAGTCGACGCATGGCTGAAATCGCCAGGTCGTCGTAGGTGTGGTGGAACTCGGAGCGGCCGATGTCGGTGAGGGAGAAGATCTTGGACGGCCGACCTCGCCCCCTGGCTCCGTACACGCGTTGCTCGCTGTCGGCCAGGGTGCCGTCAAGCAGCAAGGCCGTGAGATGCCGGCGGATGGCCGCCGGTGTCAGCGCGAGGCGCCCGGCCAGTTGGCTGGCGGTGGACGGCCCGTGCTGAAGGATCGAGTCGATGACGCGCTGACGCGTCGAACGGTCGCCGGGTTCGCGGTCTTCCATGCACCCTCCTCCCGATCGAAACATTTGGCTACACCAGTGTTTCCTAATGAGTGGAGTCTTTCAAGCGAGGCAACCCTTAGTTCACCTCCGTTCGCTGTCCGCTGATTCCCGGCAACGCGACGGGTACGCGTCAGCCGAGGTCAACCTCCACCAGGACCTCCTCCTGAGGAGCGGTTCGGGATGTGGCAGCCCGCCACCCCGCGAGCGGCAGGCGGGCACCGTCGGCGCGGTACCGCGCAGGCACCCCCGTGGTGTGGACTGTCACGCCGTTGACCCGTACGGAGCTCACGTCACCACCGGGTCCGACGAAGGTGTAGCGGACCCGTGTCCGGCGACCGCCCAGGCCCACCGTGGCGACGAGTCCGTCGAGGGTTCGGGGCAGCACGGGATCCACCACGAGGCCGTCGGCCCGCCAACGGAGCCCGAGGAATCCCTCGGTGACGAGGCGCAGGACCAGCCCGGGGCCGGAGGAGTAGACCCGCCACCCACCCTCGAACCCGAACCCGGGATCGAACAGGCTGGCCGCCCGGACCTCGGCGTCGTAGCGGTCTTTGAACCGGGCATCCACCGACGAGTAGTAGCAGTTGGACTGCCGCGCTGTGGCACCTGGAACAGCAGCGCCAAGGCCTCTGGGAACCACCAATTGAAGCGCCTGCCAGGCCCGGTCCGCGTCACCGAGACGCAGCAGCGCCTCCACCCACCGGAGGTGGGCATGGGCGTACATGAGGCCGATCTCCCGACCCCAGAACGTCGCCGCCTCGGCGCGCAGGAACATGTGGGTCTCCCCACCGTGATAGGCCACGGGTGTGTCGAAAAGGTAGATGCCCGTGGGGCCGTCGAGATGCTGGTCGATGAGTGCGACGTGTGCCCGGGCCTCCTCGAGTGTCAACAGTTCGTCCGCGATGGCGTGGATCATCTGGAGTGAACCGTGGGTCAGCCCTGTGCGTCGGTCCCGCGGGTGCACCAGCAACTCCACCCCGCCCTCGTCCACGATGGCGTAGCCGGCGAGTTCGCCGTCCACGAGCAGATGCTCGCGCAGAGCCGCCTTGGTACCGGCCGCCACGTCGCGGAGTCGCTGGGCGAGCACCCCGTCCTGTTCGGGGAGCACCTCGGCGAGCGCACCCAGAGCCTTGATCTCCAGCTCGGCCGTCCACGTGGAGCACATCCAGCGGGCCAGTTGGGGATCGGCAGGCTGGAGGGAGTCGTTCCAGTCGCCGTGGCCGTATGCCGGAAGCCGCGGGTCATGGGCCCGGGGGGCTGCGATGTGGTCGACGGCGGCCATCACGTGCGCGCGGATCGTGGTGGGCGGCAGCAACTCGTCCTGGCCCACCCATCCAGCCGCCTCGTCCAGGATGGAGGCATCCCCCGTCATGGCCATGTGTTCGGCCAGGGCGAGCAACGGCCAGTAGACGACGTCGCCGTGGCTCTCACGGTGCCCGGGCCCGCGCCGACCCGGCAGGTACTCGAACCACTGCGGCCAGTCGCCGTCGTCCTGCTGGGCCGCGAACACCACCGTGAGCACCTCGCCGACGAGGTCCGGCCGCCCCGCCGCCACCAGGAGTCCGACGGGGCCCTGGCACACGTCCCGGGTCCCCCAGGCGCCCCCGGTGAACTGCTCCAGTCCACGGGGCACCTGGTAGTGGATCACTGCATCCTGCGCCAGCCACGGGAGGAACTCCGCCAGGGCGTCGGACGCAGGCGGACCCTCCAGTCGCGGACTGCTCCCCACCAGGGAGCGATCCGTCTCCGGGCACTCCCCCGGGAGAAGTGGGACTTGCAGGCAAGCGGGGCCGTCGTCGCTGCGTCGCGTCAGCCAGCCCCCCGCGGACGCACGACCGTCCGAGAAGAGCAGCCCGCCCTCATCGTCCCCCGCCTCTCCGGTGTTGGCCGCCAGGAGCAGCGGCAGCGCGCCACCCTCGACGAGGGCGTCCACGCGGAGTTCTCCCGGAGTGAGCGTGGTGCGCACGACGACGGTGTGCCCGCCAGAGCGCCACCACCAGGAGGCGGTGTCGGCGGTGACGGCCCAGGCACTCGGGATGCCCAGCAGCCGCCACCCGTCGCCGGTGTCCACGAAGACCCGCACCCCCTGGGCGTGGATGACGCCGACATAGCTGCGGCGGACGCTGAGCAGGGGTGTGGCGTCGGCGTGGCCCCTGGTGAGCTGGGACGCGACGGTGCCGTTCATCCACACGGTGACCGCCGCGGCCGTGTCGTGCGGCCCGGGCCCCTCCCCCGCCACGAGGATGTGCCCGTGGGGGCGAAGCACGGCCCGCTCCTTGGCCCCGGCCACCACGTGCGCATTGCCGGCCCGATACGCCCACGGCTGGCCGTCGGGTCCGGGCTCCAGACTGTGCGCCTCCTCGCCGGTCACGGTGAGGAAGTCCTCAACCGGCAGATCCTCGCCGTGCAGCCACGACGCGGGAGCGAACAGGGTGGGCACGACGGACTCCCCCTGCGTCGAGGTCGCGGGACGGTCCGGCCAGTGGGCGGCCGCAATCAGGGCGCGCACCGGGGCGACGTCCTCCTCGGATGACGCGGACGGGTGGTCGCCCACCACGACCACGCGGAAGCCGACGGTTTCGATGGCGCCCGGGGCGAGGCGCAGGGGCTCACTCTGGAGCCCCGCAAGGGTGTGTTCGTGCTGGAGCCGTACGGACGGGAGGTCCGAGCTGAGGTCGGTGCCGGTACCGTCGACGGCGGCGATCTGGAGGGCGTCGGTGCACCAGCCGGCCACCGGCCTGGTGCAGGTGAGGGCCAGCCATGGAATGGTGGGCCCGGGCATGTTCTGCCGGACCGCCAGCATCGTGTGCCCGTCCGGACCGAGTGGGGTGAGGTCAAGGTACTGCGAGACGTAGAACTCGTTGCGGCGCAACGCATCCCAGGGTGTCAGCGCGGCATCCAGAGTGAAGACCGCATCGAGTTGAACGGGGGTCCCCCCCGTGTTGGTGACCTGCAGTTCCCAGCCGAAGAGACCGACGGCGGGCTGCTGCCACCACAGGCACCACTCGACGTCGCCGAGGCTGCCCCGAGCGACGACGCCCTCGTGTGTCACCGACACAGTGGCGCCGCTGGCCGGGCCGAGGAGGCCGAGGGCCGTGTGCCCGCCCTCGTCTCTGCGGCGACGGAGCCACACCTGGTGCCCCCCGGACTCGAGCTCACTTCCCGGGTATTGCAGGAGACTGAGGTCTCCGGCGTCCAGCCTCTCGGGCACGCCCGCGGTGCTGAACCGGACACGGATGGGTGGGGCCGGTGTTTCCTCTGTGGTGGTCACTGTCCTGCTCATTTCTCGGACGTCGGGAGTGCGAGCCCGTGGCCCGCCGGGAACAGGGGGTCGCTGGTGTCCCCCGCGACGTCCTCACGGGATGCACGGACGGCATCCATCGAGGACGGAAACTCCACGGGCAGCCGCCCCTCCGGCGGAACCTCCCCCGTGACTGCTGCCAGCCAGGCGGAGTCCGTCACCCCGAACGACACGCTCAGGGCGGAGGCCACCCGCAGGAGCGGCGTGCAGACAGCAGGGCGGTCGGCCGCCACATCGATCACCAGTGGGCAGCACTTCGCCACCCGCGCCAAGCGATGCTCCAGCCCCGGCGGGAAGTCCAGGCTGCCCTGGTGGAATTGCACCTCCAGGAACAGATCGTCCCTGGGCTGGTACGGCGCCTGCAGCCGCACGAGCGCCACGTCGGCGTCCTCCGGTCGCGACACAGCAACGAGGCCGGCGGGCAGGGACTGACTTGCACAGCCTTCGAGGTACACGCGGGTCCCGGGGCCGGATGCGACGGGAAGGGTCCCGTCGTTGGTGCACAGGACCACCGATCGCGCCTGCGTGCGCCACCCCAGTTCCACGTCCGCCCGTTGTCCGACGAGGGCATCCGCGGCGTCCTCGTCGACGAACGGGTCGTCGAAGAGGCCCAGCCCGAACTTGACCCGCAGCAGCCTGCGCGCCGACTGCTCCAGCCGTTGCCGCGACACCCTGCCATCGTCGACTAGACCCAGGAGGAGGTCGGTGCACTCCTCGCCTCCGAACTGGTCGACGCCGGCGTCCAGCAGCGTGAGCATGCGGTCCTCGGGGCCGAGGTGCTCGACCCCCCAGGCCCTGGCCGGGAGCACCTGGTCACCCACCTGGTTGTCGTTGACCAGTTCCCAGTCGGACAGGATCACGCCGTCGTAGCCCAGGGTGCCGCGCAGGAGCCCGGTCAGGAGGCGTCTGTTGTAGGCGAAACCCACCTCCTCCACCGGTTCCCCGTCCAGGACCAGCCCGACGGGACGGCCGTAGTACGGCATGATCGCGGCCGTGCCGGCGCGGATGGCGGCCTCGAAGGGCCTGAGGTGATCGTGGAAGCGGCCGCCGGGGTACACCTGGTCGCGACCGTAGGGGAAGTGGGCGTCCTCCCCGCCCGCCTGCGGCCCGGCGCCGGGGAAGTGTTTCGTCGTGGCACTGATGGAGCCCGCAGCCAACCGACTTCCCTGCAGAGTCGCGACGGCCACCCCCATGCACTTCGACACGAAGTCGGGGTCGGCACCCAGCGTCTCCCTCTGCCTGGCCCAGCGCGGCTCCGTCGCCAGGTCGGCGGTGGGGTGCAGGGCCGCTCGGATGCCCACGGCCACATACTCGCGGCGGACCACGTCGAAGAACTGGCGCACCACCTCGACATCCCGCAGCGCGGCGATGCCCATGGGGTCGGGCCACTGGGAGAAGAACGTCGACGCCCAACTGGTGCCAGCATTCTGCGCGACGGAATGGCGGGGATCAGTGGAGATCGTCACGGGGACGGCGTGCGGCGCCTCACACGCCAGTTCCTGGAGCAGGTTGGACCAGTGTGCAGCCGTGCGGGCGCCCTGCAGGGCATGGACGTTGAAATGGGTGAGCCGCCTGCCCAGCACGACGTCGCGGGTGCCCGACTTGGCGATCCGGCCGGGACCGGCGAGGAGTTCCCCGTCCGGCCCGGCCTCGATCACGGTGTGGAACATGAGGCCCACCAGTTCGTCGACATCCATGCGCCGCGCGAGATCGACCGCCCGCTCATCCGGCGTCAGTCGCGGATCCTCGAAGGGGTCGAGGCGGCCATTGCCGTTGAGGTCGCGAAACGTCACACCGTCACGCGTGATGGGTTCGATTCTCGACACGGTCAGCCGCCCACGTTGAACTCCTCGAGACCGATGACGGGCCGCAGGGCGCGTTCCACCTGCCTCGTGGCGAAGTACGTGCGGAGGCGCCCCCACAGCATGACGTTGCCGAGGGCACCCATGATCATCGACTGGTCCAGCGACAGGTGGCGCTTGGCCACCGTGCCGCTGCGCACGGCCACGGCGTCGTAGAACCCACCCTTCCCGTAGGAGTCGAAGTCCTTCTGCAGCTTCTTCAAGTTTTTCGTGGCGTTCTTCGGTTCGTAGGCCATGGCCAGGAACGCGGCGTGCGGGGTGACGACGCCATCCCCGTACGTGGTGGGCGGGTTGTCCCAGTGGTAGTCCGTCTTCTCCTGGTCGGAGAAGTATCCCTCCGGGTTCATCCCGAGTGCGTCGACGCCGTACTCCCGGTACCCGCCGGCCGGGTCGGAACACGGGGAGAATCCCCAGTAGCCGTACTTGGCGTCGTCGAGGCCGTGTTCACGCTGGGCGCGCACGTGCAACGGGTGGTTCCTCCCCCAGCTCTTGGGCGCCCACTTCGCCTCGGGTACGAACAGGTCGGGCATGAGTTCCTCGAACATGGATCCGCCCCAGCCGGGCACCACCTGGAATCCACGGTAGGTGTAGGCCCCCTCGAAGAAGCGGACCCCCAGCTGCGTGGTCCAGTCGCCGACGGGCGGCATCTCCTGCCAGTCGAATGCGGGCGGGAATGCGCGGTAGGTGCTGAAGTACACCTTGTCGGGGATCTGCCCCCGGATGATCCCGAGGTAGCTGACCATGCGGGCCTCGGAGATTGTGGTGTCGTAGTGGTGCTTGATCGTGTACCAGACGTCGGGCCCCACACCGATGGTCGGCGGCAGTAGTGCGGCATCGTCGTTCGGGGGGACGTCAGGATGGGGTTGGTTGATCCAGAAGCCGCCGTAGATACCACCGGTTGGGCCGCCTGTGCCGACCGGCCCGAACGCCGTGTCGTAGAACATGTCCCACCGCATGGCGTCGAACAGTTTGCGGGCGGCGCGGCAGTTGAAGGGATCCGCGTTCCCCACCAGATGCAGGGCGGCCCCCAGCCATCCCATGTCGACGCTCGAGACGAATGGGTACACAGGGCTGCCGTCGGTCGGCCACTTGTGCAGGAGCGCCCCCGTCGCCTCGTCGTACCAGTTGTAGAACATGCCGCTGGGTTCGTGCTTCTCCATCCTCGCCAGAGTGGTGAGGGTGCGGCGGATGAGGGTGACGGACTTCTTGACCGAAATGATGCCCAGGTCGCGCGCCACGATGCAGCTCCACAGGTAGCCCCCGATGTTGGTGGGCGAGGTGTAGCCGCTGCGCGTGGTGAGCTTGCCGTCGATGTTGTCGGCCACGAGGCCGGACTTCTCGTCGGCCATCGCCTCCAGTGAGGTCCAGGTGTCCCTGGCCCACGTGTAGAGCTGCTTGTCGTGCTTGGGCCACGAGGGGTGCTTGCCGTGCGCGTCGGCGGGGATTGCCGAGAGTGCCGTGACGACGCCGGCGCCGGCGGTGGCGCCCAGCAGGGCGCGGCGTGAGAGGGAGATGTCCATGGTGAAACTCCTTGGTGTCTCAAGAGGGGGATTACTTGATGCCCGTGCTTGCCACTCCTTCGATGAAGTAGCGCTGGAAGAACAGGAAGACGAGCACGATGGGAAGGACGACGACGCAGGCGCCGGCCAGGAGGAGTCCGTAGTCGGTCTGGTTCTGGCCGGTGGAGACCAGCGCAAGCGCGACGGGGAGGGTGTAGGTCTTCTCAGAGCTGGAGACCACCAGCGGCCACAGGAAGTTGTTCCACGAGCCGAGGAAGGTCAGGATGCCGAGGGTCGCCATGGCCGGGGTGGCCAGTGGCAGGAAGACGCGGAAGAAGATGCCGAGTTCGCTGGCGCCGTCGAGACGACCGGCCTCCAGGAGGTCGCGCGGCGTCCCGAGGAAGAACTGCCGCATCAGGAAGACACCGAACGGCGCCGCGAGGAAGGGCAGGAACAGGGCAGGGATGGTGTTGGCCAGCCCCATGTTGACGACGAGCACGAATTGCGGGATGAAGGTCACGAGGCCGGGAATCATGAGCGTCCCCAGCACAGCGCCGAAGACGATGCGCTTGCCGGGAAAGTTCAGGTGCGCCAGCGCGTATCCCAGCATCGAGCAGAACAGCAGGTTCGCAACGGTCACGACCACCGCAACGATGACGGAGGTCCTGAAGAACTGGCCGAAGGGCAACTGACTGAACAGCCGGGCAAAGTTGTCCAACGTCGGATTCGCCGGCAACCACGTGGGGGGGACCCGGAGCAGTTCGCCCTGGGTCTTGAGGCTGCCCAGCACCATCCAGATGAACGGTGTCATGACGAGCAGGAGCAGGACGCTGAGGATGGCGTAGAGCCACCAGCGGGACTGTGTGCGGGCCATCACTTCTCCCTCGTGAGACGGAACTGGATGATGGTCACCACGACGATCACGAGGAAGGTGAGGTAGGCCATGGCGCCGGCGACGCCGTAGTTGCCGAAGCCGAACTGCTGGTAGGTGTACATCGACGCCGAGATGGTGCTGTTGAGAGGGCCACCCTGGGTCATGACGAAGGGCTCTTCGAAGAACTGGAGATACCCGATGGTGGTGGTGACGAGGACGAACAGCATCGTGGGCCTCAGCTGGGGGAGCGTGATGTTCCAGAAGCGTTGCCAGCTTGATGCTCCGTCCAGGGACGCCGCCTCGTGCAGGTTCATCGGCACGGACTGCAGACCGGCCAGGAAGATGATCATGCCGGTGCCGAAGTTGCGCCAGGTGGCCATGGCGATGAGCGACAGCAGCGATGTGTGCGTGTCACCCAACCAGTTGGGGCCGTCGATACCGACGAACCCAAGGACGGTGTTCACCAGGCCGCTGTCGGGCTGGAGGAGAAACCTCCACACCACCGCGACTGCAACGATGCTCGTGATCACTGGCGTGTAGAAGCCCACACGGTAGACGCTGCGGAATCGGGTGATGCCCTTGTCGAGCGCCACAGCGGCCGCGAGTCCCGCGGCGATGGTGATGGGGACGCCCACGACCACGAAGACGCCGGTGTTGAGAGCCGCCCTCCGGAACACGGGGTCGGACAAGGCCTTGATGTAGTTGTCGAATGCAACAAAGTTCACCGCGAACGGTGACCTGATGTCGCTGACCCTGGTGTCGGTGAAACTCATGAACATCGACTGGACGACCGGCCAGAGCGTGAAGACGGCGAACAGCAGGAGGAAGGGTGCGGCCAGGAGGATCCCGGCCCGCGCCTCGCTCCCGTTCCGGCGATGGCCGGGACGCGAGCGAGGCGCCTTGCCCTCAGTCCTCTGGGGTGAAGGATTGCCCTTCACTGTCGTTGCGGTGGACATGGCTAACTCAGCCCATGCCGATCGAGGTGGCGTCCTGCTGTACTGCCTTCAGTGCCTCCGCAGGATCGGTTCCGGTTTTTGTGACCTTCTCCACCTCTGCATCGAGCTTGGCTGCCACCTGTTCCCATGTGCTGATCGGGGGCGGGGCGAAGGCGGTCTTGAGTTGCGTCCCGAACTTGGCAAGCTTCTGGTCGCCCTTCAGCGACTCGTCGTCCCACGCGGATTGGACTGACGGCAGGTCGGTGGCCATCTTGAACCACTCCACCTGGGTCTTGTCCGTGGTGAGGTAGTCCACCAGTTTCCACGCCGCGTCGCGGTTCTTCGTGCTCTTGAACACGCCGAGGTTCGAGCCGCCCACGAAGGATGCGCTGATCTCCTTCTTGGGCATCAGCGCGACGTCGTACTTGTCGGCGAAGCCTGCGCCGCCTGCAGCCTCCACCGCGGCCATCTCCCAGGGTCCCGAGATGAACATCGGCACAGTGCCCGAGGCGAAGTCAGCCTCCGTGCTGCCCTGGGCGGGCGCCTTGTTGGCGATGCCGTCGGTGAAGAAGGACTGGTAGTACTTCAGGGCCTCCACGTTCTTCGGGTCGTCAAAGGTGAACGCTGTCATGTCCTTGTTCACGATCGCGCCGCCGTTGGACCACATGAAGGGGACCACGGTCTGCCAGGAGCCGGTCTGACCGGGCTGCAGGCTGATCCCCCACTTGGCGCCGCCCTTCTCCTGCATGGCCTTTGCCGCGTCGTGCAGACCTTCCCACGTCGTGGGCGCCTCGGTGATCCCAGCCTTCTTGGCAATGTCGGTGCGGTAGTAGACGAGCCGCGTCTCCACGTACCACGGGACGCCGAACGAGGTGTCGTTCACCACCGTCGTGGCCTGGGCACCTTCGAAGAACTTCGACGGGTCAATCATTTTGGGGGTGGGGTCGAGCGCCTTCAGTCCGACGAACTCACCCATCCACGTTGTGCCGATCATCGCGAGGTCGGGCGTGGTGCCGGCGGCGATGGCGGAGGTGAACTTGTCGTGCGCCGAGTCCCACGGGATGGCGGTGACTTCGACCTTGAGGCCGGGGTTGTCGGCCTCGAACTTCTTGATCAGGTCCGGCAGCTTCTGGCCCTCGGTGCCCATGGCCCACATGGTCAGCGATCCCGTGGCCTTGCCGGTGTCGACAGCCTGCTGGCTGGGTGCGTTGGTGGTCTCGCTGCCGGTGTCGCGTCCACACGCAGACATGCCGGCGAGTGCGAGCAGCGCGGTGAGCGCCGCAGCGATTCTCATCCGATTCTTCATGACTCTCCTCGTTGTGTGGTGAATGGTTGGTTCCTGGCGCAGCCGCAGGACTCGCGGTGCACGATGGTGGTGGGCAAAACGGTGCGGTCGTCCGTCTGCTCCCCCGCCATCAGGCGGTGGAGGTGGTCGGCGGCCATGGCGCCCAGCTGGGCGACGGGTTGCCTGACGGTGGTGAGGCCGGGGCGCAGGTAGCGCGAGACGCGGATGTCGTCCCAGCCCACGACGCTGATCGTCGAGGGCACGTCGACCCCCAGTTCCTGCAGCTCGTGGACGAGCGCCACGGCGATCTCGTCGTTGCCGCAGACGAGGGCGTCGTTGACGAGCCCCTCCGCTAGGAGTTGCCGGGCGAGGCGCCGTCCGTTGTCCTCGTCCATGGGGACGCTGATGGACGGGGGGACGGGCATTCCGGCGCGACGCAGCGCCGCGGTGAAGCCCTCGTACCTGGTCTCGATGTCGGACCCTGGGTCGACGTCGCCGACGAAGACGGGCCGCGTCCTGCCCAGTTCCAGCAGGTGCGTCGTCAGGGTCTCGGCCGAGTTGCTGGATTCGGCGTAGATGGCTGGCACCCCCACCAGCTGCGTGCGGGCGACTGTGACCACGGGCATGCGCTGGGCGAACCCGGCGATCAGCTCGTCCGATGCGGCACTCATGGCCATGAATGCCACCCCGTCCACCTGCCCCACGAGCCGACGCACTGCCGCGCGCTGATCGGTTTTCGGGTTGGCCAGCAGCAACAGAACCGACATCTCCAGCTCGCTGGCCCGCGTCTCGAATCCGACGGCGAGTTGGGCGTAATACGTGCCCTCGATGTGGGGAAGGACGACGCCGAGCGCATGGACGGGACTGCCCGCGAGCCGCTGGGCGGCGGCCTGGGGCACGTAGTGAAGCGTGGCGGCAGCCTCCTCCACACGTTCGCGTGTGCTCTGCCGAATCCGGGGATCATGGCGCAGCGCCCGCGAGACGGTGGACGTGGACACGCCTGCCATCTCTGCCACCGCGTAGATGTTCCTCGTCATGCTGGCCTCCTTGGCCTCGATCACCATCGATCTGTGCAAGCGCTTGCATGGAATCTATAACCCAAATGGGACCGGGCGCAACGGTTGTGGGAAAAAACCTCGCCACGAGCCCCCAGCGGGTGCCGGGCGACGCGCCCGCAACGCTGGCGGTACTCTGGCGGCGTGTCGATTCCCTCCGTCGTTTCCGCCCGGGAACTGCATGTGTCGTTCGGCCCCCGTGCGGCGCTCGACGGGCTCACCCTGGACGTGCACCCCGGCCGGGTGACGTCGCTGCTCGGCCCCAACGGTGCGGGCAAGACCACGTTCATCCGCTGCTGCACAGGCCTCGTCACCCCGGACTCAGGCACCGTGGAGCTCTTCGGACATGCCCCGGGTGCCGCCGAGGTGCTGCCACGCGTCGGCCTGATGCCCCAGCAGACGGGCGCCTGGTCGCAGATCGCACCGCGCCAGCTCCTGACCTACCTCGCGAAGCTTTACCTGCATCCCCAGAACACCGACGACCTGATGTCGACGCTGGGCATCCACGGCTTCGCCACCACCCCGTACCGTCGCCTCTCAGGAGGCCAGCAGCAGCTCGTCAACCTGGCCGGCGCACTGATCGGCAGGCCCGATGTGGTGTTCCTCGACGAACCCACGGCCGGCCTGGACGTTCGCGCCAAACGTGCGGTCTGGGAGCTGGTCGGGAAGGTCCGTGACGCCGGTGTTGCGGTGTTGCTGACCACCCATGACATGCATGAGGCGGCCAATCTTGCCGACGACGTCCACATCATCGACCGTGGGCGCATCACCAAGCGCGGCACCGTCGAGGAGCTGACGCGGGAGCAGGACCTGGAGTCCGTGTTCCTGGCACACACCTCGCCTGCGGAGGACGACGTATGACTTTGCTGGACTTCACCCCGGCAGCAGGTGCCGCACCCCGCGCTCGCCAGGTGTGGGCGCACGCCACCACCGAGGCCAGCCTCATTCTGCGCAACGGCGAACAAGCTCTCCTCGCCCTCGTGATCCCCATCGGGATCCTGGTGGCGGGACGGTTCCTCGGCTCCCGCTTCGGCCTGGACTTCCCCACGCTGGCCCCCTCGGTTCTCGCGCTGGCCATCTGGTCGTCCTGCTTCACGTCACTGGCCATCGCCACCGGCTTCGAGCGCCGCTACAACGTGCTGGAACGGTTGGCGGCCACGCCGCTCGGCAAGTCCGGCATCCTGCTGGGCAAGGCCACGGCCATCGCCCTGGTCACGGGTGTGCAACTCGTCGCGCTGGTGGTCGTGGCGCTCGTGCTGGGGTGGCGCCCGGGCTTCGCCCCGGTGCCGCTGGTCGTCGCGGTACTTGCCTGCCTGCTGGGCGCAGGCGCGTTCGCGGGCCTCGCGCTGTCGCTGGCCGGGACAGCCCGCCCGGAGATCACGCTGGCCGTGGCCAACCTCGTCTATCTTGTCGGCCTGGTGGGCGGCGGCATTCTGCTACCGGTGGCCAGTTACCCGGCCTGGGCCCAATCTGTCGTCGCCCTGCTTCCCACCGCCGCGCTGGGCGAGGCACTCCGCGACGGCACCCCCATGACTCTGGTGGTGCTCGCCGTGTGGTGTGCGGGCACACTGGTGCTGGCACGAAAGGTGTTCCGATGGACGTCATGACAGAAAAGCCCGCTGTGACCGGTGGATGGACCCCGCTGCGACTGGTGGACGGTGAGCAGGCGATGCGCCGCTGGTTCGTCGCCTCCCTCGTGGCCAACATGCTCATCATCGTGACGGGCGCCATCGTGCGCCTCACGGGATCAGGACTCGGCTGCCCCACGTGGCCCGAGTGCTTCCAGGGCTCCTACACGCCGCACTCGGAGGCGGGCATCCACGGCATCATCGAGTTCGGCAACCGGCTCATCACGTTCGTCCTCATCATCGTGGCACTGGGGGCGTTCGTCTCCGCATGGCGGAACCGCCGGGCGTTCAGCAATCTGTGGTGGCTCACTCTGGGCATCGGACTGGGCATCCCGTTCCAGGGCGTGATCGGCGGCATCGTCGTGCTGCTGGACCTCAACCCCTGGTTGGTCTCGCTCCACCTCCTGCTGTCCGTGGCGTTGATCGTGCTCTGCACCTGGGCCATCACCATCGCCCGCGGTGTCCCGGCCGATGCCGTCGCTCCGGGCGCACGGGCGCTCGTGATCCTCACGTTCGCCGTCGCCATGGTGGCCATCTGGATCGGCACCATCGTCACCGGAGCCGGCCCGCACGCAGGCGACCTCGATTCCCCCCGCAACGGCCTCAGCATCCTCATCATCGCCCGGGTGCACTCTGCGTCCGCCTGGCTGCTGACCCTCGCGACCATCGCGTCGCTGGTCGTCTTCCGACGGGCCGGGAAAGTCCGCGCCACTCGCGCCGCGATGCTGCTGCTGGGCGCCGTCGCACTTCAGGGCGTCATCGGATACATCCAATACTTCACGGGGCTGCCCATCGGCGTGGTGATCCTCCACCTCATCGGCCTCACCCTGGTGACCTTGGCAGCCGCCTGGCTGCTGTTCTCCAACACGTCCCGACGCACCCTGTCCTGACCGGACCCCGCCGCATCGACGTCGTCCCGAGCGGTTCCGCGCTGACCGGACACGCCTCAGAGACCAGGCACCGCGGCGTTCCGCGCTTACCGGACACGCCTCAGAGACTGTGCGCCGCGACGCATACGTCCACAGCCACCAGTGAGTGAGGCGTGTCCGGCCAAGCGGGGAGCCGCTCGGAGGGGGCTGTGGTGACGAGCGGGTAGTGGCTCAGGTGAGGAGCGGGTAGTGGCTCAGGTGACGAGCGGGTAGTGGCTCAGGTGACGAGCGGGTAGTGGCTCAGGTGAGGAGCGGGTAGTGGCTCAGGTGAGGAGCGGGTCGAGGCTCAGGTGATGAGTGGGTCGATGGCCACGGCCAGGAAGAGCAGCGCGAGGTAGCTGTTGCTCCAGTGGAACAGGCGCATGGCCTTCAGCTGCGCGATCGCGACGCCGGAGCGGGCGCGCTGCCACAGCTTCCAGGCCTCCACGAGGAACACGGCGCCGAGTACGAGGGCGACCGCGGGGTACAGCCAGCCGGTCGGCGCCAGCGGCCACAGCAGCAGCGACACGGCGACGGTGGCCACGGAGTACCAGAAGATCTGCATGGCCACGTGGGGAGCTGGCTTCACCACGGGCAGCATGGGGACCGACGCCGCGGCGTAGTCGTCGCGGTAACGGAACGCGAGCGCCCAGGTGTGCGGCGGCGTCCACAGGAAGACGATGGCGAACAGCACGAACGGCGCCCAGGCGAGCTGCCCGGTGACGGCCGTCCAGCCGATGAGCGGCGGGAAACAGCCGGCGATGCCACCCCAGACGATGTTCTGGGACGTGCGGCGCTTCAGCCACATCGTGTAGACGAAGACGTAGAAGGCGTTGGCCACCAGCGCGAGGATGGCAGACAGCCAGTTCGCCCCGAAACCCAGCACCAGGGTGGCCAGAATGCCCAGGACGGCGCCGAAAGCCGTGGCCGAGCCAGTGCTGATCTGGTGCCTGGGGACGGGCCGACGGCGTGTCCGCCGCATGATCTCGTCGATGTCTGCATCGATCACGCAGTTGAACGTGTTGGCGCTCGCGGCCGCGAACATGCCGCCGATCATGGTCCAGAGAACCAATTCCCACGGCGGGAGGCCACCGGCGGCCAGGAACATGGCCGGGACCGTGGTCACCAGTAGCAGTTCAATGATCCGCGGCTTGGTCAGGGCGACGTACGCCTTCACCACGTCCAGCGTGCCGACCCTGAGGGAGGCTGCCTCGGCGGCTCCTGCAACCACGTACACGCCCTCTTTCAACATTCGGTGACAATTCTGCTCGAGTCTACCCCCGCACGCTGGGCTCCCCCAAGACACGGCGGGCGACGTCGGCCCACCCTGTCGTGAACTTATCCGTGCCACGGCCGCATCAGTGGCTAAGGTTGTGGGGTTGCCCTTTCCCCTCTTCCCAGCCAAGGAAGCCGATGCCCTACTCCTCGAACAATCCGCTCCGTGATCCCCAGGACCGTCGACTTCCCCAGATCGCGGGACCCTGCGTCCTCGTGATCTTCGGCGTCACCGGTGACCTGTCGCGCAAGAAGCTGATGCCCGCCGTGTACGACCTCGCCAACCGCGGCATGCTGCCCCCCGGCTTCGGCCTGGTGGGATTCGCCCGTCGCGACTGGAAGGACCAGGACTTCGCCAAGGAGGTGCACGACTCCGTCAAGGAGCACGCTCGCACCCCGTTCCGCGAAGAGGTGTGGGAGCAACTCCTGGAGGGCATCCGCTTCGTGCCAGGGACGTTCGACTCCGACGACTCCTTCCGCAAGCTGAAGGAAACCATCAGCGAACTGGACCAGGCCCGCGGCACCGGCGGCAACCACGCGTTCTACCTGTCGATCCCGCCGTCGAGCTTCGAGGTGGTGGTCTCCCAGCTCAAGAAGCACGGCCTCACCGAGGAGGAGCAGGGCGGCTGGAACCGGGTGGTCATCGAGAAGCCCTTCGGCCACGACCTGAAATCCGCGCAGGAACTCAACGACGTCGTCAGCTCGCTGTTCGAGCCGCAGGACGTGTTCCGCATCGACCACTACCTGGGCAAGGAAACAGTCCAGAACATGCTGGCGCTGCGCTTCGCGAACCAGATGTTCGAGCCCATCTGGAACAACCACTACGTCAGCCATGTGCAGATCACCATGGCCGAGGACATCGGCATCGGGGGGCGCGCCGGCTACTACGACGGCATCGGCGCGGCACGCGACGTCATCCAGAACCACCTGCTGCAACTTCTGGCACTCACAGCCATGGAGGAACCCACCTCGTTTGAGGCGTCGCAGTTGCGCGCCGAGAAGAAGAAGGTGCTCGCCGCCGCGCGCGTGCCCGGCGACCTCTCCCAGACGACGGCGCGCGGCCAGTACTGCGCCGGCTGGCAGGGGGCGCAACAGGTGAAGGGCTACCTGGAGGAGGACGGCGTGGACGAGGGCTCCTCGACGGAAACGTTCGCTGCCATCCGCGTGGACATCGACAACCGCCGTTGGGCCGGAGTTCCGTTCTACCTGCGGGCGGCCAAGCGCATGCCCCGCCGCGTCACAGAGATTGCGCTGAGCTTCAAGCGGGCCCCCCACCTGCCCTTCACGGCCACGGACACCGAGGAGCTGGGCACCAACGCCCTGGTCATGCGGATCCAGCCGGACGAGGGCGTGACCCTGCGCTTCGGCGCGAAGGTCCCGGGCACGCAGATGGAGATCCGGGAGGTGTCCATGGACTTTGCCTACGGTGGCTCGTTCACGGAGTCCTCCCCCGAAGCCTACGAGAGGCTCATCCTGGACGTCATGCTGGGTGACGCCCCCCTGTTCCCACAGCAGGAGGAGGTGGAGCTCAGTTGGAAGATCCTCGACCCGGTGATCGAACACTGGGCCGCCCTGTCCGACCAGCCCGAGCCCTACGAGTCCGGCACGTGGGGCCCGCAGAATGCCGTGGACATGCTCGCCCGTGACGGCTTCTGCTGGCGCCGGCCCTGAACGCAGAAGGAACCCACACGTGATAATCGAATTGAAGAACACCACCACCCGCGAGGTGGCCTCCGAACTGCTTCGTGCGCGCCGCAATGTGGGATCTGCCAGTGGCATGGTCCTGACGCTGCTGGTCGTGTCCGATGAGGACCATCGCGACGACGCACTCCAGGCCGCGCGTGCCTCGGCCACGGCGCATCCCTCCCGTGTCATCGTTGTGACCTACGCCGACGGCGATCCGCAACTCGACGCGGAAATCCAGGTGGGCGAAGGCATCCCGGGTGACCTGCTGGCGCTCACCATCTCGGGCGAGCTGGGAGGGCATGCAGATTCGGTCCTGTTGCCGCTGCTGTTGCCGGACTCCCCCACCATCGTGTGGTGGCCGCACGACGCCCCCGACGATCCCAGCAAGGACCCGGTGGGCCGGCTGGCCGACCGTCGGATCACCGACGCCGCCAGCGCCGAGAACCCACAGCGGGCCCTCATCACCCGGGCCAAGAACCACACCCCCGGGGACACAGACCTGACCTGGACGCGGCTGACCCGCTGGCGGGCCCTGCTGGCAGCGGCCCTCGACCAGTACCCGCACCCCGTCACGAGCGCCCTGGTGCGGTCCGCGCCCGACAACGCACCGGCCACCCTGCTGATGGCGTGGCTGGAGGAGTGTCTGGGTGTCGAGGTGACGAACGAAGAGTGCTCACAACCGGGCGTCTCCGAGGTGCGACTCACCACGGAGGATGGCGACATCGTCATCAACCGTGGCCAGTCGGACAGCATCGCCCTGTACAACGTCCCGGGCCAGCCGGAACGCAAGGTGGCGCTGCGCCGTCGCCCGTTGACGGACCTGTTGACCGAGGAACTGCAGCGGATGGACGCCGACGACGTGTTCGAGGCCGCTGTCGGGCGCATCCTGAAGGGCTGTGAGGCCTGACATGTACCGCCGAACGGTACGGCTGGATGACGCCAGCGAGGTGGCCGACGTCGTGGCCAGACGGCTCCTGGAGCGCATCGTGGAGTTGCAGGAGAAGCGTGGCCTCGTCCACATCTGCCTGACGGGGGGCAGCACGGCCAACAAGATGTACGAGCGCTTCGCCGCGCTGGTGCCCGACTCTGCCCTGGACGCCACCAAGCTGCAACTGTGGTGGGGCGACGAGCGTTTCGTGCCGGGAACGGACGCGGACCGCAACTCCCTGCAGGCCGTCTCCCGGCTCGCGCGCACCGTGTCCATCAAGTCGGCGGACATCCATATGATGCCGGCCCAGGACGGCCGGGCCGATTCTCACCAGTGCGCAGCCGAGTACGAGACCGAACTCGCGGACACCACCTTCGACATCACCCTTCTGGGCATCGGACCCGACGGCCACGTCGGCTCCATCTTCCCTGACCATCCCAGTTTCGAGACGACGAGCCGCAGCGTCATTGGGGTCACTGACTCCCCCAAGCCGCCGTCGGATCGGATCTCCATGACCATCCCCGCCATGAACCGGTCCGAGGAGATCTGGCTCATCGCCACGGGGGCGTCGAAGGCGGACGCGGTGGCCCGGGCACTCAACGGGGACCCGGCCTTGCCTGCCTCCCACGTGGCCGCACGGGAGGCCACGTACTGGTTCCTCGACGCCGAGGCCGCGGGCCAGCTACCGGAACCCTACAACTGCGCCCTCTGACCGCCGGGAAGCATCAGAGGACACGAATGGAGGGGCTCCCGCATGAATGCGGGAGCCCCTCCACGTGTCAAGCTGTTGTCGACGACCGGGTCAGTAGATGACCTCACCCGAGGCGCGACGGGCCCTCAGCGAGGCCACGGCCTCGTCGAGGATCTGTGCGGCCTCGGCCTCACTGCGACGTTCCTTCACATAAGCAAGGTGCGTCTTGTAGGGCGTGATCTTCGGTGGGGGCGGGGGGTTGTCCGCGTCGGTGTTTGCGGGCATGCCGCAGCGCGGGCAGTCCCATGATTCGGGGATGGCCGCGTCGATTGCAAATGCGGGGCGGGTCTCATGACCGCTCGAGCAGAAGTACGAAACGTGAAGCCGCGGAGCGGAATCCCCCCGTTCGGCCTCTCCCATGGGACCGGCGCCGACACGGCTACCGCGGATGGCGTTGCCACCTGCCACGATTACTCCTCCAGGATGTGGGTTGTACGGATGTTCTAGACGCCGAGCCGGTACAGGACCAGCAGTGCGGCGATTGTCAGGACCCAGACGCCAGTCAGTACCAAGGTGATGCGGTCGAGTCGACGCTCAGCGGTCGACACACCGCCCATGGACGTTGACATACCGCCGCCGAAGAGGTCGGACATGCCGCCGCCACGACCTTTGTGGAGGAGAACTGAAGCAGCCAACAGGACACTGAGCAGGATCAGAATGACCGAGAGGGTCACTACCGGCCAGCTGACGAGGGGGACAATCACGCGGTGAAGTCTATCTGACGGGCACGGATTCTCCACATCGGGGCGGCCGGGGCACGGGTCATCCGCAGCCCATCGGGATCAGAGAGCACGCGGGCACCGG
Organism: Arachnia sp.; assembly: GCA_039929445.1. Lineage (GTDB taxonomy): Bacteria > Actinomycetota > Actinomycetes > Propionibacteriales > Propionibacteriaceae > Arachnia. Next base: position 11,383 of record JBDSRF010000152.1, on the reverse strand, counting down.
CGGGGACGACGAAGGGGCCGCCCGGCATTTGCCGGACGACCCCTTCAGAGACCCTGCTGATTGCCTTCGAAGGCGCGGGGGTCCACGGGGGCGGAGCCCCCGTGTGTCGTCAGGCGGGGAGCTTCTGGAACAGCACGATGGCGCCGAACTCCTCGGGCTGCAGGCTTGCGCCGCCCACGAGGGCGCCGTCGACGTCAGGCTTGCCCATGATCTGGGCGACGTTGCCGGACTTCACCGAACCGCCGTACTGGATGCGGAGGGACTCGGCCGTGGCGTCGTCGTAGAGGTCGGCGACCTCCTTGCGGATGGCGCCACACACCTCCTGTGCGTCCTCGGGCGTGGCAACCTCGCCGGTGCCGATGGCCCAGACGGGCTCGTAGGCGATGACGAGGCCGGCGACCTGCGCGGCCGTGAGGCCGGCGAGGGTGCCGCGCACCTGGTTGAGCGTGTATTCGACGTGGCGGCCCTCCTTGCGGATGTCCAGCCCCTCCCCCACGCAGATGATGGGGGTCATGCCGGCGGCCAGGACCTTGCCAGCCTTGGCATTGATGATCTCGTCGGTCTCCGCGTGGTACTGACGGCGCTCGGAGTGACCCACCACCACGTAGGAGACGCGGAGCTTGGCCAGCATGGCCGCGCTCACCTCTCCTGTGTAGGCGCCGGAGTCGTGTTCGGAGACGTCCTGTGCGGCCAGCGTGATGGGCATCCGCTCACCGTCGATGAGCGTCTGAACGGTGCGCAGGTCGGTGAACGGTGGGACGACGACGCAGTCGACGGTGGAACCGTCGTACTCCTTGTCGGCCAGCGTCCACGCCAGCTTCTGCACCATGCCGGTGGCCTGGACGTGGTCCAGGTTCATCTTCCAGTTGCCTGCCATGATCGGCTTGCGGGTCATCAGTTGGTTCCTTCTTCCAGGACGGAGATGCCGGGCAGTTCCTTGCCCTCGAGGAACTCCAGGGAGGCGCCGCCACCCGTGGAGATGTGGCCGAATTCCTCGTCCTCGTGCCCGAGGATCCGCACGGCCGCGGCGGAGTCGCCGCCACCCACGACGGAGAGCCCGTCGACCTGGGTGAGGGCCTTGGCGACCGCGGCAGTGCCATTGCTGAGTTCCTTGATCTCGAACACACCCATGGGGCCGTTCCAGAACACGGTCTTCGCGATGCGAATGGCCTCGGCGAAGATCTTCTCGCTCTCGGGCCCGATGTCCAGACCCATCTTGTCCGCCGGGATGGACTCAGAGGCCACCACGTCGACGGGGCCGTTCACGGTGCGTGCACCGAAGTCCATGCCGTCGGCGACGCGCACGTCCACGGGCAGCAGGATCTGCTTGCCCTGGGCCTTTGCGGACTCAAGGTAGCCACGGCAGGTCTCGAGGTTGGTGTCGTCGACCAGCGAGCCGCCGATGTCGTATCCCTGCGCCTTGAGGAACGTGAACACCATGCCGCCGCCGATGACCAGGGTGTCGGCCACCTTCAGCAGGTTGTCGATGACGGACAGCTTGTCCGCCACCTTGGCGCCGCCGAGCACGACGACGAACGGACGCTCGGGGGTCTCGGTCAGGCGACGCAGGACGTCGACCTCCTTGGCCACCAGGTATCCGGCGGCGTTGGGGAGCAGCTTCGCGACGTCGTAGACGGACGCCTGCTTGCGGTGGACGACACCGAAGCCGTCGGAGACGAAGATGTCGCCGAATGCGGCGTACTTCTTCGCGAGCTCCAAGCGCTCGGCCTCGTCCTTGGACTCCTCAGCTGGCTCGTAGCGAACGTTCTCCAGCAGGACGACGTCGCCGTCACCGAGGGCGGCGACGCTCCGGGCAGCGGAGTCACCCACCACATCGGTGGCGAGTGTGACCTCGGTGCCGAGCAGCTCGGAGAGCCGCCCGGCCACCGGGGCAAGGGAGTACTTCGGGTTCACTTCACCCTTGGGTCGGCCCAGGTGAGCCATGATGACGACCCGCGCACCCTGCTCACGCAACGCTGTGAGCGTGGGCAGAGCGGCGCGAATGCGGCCGTCATCGGTGATGGTCTCCCCGTCGAGCGGGACGTTGAAATCGCAGCGGATCAGGACCCGCTTGCCCGACAGATTGCCGAGGTCATCGATGGACTTCACGTTTCTGGGCCTTCCCTTCAGCTATGGGTGGGTGGTGGGTGTCAGAGCGAGGCGCCGACGAGGAGCGTCAGGTCCACGCAGCGGTTGGAGTAGCCCCACTCGTTGTCGTACCAGCCGAGCACCTTGACCTGGTTGCCGATGACCTTGGTCATCGGTGCGTCGAAGATGCAGGAGGCCGGGTCGGTGACGATGTCCGTGGAGACGATGGGGTCCTCGTTGTAGACGAGGATGCCCTTCATGGCGCCCTCGGCGGCCGCCTTGACGATGGCGTTGACCTCTTCGATGGTGGTCTCGCGGGAGGCCTCGAAGGTCAGGTCCGTGGCTGAGCCGGTGGGAACCGGGACGCGCATGGCGTAGCCGTCAAGCTTGCCCTTGAGCTCGGGGAGGACCAGGGAGACGGCCTTGGCTGCACCGGTGGTGGTGGGAACCATGTTCAGGGCGGCGGCGCGGGCGCGACGCAGGTCCTTGTGGGGGGCGTCCTGCAGGTTCTGGTCCTGCGTGTAGGCGTGGATCGTGGTCATGAGACCCTTCTCGATGCCCAGCCCGTCGTTGAGTGCCTTGGCCATGGGGGCCAGGCAGTTCGTGGTGCAGGAGGCGTTCGAGATGATGTGGTGCGCAGCGGCGTCGTACTTGTCGTCGTTGACGCCCATGACGATGGTGATGTCCTCGTTCTTCGCCGGGGCGGAGATGATGACCTTCTTGGCGCCGGCGGTGATGTGCGCCTTGGCCTGGGTGGCGTCGGTGAAGAAGCCGGTGGACTCGATGACCACTTCAACACCCAGGTCGCCCCAGGGGAGGTTCGCGGGATCCTTCTCGGCGAACGCCTTGATCTCCTTGCCGTCGACGACGATGGCGTCATCGGTGGAGGTGACCTCACCGGGGAAACGGCCCAGGATTGAGTCGTACTTCAGCAGGTGTGCCAGCGTCTTGTTGTCGGTGAGGTCGTTGACGGCCACGACCTCGATGTCAGCACCGGCGGCCACGAGGGCGCGGAAGTAGTTGCGGCCAATGCGGCCGAAGCCGTTGATTCCAACCTTGACGGTCATATGAATGGATCCCTCTCGAGAGACTTTCGCCGCGCCGGGCCGAGGGCCACGTGCGCAAGCATCTGATGGACAGAGCCCATCCTAACGACACACGGGGGGTCACCACCAAGGGGGGTCCGCTCAGTCGGTGTCGCGGAGCTCTGACGGCAGGCTTGCCTCGGTGGTGGGGATGCCGGCCGCGATGGCTGCCTTGTCGGCCGTGGCCAGGAGGCGTCGGATGCGGCCCGCCACCGCGTCCTTGGTCAGGGGCGGCTCGTGCAGTTTTCCGAGCTCCTCCAGGCTGGCCTGGCGGTGTTCCAGCCGCAGTTCGCCAGCCATGCGCAGGTGGTCGGGGACGTCGTCGCCGAGGATGTGGAGGGCCCTCTCGACGCGGGCCCCGGCGGCGACCGCAGCCCGGGCGGAGCGGCGCAGGTTGGCGTCGTCGAAGTTGGCGAGGCGGTTGGCCTGGGCGCGCACCTCGCGGCGGAGCCGTCGTTCTTCCCAGATGAGCCTGGCCTCCTGGGCGCCCATCCGGGTCAGCAGGTCCGCGATGGCCTCGCCGTCGCGCAGGACGACGCGGTCAACGCCACGGACCTCACGCGCCTTCACCGTGATGCCGAGGCGTCGGGCTGCACCCACGAGCGCCAGTGCCGCCTCGGAGCCGGGGCAGGTGATTTCCAGCGCCATGGAGCGCCCGGGCTCGGTGAGGGACCCCCGTGCGAGGAACGCGCCCCGCCACACGGCGACGGCGTCGGCCAGCGATCCGCCCACCACCGACGGTGGCAGCCCCCGGACGGGTCGGCGGTGCTGGTCGACGAGGCCGCTGAGCCGTGCCAGGGCCTCGCCGTCGCGGATGACGCGGACGGTGTAGCGGGTTGTGCGGCGAAGGCCGGAGGAGTTGATGACGAGCATCTCGCTGTCCAGCGAGTACAGCTCGTTGATGAACGCGCGCAGCCGGCGGGCGGCGGCACCCGTGTCCATCTCCGCCTCCACCACGATGCGGCCACCCACCAGGTGCAGGCCACCCGCGAAACGGAGCATGGTGGCGACCTCTGCGCGCCGCGCGTTCGGGTGCGGGGTGGCCACGGCAGCGAGTTCGGACTTCACCTTCTGTGTCAGGGCCATGCCGTAGATACTGCCATGCCCCCTGCACATCGTCGTCAGAGGGCCAGTACCTCGGAGAACACCGACGCCAACCTGTTGGTGTCGTGCCGGGGGGAATCGTCCCGGGCACCGATGTCCGCCACCACCAGGCGTGCTCCGAGAGAGGCGGCGTAGCGCTCCAGATGCACGTCGCTGCCGGCGAAGCGGTCGTCGGCGATCACCACGTCCAGTCGCAGGTGCGGGGCGTGCTCCGCGAGCAGTTCAATGTGACGGGATGCGGTGAAACCGTCGGTCTCGTCGGCGGGTGCGATGTTGAGGACAAGGACGCGCTGCGCGGACGTGGTGGTGATTGCCCGCGACAGGTCCGGCACCAGAAGGTGCGGGATGACGGACGTGAACCAGGACCCGGGGCCCAGCACCACGGAGTCGGCGTCCATGATGGCCTCCACCGCCTCGGGGCAAGCCGGCGGTCCCTTGGGGATCAGCCGCACGGCCTGGACAGTGCCGGGGGTGCCGGCGATGGTGGCCTGCCCCCTCAGCGTGCTGAGCTCGTCCGGGGTGCCGTCGTCCAGCCCCAGGACGTCCGCCTCGATCTCCAGCGGGATCGAGGACATGGGCAGCACCCGCCCGCGCGTGCGCAGCAGATCCGCCACCATATCGAGGCCGGCGACGGGGTCGCCGAGCTGCTGCCACAGGCCGGCGATGAGCAGGTTGCCGATGGCGTGTCCGGCGAGTGACCCCTCGCCGGTGAACCGGGACTGGAGCACGCTGGCCCAGGTGCGGCCCTCCTGGTCGTCGCTGCACAGCGCCGCCAGCGCCATCCGCAGGTCGCCGGGGGGCAGGCAGCCCAGTTCCCGCCGCAGCCGACCTGACGAGCCGCCGTCGTCGGCCACGGTCACGACGGCCGTGAGGTGGTCGGTGACGCGACGCAGCGCCGTGAGCGAGGCCGACAGGCCGTGCCCCCCGCCGAACGCCACGACTTTCGGCAGCCGACCGAGCCCTTCCATGTCCATCACTCCTTGCCCATGTCGCGGTGGAGGATGGTGACGCCGTAGCCCCGTTCCTGCAGTTGGGGCCCGAGAGCCTCGCAGATGGCGACGGACCGGTGCTTGCCGCCGGTGCAGCCGACGGCGACGGTGACCTGACGCTTGCCCTCGCGCATGTAGCCGGGCGCCATGGTCTCCAGCAGCGCCACTGCGTGCTCCTGAAAGGCGCCGGCGGCCGGCTGGTCCAAGACGTAGCGGGCCACGTCCGGGGACAGTCCGGTCTTGGGGCGCAGCGCCGGCACCCAGAACGGGTTGGGAAGGAACCGGACGTCGAACACCACGTCGGCGTCTATGGGCAGGCCGTTCTTGAACCCGAAGGACATGAGCGCCACGCGCAGCGTGTCGGTCCGGTCGTCCCCGAAATGGTTGGCCACCCGCTGCGTCAGCTGCCGTGGGGTGAGGCCGGAGGTGTTGACGACGATGTCGGCGCGGGCGCGCAGGTCGGACAGGAGGCGGCGCTCACGCACCATCCCGTCAACCAGTCGGCCGTCGCCCTGCAACGGCAGGGGGCGGCGGTTGGATTCCTGCCGCTGGACGATGATGTCGTCACTGGCCTCCAGGAACATGACCGTGACCTCGACCCCGGAGGCACGAAGCTTCATCAGCGCTTCCGGGAGCTGTTCGAACTGTTCCCGGCTGCGCACGTCGAACCCCACGGCGACGCGGCGCGTGCCGGTGCGGGCGAGTTCGTCGGACAGGCCCGGGAGCATCACGGGCGGCAGGTTGTCCACGACGTACCAGCCGAGGTCCTCCATGGCGTGTGCGGCGGTGCGGCGGCCCGCGCCGGACATGCCGGTGACAATGACCAGCCGCTGCGTCGGTTCGGTGCTTGGCATGCCTCCCACCCTAGTGCGACGCCGCAGGGAACCCCGTCGCCGCACCTAGCCTGTTCAGTCGGCGAGCGGTCGCTCCCCGATGCCGCGCGCCACCAACGCCTCCCCGCTGCGCTCCGCATAGGCCACGGCCCCGATGATGACGGGGGTCAGGAGCAGGGCCGGGTTGCGTTCCAGCCCTCGCGCCCGGGCCGCCATGCGGGCGTCGTCGACCGTGCCCAACAGGTACGGGATGGAGCGGATCATCAGGGCGACCGCCAGAGCCACCTGGTCGCCGTTCACCCCGAGGGGCCGCAGCGGACGGAGCACAAGGACCAGGGCGTCCATGAGTTCGGGCGTGGGAGTGGTGAGGGTGAGCATGCGGGCCGCCAGCACCGCGACGAGCAGGTTGCCGGGCCGGACGAAGGCGGAGACGGGAGCGAGGGTGGCGAGGTGGAACAGGGCCAGCGTCCCGAGGATGGACCACATCATCCAGCCGAGGCTCAGCGCCCGCCCGGGCGCGATGCCGCTGGTCACCAGGAACAGGAAGGTCAGGACGAGGCAGGCCAGCGTCACGGGCCACTGCACCGCCACCAGCGGCGGGATGACCATGGCGAGCATGAGGAGGTACTTGAGGCCGACGGGGAGCCGGAAGAGCCAGCCGTCGCCGGGTTCGTGGAAGCCCAGCACGTTGGCGTGGGCGTTCACGGGGCGGCCGCCATGGAGCGCTCGTAGAACGCGATGGCCGAGGCCGGGTCGCCGTCGGCGACGATGCGCCCCTCATCGACCACGAGGACGCGCGTCGCGTCGGAGGCGACGTCCATGTCATGCGTGGAGAAGATCAGCTGCTGGGGAAGTCCGGCGAACGTCCTGCGGAGGGCGAGCCGGTTGCGAAGGTCCAGGAGCGTGGTGGGTTCGTCGGCCACGATGATGCCGGGTTCCACGGCCAGCACGCTGGTCAGGGCGACCAGTTGCCGCTCTCCACCGGAGAGGTCGTGGATGCTCTGGTGCGCCAGTTTCTGCAGTCCGCGTTCCTCCAGAAGCCGCAGTGCCTCACGTGAGCGGTTGGCGCGGCCCTTGACCCGGCTGCGCAGGCTCAACTCGATGTCCTCGATGGGCGTGGACATGACGAGCTGGGCCAGTGGGTCCGTGAAGATGAACCCCACGCTGCCGCGCACCTGCCGTCCCTGCGTGGCGGTGTCAAAGCCTCCGGCGGTGACGGAGCCGCTAGTGGGCAGGCGCAGGCCGTTGAGGAGTCGCAGGAGCGTGGACTTGCCGGAGCCGTTGGCGCCGATGATGCAGATGCGGTGCTCGGACAGCGTCAGGGTGACGTCGGCCAGGAGGGTGCGGTCGGGGTCGCCGCGCCGGGAGGCCGGCACGACGACGCTGACGCCCTCGAGGTGGATCATCGACCGAGCAGGCGCGGGAAGGCCTTGTGCACGGCGATGGCCAGGATGACTGCGACCACCGACTTGATGAGGTCACCCACCCAGAACGGCACGTCGATGGCCAGTGCCTGCATCCACGTCAGGCCCAGGACACGGGACAGGTGGGTGACGGCGATGGACAGGATGACGAGGTAGCGCGCCAGCAGGAGGCCCCCCAGCATGATGAACGGGGTGAGCCTGCTGAGTCCACGACGAACCGCCCACCTGGCCACGAATCCGCTCACGAGTGCCGCCAGCGGGAAGGAGAGCAGGTAGCCACCGGTCGGGCCCACGAGGATCCCGATACCGGCGGCCCCACCGGAGAACACGGGCAGCCCCGCGGCACCGACGGCGAGGTACAGCGCCATGGCGGCGAAACCGCGCCACGGCCCGAGGCACAGTCCGGTGAGGGCCACGCCCAGCGTCTGCAGGGTGATGGGGACGGGACCCAGCGGGATGGCCGGGGTCAGCGCGAGCGCCGAGACGAGCGCGGCGAAAACTGCGATGCGGGCGAGGTCGCTGGGGGCCAGGCTCCGACGGCGGGGGGTTGTGTCCACCAGGGTTGTCATGTCGATGTGCTCCACTTCCGAGGGCTGTGCTGATTGTGCCGTCGGGACCATTCAACACCCAAACTTGAACGCTGTTCAAGTTTCGGTCGAGGGGTCGCCCGTGTCCTTGCGTTCCACTGGACCGCCCTGATCCGAGCCTCAAGCGCGGACGGCCCGCCATGAGATGTCAGTCGGTGAACACGGACCAGCAGATGGCGTTGCGCTTCCTCTCATCATCGAGGACCAGCGCACGGATCTCCTCCGGGAGCTGATCACGCTGCCACTGGCACTCGCGGCGCGCCGCCGCGTCACCGTCGCCGGCCGGCGCCGCCGCAGAGGCGGCCCTGATGGCGTAGGCGGCCGCCCCCAGCTCATGTGCAGCGACGTGCGCAACCGCGCCGGCCTGGCCCGCCGCGTAGGCAGCGTTGCGCGCCGCACCGCGCAGGTCCCTGGCGGCTCCCATGGCGTGCCCACCCGCGGCCCGCGCGGCCATCATCCCGACCTCGCCGCGCACCCACGCACGAGCGTGCGCGATCGCCTCACGCGGCCGCGGGTCCCCGGGTTGGGCAGACTCAAACAGGTCAAGGACGTGTTCCGCACAGTCGGCGGCCCACAGTGCGAGGAGGTGATGATGCGCATCGGTGAGAGTCCCACCACGCCGGATCGTCACGAAACGCGCGTCGCGAACGCTCGGCAGAATCATGGTGTCGCTCCTTCCAGCGGTTGCCGCCACCGCGGCCGGGGCGGCGCCCCACACGTGCGCTCAGGTCTCGGTGACCTCTCCGGTGGTCAGGTTGATGGCCTCACCCGCCGTGTCGGCGACCGCGACGAACACCGCCTCGGCAAGCCGCGGGCCGAAGCCGGGCACCTCCGCGATCTCCTCGAGCGTGGCGGCCCGCAGCTTCCGCATGCTGCCGAAGTACGTGAGGAGCGCCTTGCGACGCATCTCCCCCAGCCCCGGCACCGCGTCGAGGGTGGAGGCCACCATGTTCTTGGCCCGCCTGGACCTGTGATGCGTAATGGCGAACCGGTGGGCCTCGTCACGCAGTCGCTGCAGCAGGTACAGCCCCTCGCTGGCGCGCGGCATGATGACCGGGTACTCGACACCCGGCACCCACACCTCCTCCAGCCGTTTCGCCAGGCCGCAGAGCGCGATCTCGTCGGCAAGACCGAGATCATCCAGCACTTTCTGCGCGGCGTTGACCTGTGGCAGACCGCCATCCACCACGATCAGGGCCGGGGCGTAGGCGAATTTGCGGGGCACACCGGTGGTGGGGTCGACGAGCAGCGGACCCTCCGCCTCCCCCGTGCCCCCCGCGGCCGGGCGGTCGTCGAGAAGGCGACGCAGCCGGCGGCGCAGTACCTCGTCCATGGCGGCGATGTCGTTGGACCCCTCGAAGGACTTGATGATGAAGCGCCGGTAGTCGGACTTCTTCGCCATGCCGTCCTCGAACACCACCATGGAGCCCACCACCTCGGAGCCCTGCGTGTGGGAGATGTCGTAGCACTCGATCCGCAGCGGGGCCGTGGGAAGCTTCAACGCCTCCGCCACCTCATCCAGCGCCACGTTGCGGGTGGTGAGGTCCGAGGAACGTTGCGTCTGGCGCTGCGACAGCGCCATGGTGGCGTTCTTCACAACCGTGTCCAGCAGCATGCGCTTGTCGCCGCGCAGCGGCACCCGGATCTCCACCTTGGCGCCGCGCCGGGTCGCCAGCAGGTCGACGAGCGTGTGGTCGGCATCCACCGATGAGAGGATCAGCGGCGGCACCTCGACCCCGTTCTCGGAATAGAGCTGGAGCAGGAACGACTCGAGCAGTTCGGTGATGTCACGGTCGTCGGTGCGGTCCGCCACCCAGCCCCGCTCCCCCGTGATACGCCCGCCGTGCACGTGGAACGCCTGCACGGCCACCTGCTGGCCGTCGTCGGCGAAACCGACGATGTCGGCGCGGGTGTCCTCGGTGAGCACCACCGAGTTCTTCTCCTGGGCGCGACGCAGCGCCCCCAGGGAGTCGCGCAGCACCGCGGCCTTCTCGAAGTTCAGATCCGCGGAGGCCTGCATCATGTCGCGTTCTATCTCGCCGATGATGCCAGCTGTGTTGCCCGCCATGAACGAACAGAAGTCGGCGACGATGTGTCGGTGCTCCACCTCGCTCACGCGCCCCACGCAGGGGGCGGCGCACTTCCCGATGTCACCGAGGAGGCAGGGACGTCCCGCGGCGCGGGCGTTGCGGAACACCCCCTGGGTGCACGAGCGCATGGGGAACACGCGCAGCAGCATGTCGAGGGTGTCGCGGATGGCCCATGCCTGCCCGAACGGGCCGAAGTACCGGGTGCCCTTCTTCTTGACGCCCCTGCCCACGAACACCCGCGGGTAGTCCTCGGACCACGTGACCGCCAGCCAGGGGTACGACTTGTCGTCGCGGTACTTGACGTTGAACCGGGGGTCGAACTCCTGGATCCAGGTGTATTCGAGCTGCAACGCCTCCAATTCGTTGGCCACCACGGTCCACTCCACCCTGGCGGCGGTCCGCACCATCGTCTGGGTGCGGAAGTGCAGGGAGGCCGGGTCGGCGAAGTAGGAGTTGAGGCGCGAGCGCAGGCTCTTGGCCTTGCCCACGTAGATGACGTTGTTGAAGGCGTCGAAGAACCGGTAGACACCCGGATCGGTGGGAATGGATCCGGGGCGGGGTCGGTACGTGGACGGGTCAGCCATGATCACCGATGATAGATCGCTGCCGCGACAGAAGCAGATGCGCCCATGCGGCGCCCCTATGCTTGGGCACCATGAGCACGAGACGCGATCTGCTGGCCTCAGGAGCGGCCATTGCCGCCGCCATGCTGGTGGGCTGCAGCAACGAGCGGAACCCCAATGACCTGGTGCCGGTGACGGTCCAGAAGAGTGACATTCCCGTGGGCGGCGGTGTGGTGCGGGCCCTGTCCGGCGTCGTCATCACCCAGCCGGAGGCTGGCACATTCCTCGGCTTCACCTCCGTGTGCACGCACCAGCAGTGCGACGTGCGCGAGGTCCGCGCCGACGGCATCTACTGCGCCTGCCACGGGTCGTTGTTCTCCATCACCGACGGTTCGCCGACGGCCGGGCCCGCGAGTGCGCCACTCGGTTTCGTCGATCTTGTCGACAACGGCGACTCCCTCACCCACACCCCCTGAACCCCCGCCCTCAGGACGCCACGCGGCTGAGGACGGCCCGCCCGCCATGCAACATGGGCGCCAGAAACTCGCCGGTGGCGGAATCGCTGGAGTCGGCGATGTCCTCGGGAGTACCGAGGGCCACGACCCCCCCGCCGTGTGAGC